>DASTZI010000251.1:0-24497 GCA_035764385.1 Vicinamibacterales bacterium
GATGTAGATGCGGTGCTCATCGTGTGACGGGACGATATAGTCCCACCCACCGTCGCCTCCGAGTTCGTAGGAATGTGTGACGCGGTAAGAAACGTTCGATTGAGCAAAAAGCGATACAGAAGAACCGACGAGGAGCGCGAACGCGATTCGATGCATGGCGTGTCCTCCGTGGATCCTTATACGCTCGGCATAATGAACCTGAGATGAACCCTTCCGCGTGAAACAGAACTGAAAGCTGCACCTCGGATTCGTCGCTGAGGCGGATGCATGCCAAAACGCCACATGGGCAAGTCGTTGAGAAACGAAGGCCGTAGCCACATCCGTGGCTGGCCTGGCTGTTGCCATGGGAACTGTGGAGGATTTTTACAATGCGTTGGCCCCTCGCTCTCGCCCTCACCGCTGGAATCGCGACATCGGCGTGCGGTTCAGGAACTGGTCCATCGGGCTCCGGAACGCTGCGGATGGCGTTGAAAGACAGTCCGTTCAGCGACGCAAAGGCTCTTCTTGTCACGTTCACGGACGTCAGCGTGCACCAGGCCGACGCCGCAGACGGCACGTGGAACAAGGTGACGACGGGGACTCTCACGTGCGATTTGAAACGGCTGCAGAACGCACAGGACATCCTCGGCACCACCCAGTTGACGGCGGGGCACTACACGCAAATTCGGCTGCTGGTCGCCACTGCCGTGATCTCGTTTGACGAAGCAACGACCGGCAATACGTGTGCACCTTCCTTTACCCTCACCAAGCCAACGGTGAACGTGACCATTCCGTCGGGTGAAGTGAAGCTGAACCGGGAATTCGACATCGCGCCGAACAGCACGACCTCGATCCTGCTCGACTTCGATGGGGACAAGTCGGTGCGCGAGACGGGCAATGGTTCGTACTCCATGTCGCCGGTAATTAGCATCGTGACCGTCCAACAATAGAGAGATCGTTCGGATCGTTCGGATCGTTCGGGTCGTTCGGACCGTTCGGACCGTTCAGGCGTAAGATGATGGCCATGCGCACGGATGCATTCGCCATCGCCTGCTTCGTTCTTGGCTTTTCATTCGTGAGCGGGGCCGCGGGTCCCGCTTCCTTCTACGACCTGAAAACCCAGACGCTGCTCGGTAAGCCTGCCGATCTCGGCGACTACCGCGGCAAGGTGGCGCTCGTCGTGAATGTCGCGAGCTACTGCGGATACACGCCGCAGTACAAGGGCCTCGAAGCGTTGCATCGCGAGCTGAAGGATAAGGGGTTCGCGGTGCTCGGTTTTCCGAGCAACGACTTCGGCGAACAGGAGCCCGGCACTGCTGAAGAGATCGCGACCTTCTGCAAGCGGACGTACGACGTGACGTTCCCGATGTTTTCGAAGGTCGTCACCCGGCCCGGACGCGATCAGTCACCTGTTTACTCGTATCTGGGGACGAGCGGCCATTTGCCCGCCTGGAACTTTGCGAAGTACGTGATCGGCAAGGACGGTCGCATTCGCGCGTTCTTTCCGAGCGAGGTCACACCCGAAGACCCGAAGCTGCGCCGCGCAATTGCGGATGCCCTGAAGGAGCCTTGATCTCCTTATCTCACGTCAACAAGCAGTACGGGCGGCAACTTCTTTTCGTAGACGCCTCCTTCCAGCTCAATCCAGGCGACAAGGTCGGCCTCGTGGGTCCGAACGGCGCCGGGAAGACCACGCTCTTCCGCATGATCGTTGCCGAAGAGGCGCCGGACGAGGGGGAGGTCTCCGTTCCCAAACGGCTGACGATCGGCTACTTCCGCCAGGACGTCGAGGAGATGGCGGGACGCTCGGTGCTCGATGAAGGGATCGCCGGCAGCGGACGTCTCGGTGATCTGCATCATGAGCTCGAAGCGCTGCAGCAGGCGATGAGCGACCCCGACCGGGCCGGCGACATGGATTCGATCCTCGCGCGCTTCGGAGAGGTGCAGGAAGAGTACGAGCACGGCGGCGGCTATGCGCTCGAGAGCCAGGCGCGCGAGGTGCTGCACGGGCTTGGCTTTGACGACGAGCGGATTGACGGCGACGTCGGTGCGCTCTCGGGCGGCTGGAAGATGCGTGTCGCCATGGCGCGCGTGCTGCTCGGACGTCCGGACGTGCTGCTGATGGACGAGCCGACCAACCATCTCGACATCGAATCGATCGTCTGGCTCGAGGACTTTCTCAGGGAATTCAAGGGCGCGCTGCTGATGACGTCGCACGACCGCGATTTCATGAACCGAATTGTCACGAAGATCGCCGAAATCGACGGCGGCGAAATCACCGTCTACAGCGGCAATTACGATTTCTACGAACGCGAGCGTGCCGTTCGCGAGGCAAACCGTGAGGCGGCCTACGCGCGCCAGCAGGCGATGCTCGCGAAAGAGCAGCGCTTCATCGAGCGCTTCGCGGCGCACGCGGCGAAGGCCGCGCAGGTGCAGAGCCGCGTCAAGGCGCTCGAGAAGATCGAAAAGATCGAGCTGCCGAAGCGCCGGCGAGTGGTCAAGTTCGACTTCCGCCAGCCGCAGCGCTCAGGCGAGCAGGTCGTCACCATCGACCACGTCCACAAGGCCTTCGGCCGGCGAGCGATCTACGACGACCTGAACCTGACCGTCCGACGCGGCGAGCGCTGGTGCGTGATGGGCAAGAACGGTGCGGGCAAATCGACGCTCTTGAAGATGGTTGCCGGAGCGGTGACGCCGGACGCGGGCACCGTGCAGCTTGGCGCGAGCCTCACGATGGGTTACTTCGCGCAGCAGGCGCTCGACCTGCTCGACCCCCACCTGACGATCGAGGAGCAGCTTCAGCACGACTTCCCGAACGAGTCGATCGGCGTGCTGCGCAACCTGGCGGGGGCCTTTCAGTTTTCCGGCGATGACGTGGACAAGAAGATTCGCGCGCTGTCAGGGGGAGAAAAGACGCGGCTGGTGATGGCGCGTATGCTGCTCGACCCGCCGAATTTCCTCGTCCTCGACGAGCCGACCAACCACCTCGATCTCGCGACCAAGCAGATGCTGGTCGAAGCCCTGAGCGAGTACGAAGGGACGATGTTGTTCGTCTCGCACGACCGGGCGTTTCTCCGCGGGCTGAGCAACCGTGTGCTCGAGCTGGGCGGCGAATCTGGCGTCGATACCGAACCACATGTCTATCCTGGTTCGTACGTCGACTATGTGGCGCGGACCGGCCATGAGGCGCCGGGCGTTCACCACTAGCAAATCCCAAATCCCAAATCCCAAATCCCGAGTCCCAAATCACTTCCTGAAGTAGTCGTCGGTGCCGTCGATCCAGTCCTGACGGATCGGGCTGAACAGGTCGAGCTCGAACGTGTCTTCGAGCGCTTCGGCGCTGTGAGGCATCCATGACGGGATGCGAAGGACTTCGCCCGGACGCACGGTGACGTTGCGCCCGTCCAGCGTGAATTTCAGCGCGCCGGTCAGCACGTAGGTCAACTGCTCGCTTTCGTGCGAGTGCTCCGGAACAATCGCGCCGCGTCTCAAGTTGATTTGCGCGACCATTTCGCGGTCGCCGGCGATGAACTTCCGCGAGATCCCTTCGCGGACGTTCTCGAGAACGACGTCATTCCATTTGTAGAGTTGCGACGAAGACATGCAGAGACCTTCCTTCCGTCCTCAAACGCGTTGAATCGTTAGCTCAGCCGTGCGTTTGCATGCGGCCAGCTTTATTCGTCGCGTTATAGTGAAACGCCCTACGTGAACCAAATCCTCATTGTGGATGACTCCCCGACAATTCGGCGCATGGTCAAGGCGTCTCTGGCAGCGCTTTCTGGACCGTGTGAATTCGTCGAAGCGTCGTCAGGACTTGAAGCCATCGAACGGCTTGCCCTGGGCCCGATCGAGCTGATGGTGCTCGATCTCAACATGCCCGACATGCACGGCCTCGAAGTGCTCGGCTTCGTACGGTCGCATTCGAAGTACCGGCAGGTACCCGTCATTATTCTCACCACTCGCGGCGACGACGCGAGCCGCTCGGCGGCGCTCGAAGCGGGCGCGACCGCGTACATGACGAAGCCGTTTGCTCCTGGCATGCTGGCGACGAAGGCGCGGGAACTGCTCGAGCCGAGTTCGCGATGACCGACTTTCTCGACACCTTTCTCGACGACTACTTTGCCGAGTGCGACGAGCACCTGACCACCGTCCGCCGGACGCTGCTCGCGCTGGAGTCTTCCGTCGGCCGGTCACGGCCGGATCCGGCGGTGACGGAGGAGCTCTTCCGAGCATTTCATTCCGTGAAGGGGATTGCGGGGATGGTCGAGCATCGTGAGATCGAGATGCTCGCACACGAGATGGAGAGCTATCTCCGCGCTGTCCGCGAAGGGGAAGTCCGCCTTACGACGGCCGGCGTCGACACGCTGATGGAAGCCGCGCGGATATTGGAACACTCGATAGCGGCGCGGCGTCAGCGTGAGCAGCCAGTCGACGTCGAGCCCGCCATAGCAGACCTCCGTCAGATCGCCCCCGGCGACCAGGAGTTGCCGGCAGCTTCTGCCACGCTCGCGTCAGCGGAATCCTCATGGCAGTGTCTGTTCACGCCGTCTCCCGAGCTGATCGCGCGTGGCATCAACGTCGATGTCGTGCGCGCGCGGCTTCGTGCACACGGTGACATCATCAGCGCTTCGCCCATCGTCGGTGAGGGCGGCGCCATCGCATTCCGCTTCGTGTTCCAGGGCAATCCAGACACCGCTGAGCGCGACGCGTGGATCGGCGACGGGATGGTCTGTTCGAAGATCGAGGACGAAACGCCCGTCGCGCTACCGAGGACGGCGGAAGAGCGGTCTTCAGCGACGCTCTCGAGCGCAAATTATGTTCGCGTCGATCTCGCGCGGCTCGACGATCTCATGCGGATGATCGGCGACCTCGTGATCCGGCGCGCCCGGCTCGGGGAGACGATCGCGCGCGTGGAGTCGCAGGTGCCATCGACCGACTGGCGAGGCATCCAGGAAAACATGTCGGCGCTCGAACGGCAGCTTCGTGAGCTGCGTGAGGGCGTCATGCGTGTCCGTCTCGTTCCGGTAGGAGAGATTTTCCGTCGCGTGCCGTTCGCGGTGCGGGATCTGGCGCGCGAGACCGGCAAGCGCGTCACCGTCGACATCTCGGGCCAGGCCACGGAGATCGACAAGTTTCTGGTGGAGCGGATGCTCGATCCCGTTCTCCACGTTGTCCGCAACGCCGTCAGTCACGGACTGGAAAGCGTGGACGAGCGCATCGCGGCTGGCAAGTCGCCCGAAGGCACCATCACGCTCACCGCTGCGGCGGCCGGCGAGATGGTGACGATTCACATTGCCGACGATGGCCGCGGCATCGACACGGAGCGCGTGATCGCGAGGGCGCGGGTCGCAGGTTTGGCGATCCCGGCGCACGTGGACGAAGCTGCGATTCTCGAGCTGATCTCGTCGCCCGGTTTTTCGACGCGCGAAGCATCAGACCGGGTCAGCGGTCGAGGGTTCGGCATGGCTGTGGTGCGCACGCGGGTGCAGGAGCTGGGCGGCGCGATCCATCTCACCTCGACACCGGGGCAGGGGACGCGCTTCACCTTCGAGCTGCCGCTGACGCTGGCGATCACCGACGCGCTCATCGCCCGGGTGGGCGGTGATACGTTTGCCGTGCCGCAGGCCTCGGTTCGCGAGGTGATTGAGATTGATACCGGTGGCATTCACGCGCTGGAGACGGGGGAGCTCATTCAGTACCGAGGCGCACCGGTGCCTGTCGTCCGTCTGTCGGACGCACTGGCCATCCCGGTCCGGTCCGCCACGCGTCTGCACGCGTTCATCGTCAACGCGGCTGGCGCACCGGTCGCCCTTGTCGTGGACCGCGTTGTCGGGCAGCGCGAGATCGTCGTTCGCTCGACCTCCGATCCACTCATCCGGGTGGACGGTATCGCGGGGGCAACCGATCTCGGGGATGGTCGCGCCGTGCTCATTCTCGACGTCGCCGCGCTGGCGCGGCAGGGTCGACGCATTCGCGGCGGCACCGTTGTGGTGAGGGAAAGCGCATGACGGACCAGCGTTCCGATCAATACATCCTGTTCATGGTCGCAGGGACGACCTACGCGCTGCCGAGCAGTCAGATTGCGCACGTTGATCTCGTCGAAGACATCACACGCGTGCCCAACGCCGCGCCGTTTGTCGACGGCGTCGTCTTCTCGCGCGGTCAGATCGTCCCGGCCATCAACATGCGCGCGCGGTTCGGCTTCGAGCGCGCGCCGATCGATCTGCGGACGCGGTTCTTGGTGACGAATACGGGGAGCCGGGTGGTTGGGCTATTGGTCGATTCGTGCCGCGAGTTCCTGCGGCTCGACGCGGCTTCGATCCATCCGCCGGTCGACGCGCTCGGCGGCGCAGTCGAATCGTCGGTGTCGGGCATCGCCACCAGCGGCGATCGCATGATCGTCATTTTGAACCTCAATCAACTACTCGCTTCGAAAGACCCGATTCTGGCGGCCTGACGGACGCCTGGAGAAATGTGATGGCAGTGCGACGACGCAACGCGAACGGCAACGGACACGGCACGACAGACACGAGCATCGATCCGCGGCTCGTGGCCGGACAGGCAGCACAGCTGACGGCGTCGGCCAATGGCATCGCCCGCATCGCCAGCGAAGTCTGGGACGGCGCCGAAGCGCAGGTGAAGTCGCTCGACGGTGCGCTCGACCGATTGGACACGATGGCGAAGTCCCTCGGCGGAACGGCGACGCAGGCAGAGAGCATTGCCTCATCGACCGAGCAGCTCGTGTCTGGCATCAACGAGATGGCCGCGTCCATCGAGCAGGTCACCGCGAACTCGACGAGTCTGGCGACGCTCATCGGGCAGAATGCGGAATCCATCGGGGCAACGGCGGCGTCGATCAAACAGGCAGCGCAGACGGCGACCGGTATGGCGACATCGTCCGAGGAAGTCAGTGCGGCGATGGGGCAGATCGCGGGCGGCATCAAGACGCTGAAGGATGATGCGAGCGCTCTTGTGTCATCGGTCGAGCAGACGTCGGCGTCGCTCATCCAGATGGGCGCGTCGGTCCGCAGCGTGGCCGGCAACGCCGACGACCTCGCCGCCGCGGCAGAGGAGACGGCGACGGCCATCAACGAAATGGCGGCATCGGTGGAAGAGGTCGGCGCGATGACCGAGAGCCTCAGCACGATGGTCGAACAGAACAGCACCGCCATCGAGGAGGCCTCACGCTCCATTCAGAGCGTCGCGCAGAACGGCCGGCAGATCACCGACAGCGCGGCGACGGCGGCGACGGGCGCGTCGCAGATGGAGCGATCCATCGAGTCCATCAGCGCGATGGCCGGGCGCGCCAACGATCTGACGCGGCGCACCTCCTCGGAAGCCCAGGAGGGAGGCGCCGCCGTCCAGCGTTCGATTCAAGGCATTGGCCGGTTGCGAGAGACGATGGCGCAGTCTTCGTCGGTGATGCGCGAGATGGGAAAGCGGGCCAACGAAATCAGTTCCATCGTCGACACCATCAACCTGATTGCCGAGCGTACCAATCTTTTGTCGCTTAACGCCTCCATCGAAGCGGCGAGAGCGGGCGACGCTGGACGGGGCTTCGCGGTCGTCGCCGAGGAGATCCGAAACCTCGCCGATCGCTCTGCGAAAGCGACCGCGGACATCGGCGCCATCGTCAAGGGTCTGCAAAGCGTTGCGCAGGAGGCCATTGCGGCCTCGAATGAAAGCCTCCGCGTTGCGGACGAGAGCAGCGCGGTGGCTGAAACGGGCGCCGTAGGCCTCAGAAAGATTCTCGCCGGCATCGGCGAGACGACCGAGCTGGTCGGTCAAATCGCGCGCGCGACCGAAGAACAGCGCACTGCCGGCCGCTCCGTGGCAGCCGCCGTTTCGTCAACCGCCGAACAGGCCAGGACCGTGGCGGTCTCCACCGCCGAGCAGGCGACCGCCATCGCCGCGATCGCCCAGGGAACGAGCCGCATGCGGAACATTGCCCAGGAAGTCACCAAGGCCGTTGGTGAACAGGGGCGTGCGTCGCGCGACATCATGAAGGCTGCCCAGAGTACGGCGAAGCTGGCCGTCGACGTTCGGAAGGCGACGATCGAGCAGACGACCGCGACAGCGCAGTTGACGCAGGCGACCGAAGCCATCCGCCGGGGCACCGTCACGACTTCTCGCGCGGTTGACGAACAGGCGGCCGCCGCCTCGCAGGTCGCGGTGGCGGTCGCGGATCTCTCGCGCCAGATTGCCTCCGTGACCAGGTTGATGGTGGAGCAATCGGCGGCAGCTGGGCAGGTCACGACGGCCACCGATGCGATGAAAGTGCAGTCTGCCCAGGCGGCGCGGGCGTTAGCCGATCAGAGCCGGGCCATGAAGGAGATGACCAGTGCCGCCGCCTCGACCGCAAAGGAGATCAAGACCATCACCGACGCGAACAAGGGGCATAGCGCGGCCGCGGCGACGCTGGTGGGGCAGCTTGCCGACATCCGCCGCATCACCGAGCGAAATGCCGACGGCGTGCGGCAGACGCGTGGCGGCACCGCGGATCTGCTGAAGCAGGCGGAATTGCTCTCGGGGCTCGTGGACTCAGCCACTGTATCCAGGGGCACGAACGGCCGCGGCCGCGCACGCTGATTCGTGACCAACCACGCGGGTGAGCTCGGGGTCGTCACGATTGACCGGGCGGCAACGATCCAGAGCTGGAACCACTGGATGGCGTCCGCCACGGGCGTCTCGGAAAACGAGGTCCGCGGCTGTGGTCTCCTGTCCGTCATCACACCGGCGCGCGCGGAAGTCTTCCGCGCGTTTCTCGACGAAGTGCTCTCAACGGGCACATCCCGCGTGCTGGCGCCGGCGTTTCACCACTGCCTGATTCCGTGTCCTCCGCGGCAGCCGTCGCCGCACTTCACCGAAATGCAGCAGTTCGTGACCATCGCGCCGTTGCGGTCAGAGGAAACCATCGTGGGAGCGATGCTCACGATCGAAGACGTCACGCCCCGACTGGATCGGCAGCGCGACTTGATGGCAGAGCTCGAACGCTCGAACGCCGCGTCGCCAACGCCCGGTGCAGTCGAAGCGGTCGGCGCCGGTGACTGGAAGCTGCGCGGCATCGCCGTGCGGAATCTGCGTCAGCGCGCCACGACGGCCGAAATCGCGCACCTGCTCGACGCGCTTCGCCGCGGCTATCACGATTTCAACGTCGTCAGCAGCGCGCTGCAGGTGCTGGCCGCCAACCGCGACGTCACGTCACCACTCATCGACCTGCTGTCCGACCCACAGGCCGATCTACGCATGCATGCGGCGCTGGCGCTTGGCCACGTCGGTGATCCCGTTGCGGTGCCGGCACTCATCGCCGCGCTCGACGACGAAGAGCCGAACGTGCGGTTTCACGTAATCGAGGCGCTTGGCGCCATCGGCGCCAGTGACGCCGTCGATCGTCTCGCCGAGGTTGCGCGCTCCGGCGACTTCTTTCTCGCGTTCCCCGCCATTACGGCGCTCGGACGCACCGACGACCCTCGCGTCGGCCCCGCGCTGACGTCGCTACTCGACAACGAATTCCTGCGCCCCGCCGTCGTCGAGACGCTCGCCGAGATAGGCGATGAAGATGCCGTGGCGCCGCTAGTCGGGGTGCTGAACAGCGGCGTCGCCGACACCGAAACCGTGGCCGCAATCGCGGCTGCGCTCCAACGCATCCGCGCCCGCGAGGACGACTCGTTCGCTGCCGGGCCGCACATCGTGGATCTCGCGCGCGCGGCGCTGCGCCCAGCCGGTATTGGTGCGATGCGGCGAGCGGCCGAGCAGCATGGTCGGCCGTTTGCGTCGTTGATTGCCGTACTCAGTTGGAGCGGCGCGGCTGGACTGGACACGCTCGTTGCGGCCGTCGGAAATCCCGACGTCGCAGACGAGGTCGCGGAGGCGTTGATCTCCATCGGCAGCCGGACGGTTGAACCGTTGATCGATAGGCTTGCACAGGGAGATCGCGCATCGAGAATTGCGTCGGCATCGTTGCTCGGGAGCCTCGGCGATGCGCGAGCCGTCCCGGCGCTCATCGCTGCCCTCGACGGCGCGGACGGCGAGCTCACGACGGCCGCGGCCGCCGCGCTTGCGCGTCTTGGCGATCCCTGCGCGCTCGATGCGCTGCTGGCCCTCTTCGGCCACGAGCAGACGATCGTGCGCCAGGCCGCGATTGCCGCCGTCAATGCCATCGGCGCCGGCCCGACCGCGGTGCGCATCCGGCCGCTCCTGGACGATCCGGATCACCGGGTGCGCGCATGTGCGGTACGCGTCGCCGGGTACTTCGGATTCGAGGAATGCGTGCCGGCTCTATTGCGGCGAACTGACGATTCCGACGAAGAGGTTCGCCGCGCGGCGATCGAGCAGCTTCCGATGTTGGAGGATCCACGCGCCGAGGCTCGGCTCATCGATGTGCTCAGCGGTGAAACCGCACGCAACCGGGCTGCGGCTGCACACGCGCTGCGGCAGGTGGAGGGCGTGGCCGCGACCGAGGCCCTGAGGCAGGCCCTTCGGGATGAGGATGCGTGGGTCCGTTACTTCGCGGTGGGCTCGATCGCACCGCGTGTCGACATTGAAACCGTCCCTGCGCTGGCCCATCTGGCGCAATCTGATTCCGCGCCGCATGTCCGGCTCGCGGCGCTGCGGACACTGACGCTCGCCGACGCTGCGATCGCCGGTGAGATCGCTGTCCCTCTCGTTGCAGACCCGAACCCCGAGGTCGCGGCCGCGGCGTTGACCGCGGTCGCTTGCGGTTCGCATGCCGACGCCGACCGCCTGCTCGAGAAGGCGATCACCTCCGACGATCCGTTCATGCGCCGCGCGGCCGTGCAGGCGCTCCCGGCGCGATCGAGCCGGAGAGCGGCGGAGTTGCTCGCGTCCGCCGCCGGTCTGGACGACTCACCAGACCTGGCGCGACTGCTGATTGACTCGCTTGCCCGGATGGCCGCCGACGGCGACGCCGGCACGTCGTCCACGGCGGTCGCCGCACTCATCAATCTTGGGTCGACCGCTGAGACGCGAGATCCCGCACTGCGCACCATCGCCGCGCTTCCGGAGCGCGTTGTCGGTGATGTAGCCGTTGCGCTCGAGTCCTCGCATACCAGGACAAAGCTCACGGCCATCGAAGCGCTGGCGCGGATGCGCCATCCACGGGCGTCGGAGGCGCTTCGGACAGCGCTGCAGGACGAGGAACCCGCGGTTCGCCGCGCCGCGATCGCGGCATTCGGACGGCTTGGCACGACGACCGCGGCGCCTGCCATCCGGCGTCTCAGCACCTCGGATCCCGATGAACGTGTTCGGCGGCTGGCGGAGGCGATCTGCCTTCGGCACGCATGGCAGGAGGGGCGGCAACGGTGACCGAGCTGTCGATGCGTCATCGTGCTGCGCCCGATGTCAGGGGGCTTCGAGTCCCCGAGCGAACGCTGGAGCTGCTGCGTGATCTCGTCCTCGCGCACACCGGCCTGTTCTATGACGACGGCCGCCTGGATTTCCTCCGCGATCGGCTGGCGCCGCTCGCGCTCGAGCGCGGCTTTGACTCGTTCCTCGACTACTACTACCTGCTGAAATACGACAGCGATGCGCCGACGGAATGGGCACGCGCCATCGATGCGCTGTCGGTCCAGGAGACGTATTTCTGGCGCGAATTCGACCAGGTCAAAGCGCTCGTTGACGTCATCATGCCGCGGCTGGTGGCCGGTCATCACAGGCCGGTGCGCATCGTCAGTATCCCCTGCGCATCTGGCGAGGAGCCACTGTCGATCGCGATGGCGCTCGACGAAGCCGGATGGTTCGGTCGTGCGGCGATCGACATCCGGGCGGGTGACGCAAGCGAGGCCGCGCTGCGACGTGCGCGCGCCGGGCGCTATGCCGGCCGCGCGTTCAGACAGATTCCGCCGGCCGTGCAGCAGGCCTACTTTCTTCCGACGGGTACGAAGGGCGAGTGGGCCATTCGCGACGACATTCACCGGCGGATTTCGTCGTGGACGCGGACAAACGTGATCGTTCCGGACGAACTGTCACGAATGGGACCGTGCGACGTGATCTTCTGCCGCAATTTGTTCATTTATTTCACGCCGTCAACCGTGGCTCAGGTCGTCGACACGTTCGACCGGATGCTGCCATCACCGGGCTACCTGTGCATCGGCGCCGCGGAATCGCTGCTGCGGATGCCGAGCCGGTTCGAGCTGCGCGAGATCGGCGGCGCCTACGTATACGTGAGACCGTGATGACGGTGAGTGTGCATGTGAACAGAATCGTGAAGGTACTCGTCGTGGACGATTCTGCGTACGTCCGCAAGATGGTGACGCAGATGCTGGCGCGGAGTCCGTTCATCGAAGTCGTCGGCAGCGCGCGGGATGGCCGCGAGGCGCTGGCGATGGCCGGGGAACTGGACCCGGACGTCATCACCTGCGACCTGAACATGCCGGAGATGGACGGCGTCGCGTTTGTTCGTGAGCAGATGGCGCGCCGCCCGACACCGATCGTGATTATCAGCGTGGCTGACCAATCGAGCGAGCGCGTGCTCGCCGCGCTCGATGCGGGCGCGGTCGATATCGTGCAGAAGCCGACCGCGCTCGCCAGCGACAGGCTGCTCGAAGTGGCTGACGATCTATTGGAGAAGGTCAAGGCCGCGGCGCTGGCGCCGATGCGTCGCGTCTTCGCCGGCTCCGGCTCCGCTCCTGGCCCCGCTCCGACCACCGCGCGTCCCGCGGTCGCGCCGATGCCGTTCGGTTCCCGAAAGGGGAGTATCGATATCGTCGTGATCGGCATCTCGACGGGCGGCCCGCAGGGCCTCAAGCTCGTGATCCCCCGATTGCCGGCGGATCTGCCGGTGCCGATCGCGGTTGTGCTCCACATGCCCGTCGGGTATACAGACATGTACGCGCAGAAGCTGAACGAAGCGTGCGGGCTGACCGTCAAGGAAGCCGCTGAGGGAGACGAGCTCGCGCCCGGCATCGTGCTGATTGCGCCGGCCGGTCGTCATCTGGTGTTTCGCCGCGTCCGTGAACGGGTCGTGGCTCACCTCGACCTGAGACCACTCGATACTGCGCACCGGCCCGCGGCCGACGTGTTGTTTCAATCCGCCGCGGAAATCTTCGGCGCGCGGACACTGGCGATCGTCATGACCGGCATGGGCGCGGACGGCCGCGAGGGCGCTGCCTGGGTGAAAGCGAAGGGCGGGCAAGTACTAACGGAAGCGGAAGAATCGTGTGTGGTCTACGGTATGCCCCGGTCTGTCGTCGAAGCCGGGCTCAGTGATGCGTCGGTGGCTCTGGAGCAGATGGCCGGGGCGATCGTGGAGCGATTATGAGTGCACGAATTCTCGTCGTCGACGATTCGGGTCTCGCGCGCCGCCGCGCGCGCTCGATTCTGGAGGGGGCTGGCTACGAAGTCGTCGAAGCCGAGGACGGCATGTCGGCACTCGAGCGTTATTTCGTGTCGCGCCCGGATGTCGTCGTGCTCGACCTGGTCATGAAGGGAATGTACGGGCTCGACGTCCTGACGAAGCTGCGCGAGATGGACCAGTCGGCGAAGGTCATCGTTGTCTCCGCGGATGTACAGACATCCTCGCAGCGCCTGGTGAACGACGCTGGTGCGTCGGGTTTTCTTGTCAAACCGCTCGAGGCGGACCAAATTCTTCCACTCATTCGCACAACGCTCGAAGGGGGGCGGTAAGGTGCAACTCAGCCCCGAACAGCACGACGCGCTCGTGGAACTGCTCAACATCGGCTTCGGCCGGGCGGGCGCTTCGCTGTCCAGTCTGACGGGACAGCGCGTAATCCTCGAAGTCCCGCATGTTGCCATTCACCCCGTTGACGAGCTCAACGCCACGCTCGCGGAATATATGTCCGGCGACATCGCAAGCGTGCATCAGGAGTTCGGGGGACCGGTCGGTGGCGACGCGATGCTCCTGCTGGATCCCATCGCGGCCTCCACGCTCAAGGAACTCCTGACCAATGAGCCCGCGCTGCCGCTGGCGCTCGACACCTCGGCGCGCGAAGTGCTCACCGAAGTGGGGAACATTCTGTTGAACGCGTGTCTTGGCACGTTCGGGAACCTGTTGAAAATCCCGGTCTCCTTCTCCGTTCCCGATATCGACGTGGCCAACATCCGCGCCGTCGTGGGCCGGTTGATCGGGCCCGGCGACGCCTTCCGGTATGCACTCGTCGTCACCGCCGGTTTCCGGCTTCGGGAGGCGGAAGTCACCGGCTACGTGGTCATCGTTCTGACTGTGCAGTCGTTGACGAGGCTGCTCGTCGCGGTTGAGCAGTGGGAACGGGAGCAGGAATGACGATGTGTGCCGAGCCGATTGATGCCGTGACGCTGGCCCGGGCGACGCTGCGATGGTTCGACGACTACGCGGTGGGCGGCATCTTCACGACCGATACGGAGCTGCGCATCCGCACGTGGAACCAGTGGCTGTTCGACGCGACTGGCATTCTCGCGCAGACGGCGATTGGCCGTCCCCTCTTTGACGTGGTTCCGACGCTCAGGGAACGTGGTTTCGACCGGTCCTACGACGAAGCGCTGCGTGGCGAGATAAAGGTCCTGTCGCATGCGTTCCACCGCTACATCCTGCCGACGTGTTCGCCGGCCGGCGAACAGATGCCTCAGAGCGGCCGCATCGCGCCACTCCTCGACTCGGGGGTGGTCGTCGGGACCATTACCGTCATCTCCGACGTGAGCGAGCGCGTCGCGGTTGAGCGCGAGTTGCGTGCCCAGATCGCCACCGCCGAAGCGGCGAGACAGCAGGCGGAGGACGCGTCGCGCGTCAAGGACGATTTCCTTGCGACGTTGTCGCATGAGATTCGCACGCCCCTCAACGCCGTACTTGGATGGACGCGCATCCTCCGGTCGCGGACGCCCGACGCCAAGATGCTGGAGCGCGCGATCGAGGTGATCGAGCGCAACGCCGGCGCGCAGCTCACGCTCGTGACCGATATGCTCGACATGGCGCGCATCACGGCCGGCAAGGTGCGGCTCGAGCTGCACGAACTCGATCTCGGCGCGACAGTGGCGTCGGCCGTGGACGTGATCCGCCCGGCGGCGGATGCGAAAGGGATCCAGTTGAACACCGACCTGGCGGGCGACACCCCGCTCGTGCGCGGCGACGAGGATCGCCTGCTGCAGGTGTTTTGGAACCTGCTGTCGAATGCCGTCAAGTTCACGGATGCGGGCGGCCACATCACTTTGCGTCTCGCATCGACCGGTGCGGCCGTGCGCGTATCGATCATCGACACGGGGCAGGGGATCTCGCCGCAATTTCTCCCGCACGTGTTCCAGCGGTTCAAACAGGCGGATCCGTCAGCCGCGCGGCGCCACGGCGGGCTCGGTCTTGGTCTCGCACTCGTGCGGGAGATCGTGCACCTGCACGGCGGCTCGGTTGACGTGCAGAGCGCCGGGCTGCAGCAGGGCACCACTGTCACGGTGACGCTCCCCGCGTGCCGCGTCGTCGAGCGTGCACAGGCCCGCCCGCGCACCACCTCGGTCGCGCAACTCAAGGGCATCCGCATCCTTGTCCTCGAGGACGACCCCGATGCGCGCGACATCGTCGCGACGGCGGTGACCGACGCCGGTGGATCGGTCACCGCGGTGGCATCGGTCGAAGAGGCGCTGGGAGCGCTGCGTGAGCAGAACAATGAACGGCCCCAGGTGGTCATCGCCGACATCGGCTTGCCCGGTGCGGACGGCTACATGTTTATCAGCGAACTGCGACGAATGCCGGCCGACGCGGGAGGCATGCTGCCGGTGATTGCAGTCACCGCCTACGCGACCAGCCACGATCGCCGGATGGCGCTCGATGCCGGCTTCTCCGCGCACGTCGCCAAGCCGTTCGTGCCCGAGCACCTCGTCACCACGATTGCTCGCGCCATCGAGACCTCGGTGTAGGGGCCGGTTGCCGCGGGCGCGGCTACTGAATGTTGCCGCCGGCTTTCAAACCGCTCGGAACGCGCGCCCGGCACGGTCCGGTCGAACGATGAATTCCGCGCGCGGCCGGACGCCCCCGAACGCGCGGGCGCCGCACTATTTACTTACTTTTCCACTCTTCAACTTTTAAACTTTTCCACTTCAAGCGATGCCCTTCGTTTCCGTGACCCGTCTTCACCTCGCGTCGCGGTGGTTCTTTCCGCCGTTCGTGTTCTACGCGCTCTCATCTTCGAGGCAGGCGCGCCGATCGCCCGGATTTCTCGTTGGTTGGACGAGCAACGACGGGGAGTTCGGTTTTTGGACGTCAACGGTCTGGGACAGCCTCGAGGCGATGCGCGCGTTTAGAAACAGCGGAGCGCACAGGCGGGCGATGCCCAAGCTGCTGCGGTGGTGCGACGAGGCGTCGTTTGTCCACTGGGAGCAGTCGGAGGCCGTGGCCCCTGGTATCGATGCGGCGTTCGATCGGTTATCGCGCGATGGAAAAACGTCGAAGGTGAACAAACCGTCCGCGCGGCATCAGGCCGGCCACACCGTGTCCGACGTGCGGCCGCGCGCGACGCAGCAACTGAAGAAAATCGATGGCTGAGGTATTCTTACGGCCACTTTGACGGTTCACCCTTCTGGGTTCTCGGTTCTCTGTTCGTGTTCACTTTCAAAGTTCCGTTCAGGTTCAGGTTTTCACGCCTGATTTGGAGTAACCGCCATGCCGCGAAGAGTCTTCGGATTCGCATCCGCGCTCGTGCTGGTGCTTGTCGGTCTCGCCTGGGTCACTGCGTCCGGTCAGGTGTTTATCGGCACGCCCGTGCCGCCACAGTTCGCTGCGCACGGGCAGCTCTCGACCAAGAACGGCGAGTGGCCGCACTATAACGGCGATCTGAGAGGATCGCGCTATTCGCCGCTCGATCAGATCGACGCATCGAATTTCAGCAAGCTGAAGGTCGCGTGGCGCTTCAAGACCGACGCATTCGGTCCGTTCCCGGAGTACAAGCTCGAAGGGACGCCGCTGATGGTCAACGGCGTCATCTATGCGACGGCGGGCACGCGGCGATCGGTGATCGCGCTCGATGCAAGAACCGGCGAACTGATCTGGTCACACAGCGTGCGCGAAGGCAAGCGGGCCGGCCTTGCCCCGCGCCAGCTCTCGGGCCGCGGCCTCTCCTACTGGACCGACGGACGCGGTGACGAGCGCATCGTCTATGTCACCACCGGTTATCGGCTCGCGGAACTCAACGCCAAGACGGGTGCGCCGATCGCCGCGTTCGGCAAAGACGGACTGGTCGACTTGAAAGTCGGCGTCGTCCATGGCAACGAGCAGCAGATCGATCTCGAGACCGGTGAGATTGGCGTGCACTCGACGCCAGCGATCGCGGGCGATGTCGCGATTATCGGGTCCTCGTTCAGGGAGGGCGGCGCCGTCAAGACCCACGACAACACGAAAGGGCTCGTCCGCGCCTTCGACGTCCGTACGGGAAAGAAGCTGTGGCAGTTCAACACCATCCCTCGACCAGGCGAGTACGGCAACGACACGTGGGAGAACGGATCGTGGGCGACCAACGGGAACGTCGGTGTCTGGAGTGAGATCAGCATCGACGAGGAGCTCGGCCTGGTGTATCTGCCGGTCGAAACGCCAACCGCCGATTTCTACGGTGGCCATCGGCCGGGCAACAACCTGTTTGCAGAGAGCCTCGTGTGCGTCGACCTGAAGACGGGTCAGCGCAAATGGCACTTCCAGTTCGTGCATCACCCCGTCTGGAACTATGACGTGTCGTCCGCGCCGCTCCTTGCCGACATCAACGTCAACGGGCAGGCGATCAAGGCGGTCGCCGTTCCGAGCAAAGAGGCGTTTCTCTACGTCTTCGATCGCGTGACCGGCAAGCCTGTGTGGCCCATCGAAGAGCGTCCGGTTCCTCAGTCGACCGTGCCTGGGGAGAAGAGCTCGGCGACGCAGCCGTTTCCCACCAAGCCTCCCGCATACGCACGGCAGTTCATCAAGGTTCCTGACGATCTGATCGACTTCACGCCCGAGTTGCGCGCGCAGGCGATGAAGCTGACGGAGCGCTACAAGTTCGGGCCGATGTTCAACCCACCGAGTCTGGCAGACTCAAACGGCTCGCTCGGCACCGCGTACATCGGCAACGGCATCGGAGGGACGAATTGGACGGGCGGTGCCTACGATCCCGAAACGCATATCGCGTATGCGCCGGCCGCGAACGCGGCGGTCGCCGCGCTGTCGCTCACCGAGCCGCCGGCGGAGTTCTCGGATATCCGGTACCTTCGTGGAATCAAAGGACAGCCCTTCGGTGAGGCCTGGGGACCAGGCGATTGCTGCGCCGCGGATTCCGGTTACCGCACGCGCGAGGATCTGCCAGGGCCGCCGCCAGCCCCGCCGGGGACACCACCGGTTCCGCCGCTGAACGTGCAGGGGCTGCCCCTGGTGAAACCACCGTACGGGTTGATCGCTGCCATCGATCTGAATCGCGGCGAACTGCTCTGGCAGACGCCGCACGGCGACACGCCGGACAACGTCCGCAATCACCCGGCGCTGAAGGGCTTGACCATTCCGAAGACTGGTCAGAGCGGCAACGTCGGCCTCCTCGTCACCAAGACGCTCGTCGTCAGCGGCGATGTGCAGGTCACGACCACGCCCGATCACCCGCGTGGTGCGATGCTGCGCGCGTACGACAAGAAGACCGGGAAGGAAGTGGGCGATGTGCTGATGCCGGCGCCGCAGAGCGGATCGCCGATGACCTACAGCGTCGAGGGGAAGCAGTACATCATCGTGGCGATCAGTCAAATCGTTGGAAACGGCGGTTATTCAGGAGAGTACTTGGCGCTGGCATTGCCATAGCAGCGGGCGCGGCCACCCTTATGACGCGCACTTTCCTCCGCTTCATCGTCGCCGGTCTTGCGGCGGTTCTCCTGAGCGCCAGCGGCTCGCGACACATCGCCGCGCAGGCCGGCCGCACGCCGGACTGGACGAGCCTCAATGACGAGACACTTCGGCACTTCCAGGCGCTGCTGCGCCTCGATACGCAGAACCCGCCCGGCAACGAAGTGCTCGTCAGCGACTACGTTAAAGGCGTGCTCGAGAAGGAAGGCATCCCGGTCCAGATCTTCGCGCTCGATCCGAAGCGCCCGAACCTGGTCGCGCGCCTGAAGGGCAGCGGCAGCAAGCGGCCCCTCCTCTACATGGGCCACAGCGACGTCGTCACCGTCGACCCCGCGAAGTGGATTTTCCCGCCGTTCAGCGCGACGCGCGACGGCGGCTACATCTACGGACGCGGCTCGCTCGACGACCGTCCGCACATCGTCGCCGGCCTGATGACGATGCTGACGCTCAAACGGCTGAACGTGCCGCTCGATCGCGACTTCATCTTCTTGGTGGAGTCGGGCGAGGAAGGCACGACGGATGTCGGCATGGGGTTCATGGCAAAGCAACACGCCGACGCGATCGCCGCCGAATACTGTCTCGCCGAGGGCGCGAACACAGCGCGCATCGACGGCAAGGTGAATTACGCCTCGGTGCAGCTGGCCGAAAAGCTGCCGAAGCGCATCGAACTCGTCGCCACCGGACCGTCGGGCCATGCGTCTCGTCCGCTGCAGGGCAACGCGATCGTGCATCTATCGGCCGCGGTGGCGGCCGCCGGCAAGTGGCGCGTGCCCGTTCGCCTCAACGCGACGACACGAGAGTTCTTCACCAGGATGGCGAGCATCATGCCGTCGCCGGAGGCGGCGCGATACCGCGCGCTGCTGAACCCGGGGACGAAAGAGGCCGACGACGCCGACGCGTATCTGCTCGAACACGATCCCGGCTACGCCTCGATGCTGCGAACGTCGATCTCGCCGACGATCATCGCCGGCGGTTATCGCGTGAACGTCATCCCGTCAGAAGCCAAGGCCACGCTCGACGTCCGCATGCTGCCCGACGAAGATCCCGATCAGTTCCTTGCGGCATTGACTCGTGTCATCAACGATCCGATGGTCGTGGCGAGATACCCCGACATTCCTGGCGAGGGGCGGCCGCCGGGCCGGCCCGCGCGGCTCGACTCGGACGCGTTCCGCACGATCCAGGCGATGGCGATGAGGAACTACGACACGGTCACGATCCCGATGATGGGAACCGGTGCGACCGACATGGCGTTCACGCGGCTGCTGGGGATCGAGTGCTACGGCATTGGTCCAGCGGCCGACCTGGAAGACGCGGCGAAGGGATTCTCCGCCCACAGTGATCAGGAGCGAATTCTGGAAAGGGAGGTCCACCGGTTCGTCCGCTTTTCATACGACATCGTGTCGGCCCTGGCAGGCCGCAACTGACGATCAGCCGCAGTTAATCGCGCACTTCTCCGGTCGCTGAACTTCGGTTTGATCGTTCGAGTCGTGCGGATCGTTCGAGTCCGTTCCTCACGGAACGATCCGAAAGATATGAACGACCCGAACGATTCGAACGCCCGATCGATGCGAAGGACTAGTTGGTGTTCGTGACGGGCTGAACGTCCGCCAGCTTTCCACCCGCGATCCACACGGAATCGATCGTCCGCGTGTTGCGGATGTTGTCGAGCGGATTCGCGCGCAGGACGACGAGGTCGGCCCAGTTGCCTGTCTGCAGGGTGCCGACGTTCTTCAGGCCCATCACCTTCGCGGCGTCACCCGTTGACGCGACGATGACCTTCATCGGCGACATGCCGGCTTTGTTCATCATCTCCATCTCGACCTGCTCGAAGTAGCCCTGCCAGCGGCCGACATTGCCCGCGCCGGCCACGCCGCTGTCGGTGCCCATGGCGATGGTGATGCCCGCGTCGCTGAGGGTCTTCAGATTCTTGTTGGCCTCGGTCAGCGCTTTCCTGATCACTTCAGTGTTCGGATCCTTCTTCACCTTGTCCTGGAATTCAGCGGAGCTCACCAGCGGCACCTGCTCCTTGTACAGAGACATGCCCCGCTGGAAGAACGGCTCGCTGAGGAAGGCTGGTGTGGTTTCGTACACGAACACGGAGAGATCGCGCGTGAGCGTCGGGATGTAGGCGATGTTCTTCTGCTTCAGCTTCGCAATGAGGGCCGGCGTGACGTCCTGGTCGCGGATGCTGTGCGCGAGGATGTCCACGCCATCATCGACCGACGCGTCCGCATCCTTGTGGTAGAAGATGTGAACCGACGCCTTCAATCCCTTCTTGTGCGACTCGTCGATGATCGCGCTCCATGTCGGGCGGTTCATGTCGTTCGGGTTGCCGTTGATGTGGAACTTGATGACGTGCGCGTGGAGGTCGGCGAGCCGATCGACGCTGGCGCGCGCTTCTTCCGGCGTCTTGCCAATCGCGTTGAGGCCGGCCGTGTACAACCGTGCGCGGTCTAGTCCGACGCGGTCCTGCTCCTGCATCAACTTGAAACCCTCGAGCTCGTCGGCCTGCGTCGAGCCGAGGCTGACCGTGCTAGTTACGCCGTAAGTCGCGTACATCTTCAACCGCCGGACTAAATCGTCGCGCACCGGCAGTGTCGCGCCGCCATTGACGTTCAGGTGCGCGTGGTCGTTGATGAAGCCGGGCACAATCGTCTTGCCGCTCGCATCGATCCGCTGCGCGCCGGCGGGAATCGTCGTCGACGCGGCGGGACCGACAGCGGTAATTCGGCCGCCGGAGACGACCAGCGTGCCGCGCTCGATCGGTGCGCGGCCGGTGCCGTCGATGATCCGCGCGTTGGTGAACGCCAGCGTCGCCCCGGCCGCAGGCGCCTGCGCCTCCGAGGGAGGCAACGCGAGCGTCGCGAGCGCGAGCAGTGTGCCCGCGCCGAGAGCGGCCAAACGAAGAGCATTACGAATCATTGCCGTCTCCTAAAAAAGCGTCACCACGAAGGCGCGCTTCGCGCGCACGAAGCACACGAAAGAATCAAATATCTTCGTGTGCTTCGTGCCAGCCGAAAGGCCTTCGTGGTTTTACTGCGCGCTGGCCGTCTGCCGCGCCTGCGCCGGGAACATCTTCTCAAAATCGGCCCACGGCATCGGTCTGCCGTGAATCGGAATGATCTGCTGGACGTCGAGCTTCAGCGCGCGCACCTGGTTGCGGAACACCGTCATGTCACGCGTCGGCATCGCCGGCAGATTGTTCGTGTTGACGACGTCGTTCTCGATGATCAGCTTTTCCTTCGGCAAGTACGCGAACATCATCCCTTCGGCGTGCTGGTTCGGGTTGAGGTAGTAGACGTGCATCACACGCCCCTGATCCTCGAGGATGTAGTTCTCACGCACCGCTTCCCAGTAGTAGCCTTCCGCCAGCTCGGTCGGCGGCCACTGCGAGACCATGTCGGGCTTCATCGTCCGCGCCTGGTAGTTGATGAAATCGTGGCGATAGAGGTCGTAGTTGTGCCAGTTGGTGATGATGGTCGCGCCGAGATGCGAGTAGGCGCGCAGCCCAGCCGCCGCGTCGAAGTGCTGGTGCGAGTTGACGACGTAGCGGATCGGTTTGTTCGGGATCTGCTTGATGATCATGTCGGCGACGCGCAGGTTGAAGTCCTCGCTGCGCGGCGCTTCGAACATCGCGATCCAGTTCGGGTACTCCACCGCAATCGTCTTGTAGTTGCTGCGCTCGTATGAGAAGACACCGTCGGCAAGTTTCGTCATGACGGGGTTGACCTGCGGCTGGTAGGCGCGGATCGCATCCGGCACCGCGACCTGGTCCGGACAGACGTTCGCCTTCACGTCCTTCATCTGACCGCCGAACGCATTGTGGCCGGCGCTGATGTTCTGCCCCTGGAAGTTGTCGTCGTAGCCTTCATGCGAGTGCCAGCCGGTCGGGAACTTGATGCCGTTGCCGACGTCGATGTAGCTCTCGTTGGTGAACTCGTGCTCGTAGTTCAGGTCGCCGAGGAACTCGTCCGGCACCAGCGTGTGCATCCGCTGGAGCATATGCTCCTTGTTGATCGTCGCGTCGATCTTGAATCCGCCCGGCGCGGTGATCTGCACCACATTCGTTATCTCGGGAATGATGGTCAGGCCGTCTCGGCCCATTTCACCCAGTTCCCAGCGCCACGTCGCCTTCGCGTTTGCACCCGGCATCTGCGCGGCTTTCAGGAAGCCGTGCGGATTCATCCAGAGCTCGATTGGATACACGTCAGCGACGTCCTGGTCGACCGGCAGTGGCTGACCGTTCGCGCCGTCCATGTGCCACGCGTACACCTTCGGGCCCGACGCGTTCAGCATGTGGATCTGATGCGTCTCCTTCTGGACCGGACCATCCACCCAGCCGACGCCGTACTTCCACGCGGCCGGTGTTAGACCAGGCTTCCGGTCGAACTCCTCCTTCATCGTCTTCGCCTGCCAGTTCATGGTGCGGACGTAGTTCCCGAGCTTGTCCGGGCGCGGCCAGTCCACGTTCTTGGCGGCCTCTTTCTGCTGGCCGACGGCGCCGTTATAGCCCTCGCCCGCGATCGTGACGCAATTCAGTTTGTCGTTCCCGATCGTCCGGACGGCGGCGTCGAGAAGCGGCTTCGGATCGACAAAGCCCGGGGGTAATTGCTGCGTGGCGACCGACCCGCCTGCCATGGCAAACAGGCCCGCCGCGAGAACCGCCAACGCGAGTCTTCTCGACATACAGCCTCCAATCAGAAATCGATAGTGCAACGCCGGGGAATATTACCGCGTCGTGGCCGCTGAAGAACTCGGATATGTCAACCAGGTGCCGGACACGGAACGCTGCATGACGCCATTTTTTGTGTAATCGCAGACGCCCTGCGGGAAAACGTTTTGAAGCTGCGCCAGTTGTGCGTCCGTCACTGCCCGTTTGTAGTCCGCCTTGTCAACCGGCTTCAGCTCGCACTTGAACACGTCTCCGGTGGCGGGGCCTCCGGCAACGATGCGCGGGTTCGCGTACACCGGAAACATCGCTGCGCACTTGGTCGCATCTTTTGTCTCTTCGAGCTTTGCCGTGAAACACGAGTCGGTCAGGCCGGTTGGTTTGTTGCGCAGGACCTTCTCGCGCTGCGAGCCGGGTGCCGTGTCGCGTGCGACAGCTGCCAGCCACGTGTCGAGGATGTCAAGGTTATCGTCCTGCGCCTTGAAGATCGGCACCCGCTCGTCGTACACGCGAGAGATGCGATTGCCGCCGCCCGCGGCGTTGATACGGTTGCCGGCCATGACTCCATCGAAGGTGTCGTGAACATTGCCCCCGGGGCCCTCGGTGTACGGCCGCATGTCGATGATCGGAATCGTGGCCAACCCGTGCGCGCCGTCGTTGACGCGACCACTTTCGTAGGCGATCCGCAGCGCGTCAGGATCGGCGGCCGTCCGATCCGGAACAATATTGCCGTTGATGTCGTGACCGCCCGCGAGGCGGTTGATGTCGAGGAATTGGTTGAAGTTGATCTTGCCGTCGTTGAACGCCTTCAGTCCGTACTGCACGCCGGCGTTGTCAAACGGACGCCGCGCGAAGCCGGTCTTCGGATCCTTGCCGAAGACGCTGACGTACGCATCTTGATATGTGCAGCGAACGCCATCTGGCTTCTTGACCGGATCGAATCGCGTTGATAGCGGGACCGTCTGCGGATCGCAGTTGATATCGGAGGCGACCGCCGCGTAGCGCAGCTTGTTATTCGTGCAGTAGTCCCAATGACTGAAGCCAGCGATCGCCGTCTTCTGG
>DASTZI010000252.1:0-17508 GCA_035764385.1 Vicinamibacterales bacterium
CTGATTTTCTGACCGAGGTAATCCTCGGCCGCGGTTTTCAGCTTCTGCAGAATCATCGCGGAGATCTCAGGCGGCGAGTGCTTCTTGCCGCGGACCTCCACCCACGCATCACCGTTGTCTGTCTTCACGACCTGGTACGGCACACGTGAGATCTCCTGAGGGACCTCGGTGTGCTTCCGGCCCATGAAGCGCTTGATCGAAAAAATTGTGTTTTCGGGGTTTGTGACCGCCTGCCGCTTTGCGACCTGGCCGACCAGCCGCTCGCTGTCCTTCGTGAAGCCGACGACGGACGGCGTGGTGCGTCCACCTTCCTGATTCACGATGACGGTGGGCTCCCCACCTTCGATGACCGCGACGACCGAGTTCGTGGTGCCGAGGTCGATTCCAATAACTTTGCTCATAACGTTGTGCTCTCCCGGGAGTCGTTGCTCCAAACGAATGTCATTGTAGCAATATATGAGTGTATGTCAAGCATGTAATCTTATATAAATGAACTCATATCTTAATTTATTGATCTGCAAGGAATTCCTATCGGCTAAGGCACGGTCGGGGGTTCACGCCGCCCCTTGACACGGATGGGCTCGGGGCTGGACCGTCTCGCCGCCGAAGCCGCTGACGAAGGCGGACCTGCCTCGCCGTAGCCAAGAGGGGGAGGCGGAGCTTGTCGGCCGTAGCCAAACGGCGAAGGCGGATGCGAACATAGGGCTCGCGCCATGGCGCCGATCACGCTTATTCCTTCCTCTGAAGTCAGCGAACTGGCTGAAGACATCCGCGCAATCTTCGACGAGCTGGCGGAAACGCTGAAAGCCGAACAACGCGCGTCGGCCGGTGAATGTCATCCTGCGCTCGACGTGTTTGAAACCGATGACGCCGTCGAAATCGTCATGGACGTGTCCGGCGTTGCACCGGAAGCACTTCGAGTCGTGTTTCGCGCAGGCATCGTCCTGATTGCCGGCGAGAAGGCGCCGCCTGTTGCACGGGCGCCGCAAACGTTCCATGTCGTCGAGCGGGAGTTCGGGCGTTTCGCGCGAGGCGTGCGCGTCAACGCCGCGTTCGACCTTCAGGGAGCCCGGGCGGTCATGCGCGAAGGTGAGCTGACGATCGTTCTTCCGAAACGTGCGGATCGCCGCGGCCGCCCCTATCGCATTGCGATCGAGCCACACCGACCCGCATGACCATTCTCTTCATCGGCGACATCGTTGGCCGTCCAGGGCGGGATCTCGTGCAGAAAGGGCTGCGCGCGCTTGTCGAGCATTACGACGTCGATTTCACCATCGCCAATGCCGAAAATGCCGCCGCCGGGTTTGGCCTCACGCGCGACATCGGCGAAACGCTGCTCGATTGGGGCATCGACGTGATGACCTCCGGCAATCACATCTGGGACAAGAAGGAAGTGCTCGAGTACATCCCAGGGGAGCCGCGCTTGTTGCGTCCAGCGAATTTCCCAGCAGGTGTACCTGGACGCGGTTCGTGCGTGGCGCAGACGCGTGATGGCCGGTCGGTCGGCGTCATCAATGTGATGGGACGCGTCTTCATGGCGCCGCTTGACGATCCCTTTGCGGTCGCGCTGCGCGAGATCGACGCGGTGCGGCACCGCGCGCGGATCATCTTCGTGGACGTGCATGCCGAGGCTACGAGTGAGAAGATCGCCATGGGCTGGCATCTTGACGGACGCGTCACCGCGGTGATCGGCACGCACACTCACGTGCAAACCGCCGACGAGCGGATCCTGCCCGGCGGCACAGCGTACCTGACCGATGCCGGCATGACGGGGCCGCACGACTCGATCATCGGCATGGAGAAAGAACCTTCACTCGCCCGATTCCTGAACGGAATGCCCGCGAAGTTCGAGCCCGCCGCCGGCAATCCGCGGTTGAACGGTGCCGTCATCGAAGCGGACGACAAGACCGGCCGCGCGACGAAGATCACACGCATCAGCTATTCAGCACAGGACCTTGACGAACTCGCTGTTCGACCTGCCGTTCGAGGAACCACAGGAGCCTGACCCGGGCCTGGATCCGGGATCCGGGATCCGGGATGCGGCCGCTGCGGAGCCGCGGCGCGTCTATTCCGTTTCGCAGCTGACGGACCGTATTCGAACGCTTCTCGAGGAGCGCTTCTTCGAAATCTGGGTCGAAGGTGAGATCTCCAACTGCTTTGTCGCCAAGACAGGGCACATGTACTTCACGCTGAAGGACACACAGGCGCAGATCAAGGCGGTGATGTTCCGCTCGGCGATCCGGTATCTCCGCTTCAAGCCACAGGACGGCCTTCGCGTCGTGGCGCGTGGACGGGTCACCGTGTATGACCCGAAGGGCGAATATCAGATCGTCTGCGAGCATCTCGAGCCAGAAGGGCTCGGGGCGCGGCAGCTCGCCTTCGATCAGCTCAAGGAACGGCTGGCTCGCGACGGCTTGTTCGATCCGCGGCGCAAACGACCATTACCCGCGCTCCCCCGAAAAATTGGCGTCGTGACTTCGCTCGACGGCGCAGCCGTGCGCGACATCATCAAAGTCCTGCGGCGCCGCTACGCGAACGCGCACATCGTGATTCGCCCGGCGCGCGTGCAAGGTGAGGGCGCGGCGCTCGAAATTGCCCGCGCCATGGCGGCGATCGGCAAAGTGAAAGGCGTCGACGTCGTGATCGTCGGACGAGGCGGCGGATCGATTGAGGACCTCTGGGCGTTCAACGAGGAAGTCGTCGCCCGCGCAATCGCGGGGTGTCCGGTGCCAACGATTTCCGCCGTCGGCCATGAGACCGACGTCACGATTGCCGATTTCGTGGCGGACATGCGCGCACCCACACCCTCCGCCGCGGCGGAAATAGTGGTGGCCCGCAAGGACGACTTCTACGCGCGTATCGATCGCCTCGCGCATCGCGTGCAGACGCTGATGCAGGGACGCCTTCACAGAGTTCGCGCCCGGCTGGGAACCATTGAGTCGAGGTCCGGCTACGCCGGTTTTGCCATGCGCATTGCGATGCGCGGCCGCCGTGCAGACGATCTGTCGCACCAGTTGCTCCGCTCCGTGCGTGGGCAACTCGGGCGTCGGGAGCGCCTCTATCAAATGCTGCGGCTGGCACTCGAGCGGTTTGACGTCCGCCGCCGCTTTGGCGCGTCCCGCACTCGGCTTGTCGGGGTCGACGGCCGCCTCCGCTCCTCGGTGGACCGGCAGGTGCATGCGGCAGACGCGCGCCTGCGGGGGGCGGCCGCGCGCCTCGAGAGCCTCAGTCCGCTCGCGGTCCTCGCCCGCGGGTATGCGGTCTGCTGGAACGAAGACCGCACAGCGATCATTCGCGATGCGGCCGCCGTCGAGCGCGGCGATCGCGTGCATGTCAAACTCGAACGCGGCGAGCTGGATTGCGCCGTCACCGGTCACGGGACCACGGAGCCGGACTCGTAGGACAGGATATGGATTCGACGATCAAGGACTTCGAGGCTGCGATCAGCGAGCTCGAGACGATTGTGAAGAAACTGGAAGAGGGCGACCTCGCGCTTGAAACCTCGCTGCAACTGTACGAACGAGGGGTTCAGCTCTCGCGCTTCTGTCACGCGCAGCTCGAGCAGGCGGAACGGCGGATCGAGATCCTCAACGAACGGGGCGGCCTCACGCCGGCGCCGGCGAATCTTGGCGCCGATGACCCGTCGACGGGCTCGTCCCCACGAGCGCCGGCGAAGAATGAGGAGAGCGAGGGCCGGACGCGGCGATGAGCGCCGCGGACAATCTTCAGCAGTACCTCACCGCCAGGCGCACGGCGATCGACACGGCTCTTCTGGCCTCCCTGCCGTCACCGCCATCCTGTCCATCCGCCGTCGCGGATGCGATGCGGTACAGCGTGAGTGCGGGCGGCAAACGGCTGCGGCCCATTCTGTGTCTTGCCAGTGCGGAGGCGGTCGGCGGTGATTGGCCGCAGGCGATGCCTGCGGCCTGCGCGATCGAGTTCATTCATACGTATTCGCTGATCCACGACGATCTGCCGGCGATGGACAACGACACGCTGCGTCGGGGCCAACCGACGCTGCACGTCGTCGCCGGTGAAGCGATGGCGATTCTAGCTGGAGACGGTCTGCTGACGGAGGCGTTCGCATTGATGGCGCGCGAGCCGCGTGGCGCTGATGCGACGCTCGCCGCGCGCAAGGTGCGCGTCATCGGGATCGTCGCTGCCGGCGCCGGCGCCGCCGGGATGGTCGGCGGCCAGGCGATCGACCTGGCGTGCGTCACACCCGATGCCGCGGGCACGATGCCGCCTCCGCTCGACGCCGAATCACTGCGCGCGATGCACGCGAGAAAGACGGGCGCGTTGATTCGCGCGTCGGCATCTGCAGGGGCGGTGATGGGCGGCGGCTCCGACGCGCAGATCGATGCGATCGACCGTGCGGCGGCCGAATTCGGACTGGCGTTCCAGATCATCGACGATGTGCTCGACATCGAGGGCGCCTCGGCCAACCTGGGCAAGACCGCGGGTAAGGATGCGGCCGCGGGCAAGCCGACCTATCCGGCGCTGTATGGACTCGACGCGTCGAAGCGGATGGCGGACGAATGTCTCGCCCGCGCGGCCGCGGCGCTCGCGGACGTCCGTCTAGCGGATTCGCGTCTGCTTGAGATTGGCCGCTGGATTGTGGAGCGATCCAATTAGGAGGGGTCAGACCCCGGTGATGAGTTGTACCGGGGTCAGACCCCATTCATGACGCGACTCAAGGTTGCAGAAATTGCGCGTTCGGTTGGATCAGCTCGTCGTTGAACGGGGCCTCGCGCCGTCGAGAGAGCGTGCGCGGGCGCTGATTCTGGCTGGGCACGTGACCGTCAACGGCCAGCTTGAAACCAAAGCCGGCACGCAGGTCGACGCCGCCGCCGAGCTCGGGCTCGTCGCGCCCGATCACCCGTATGTCGGCCGGGGGGGCATCAAGCTGGCGCACGCCCTCGACACGTTTCACATCACTGTTGAAGGACGCGAGGCCCTGGACATCGGCGCGTCCACGGGCGGATTCACAGACGTACTTCTCAAGCGCGGCGCGACACGCGTGGTCGCGCTCGACGTCGGCCACGGTCAGATCGACTGGACGCTGCGCAACGATCCACGGGTCGTCGTCATCGAGCATTTCAATGCGCGGCACCTGCAGCCGTCCGACCTTCCAGGGCCGGTCGACATCGTGACGATTGACGTCTCGTTCATCTCGCTGCGACAGATCCTGCCGGTGGTACCGCGAGTCTTACGTCAGCGAGGTGACGTCGTTGCGCTGGTCAAACCGCAGTTCGAGGCGGGACGCAGCGAAATTCGCAAGGGCGTCATCCGCGATACGGCGATCCAGGCGCGCGTCGTTGACGAAGTGTCCGCCGCCGCCCGTGAGGTAGGATTGACGCCGGTAGCCTCGACGACCTCGCCGATCACCGGTGCGAAAGGGAACGTCGAGTTCCTCCTCCACCTCCGCTCATGACATCGCGCATCCACTGCGTCGGCATCGTGGCCAAGCATGGTCTGCTTGCTGCGGCGGAGCATCTGACGCGCATCGGAGCGTGGCTGCGCGAACGGCAGCTGGACGTCGTCTACGAGACTGAGACCGCCCGTCTCACGCAATCGGCTGACACACCCGCGACGCGGTCGCGTGAAGATCTGCCCGGTTGTGTTGATTTGATGATCGTGCTTGGCGGCGACGGCACGCTGCTGGCCATGGCGGATCGCATCGCCCAGGCCGGCCGCGAGATTCCGATTCTCGGCGTGAACTTCGGCGGACTTGGATTTCTCACCGAACTGCGGATCGACGAGCTCTTTCCCGCGCTCGAATCGGTTGTCAACGGGACTGCGACCTACGACGAGCGCCTGATGCTGGCTGCGACCGCATCTCTTCGCAACAAAACAGACGACACGCGTGTCGTCCTCAACGATGTCGTCTTCACCAAGGGAGCGTTGTCGCGGATGATCGAGCTCTCCGTCTCCGTGAGCGGACGCTTCGTCACGCGCGTGAAGGCAGACGGCTTGATTATCGCGAGCGCGACCGGATCAACCGCCTACAACCTCGCAGCCGGCGGTCCGATCGTTCATCCATCTGTCGACGCCCTGGTACTGACGCCGATCGCGCCTCACACACTCACCAACCGTCCCGTGGTCATTCCCGGCGATGCCGACGTGGAGGTGCATGCCGAAGCGCCAGACGGCAGCGACGAGGTCTTCGTGACCTACGACGGACAGTACGGCTACCCCATTCAGCCTGGAGACGTCATTCACGTCCGCAAGGCGAAGCAGATGCTGCGTCTGGTCAAGGCACCCGAGCGCGGCTACTTCGAGCTGCTCCGCGAGAAGCTGAAGTGGGGGGAGCGCTAGCGGCCTTCGCCTGGCGCTGCTGCCTGAAGAAGTCGACCTGAAACTTCCGCACGTTGGCGTTGTGTTCGTCGAGCGTGTGAGCGAATACGTGCGAGCCGTCGTTGCGGCTGACAAAGTAGAGATACGGCGCGTCGGCGGGCGCGAGTGCGGCCTCGAGCGACGCCTTGCCGGGCGACGCGATCGGGCCCGGCGGGAGGCCGGCGTACTTATACGTGTTGTACGGCGAGTCCATCGAAAGATCGTCCCGCCGAATGTTCCCGTCGTAGCGGTGCGCCTTCAACAGCGCGTAGACCACCGTCGGATCGGCCTGCATCGGCATGCCGATCTTCATTCGATTGCGGTACACCGCGGCGACGATGGGCCGCTCCTCCGCCCTTCCAGTTTCTTTCTCGATGAGCGACGCCAGCGTGACAGCCTGCCGCGTCGTCAGCCCTTCCGCCGAGGCCCGGGCACGTATTCGGTCGTCGTAGACAGCGAGAAACCGATCGACCATCAGATCAACGAGGCGCGCCGCGGAGATCTGCCTCGGCAACGAGTATGTTTCCGGAAAGAGATACCCTTCGAGATCTGACGCCTTGTCGTCGAGCTCGCGTATGCGCGTCACGTTTCGAGCGGCCGCAACGAAGTCGGACGCCTTGCCGAAACCGTGCGACTCATACAGCTTCGCCATGTCCTCGATGTTCAGCCCTTCAGGAAAGGTGAGACGAAGCGTATAGACATCGCCTCGCACGAGCATGTCGAGGACCTGCAGTGGCGTGAGCGCGTGGTCGAAGCGGTACTCACCCGCCCTGAGGCTTCGTCCGCGCCCCGTCCACCACAGCGCCGCACGAAATAGACGCGGGTCACGGACGACCTGGGCCGCGGCAAGTTGCCGCCCGATTTCAGAACTGGAAGCGCCCTGACGAATCGTGACGAACTGCTCCGCTCCCGTGTAGCCCTGATAGGGCTCGTGAAGCTGCGTCCAGCCAGACCACCCCACTACTGCACCGGCCGCAGCCAGCAGCACGATGACCACAAAGGTGATCGGCAGGAGTCTACGCACGGCCATCCAGGTAGTCCTGCAGGATGATTGCCGCCGCGGCCGCGTCCAGTTTTGCCTTCCGTGATCGCCAGTCCTTGTCCCGAAGGGCAAGGCGGCTTTCAGCCTCGCGGCTCGAAAGCCGCTCGTCCTGCAGGGCCACGGGAAGCGACGTCTTCGCACCAAGGGCCCGTGCAAACCTCTCGACGCGCGCAGTCATCTCGGTCGGTGTGCCATCGAGCCGTCGCGGCAAGCCGATGACGATCGAGCCGACTCCGTCCTCTTCGGCGGCAAGGCGAGCGATCTCTCGCGCGACGACATCGAGTGCGTCATCATCGAGGCCCGCGGATTGGAGCACGCCGAGCGGCCGCGCGAGCGTGCCGGTCGCGTCACTCACGGAGACGCCTATGCGCCGCTCACCGATATCGAGTCCCACGGATCGCATCGTGACTCTATACTAGGCGCACGGTGAGGCAAGTAGGGCGGATGAGGCGCGTGGGGTGTTGAGGCGACTAGCCTTCCCCGCGCTCGTATTGGCGTTCACCTTTGGTCTCGTTCCCTTTACGCCCTTCGCTCCTCACTCACCTCTCCCGCCCTACTCGCCTTACCCGCCTGACATATCCGCACAGGACCGAGGCGCAACCGACGCGATGGCGCGCCGCGTCAACGATCGGGTGCGCGCGTTGCAGGCCGAAGCTGATCGCCTCGCCTTGCAAGTTCGAACGCTGCTGGGCGACCTGCGGCAGCTCGAACTCCAGCGAGATATTGCCGTTGAACAGCAGAAGGCCGCGGTGGCTGCGGTGATGCAGGCGCAGGTTGCGTTCGAACAGACGACGGCGCGGCTCAACGAACTCGAGCAGCAGCGAGTCTCACAACTGCCCGATCTGCAGACGCGGCTGGTCGACATCTATAAGCGTGGACGCGGCGGATACGCACGGATGGCGTTCGATGTCCGCGGCCTCCGCGAATTTGCGCGCGCGATGCGCGCGGTCGCCGCGTTGACGACGATCAACGAGCAACGGATGGCGGAGCATCGCCGCACGCTCGCTGACCTGCAGCAGCAACGCGATGCGATGGAGCAGCGGGCCCGGGAACTCGAGCAGGCGGCGGAGGGAGCCGAGCGCGCGCGCTTCGCGGCGCAGCGCGCCGTGGCGGCAAGGGAGGCGCTGATTGCCGAAATCGACCAGCGGCGCGACCTCAACGCCCAGCTCGCGGGTGAACTCGGCGTGGCCGCGCAACGCCTGCAGCAGCAGCTCGTGAGCCTGGCGAACGGGCGCTCGGCCGAGCCGGTGACCGTTCCGGTGGCATCCTTTCGCGGTGCGCTGGACTGGCCGGTGGCCGGCAGGGTGAGTGCGGCGTTCGGCGCGCCTCCGCGCCCTGGAGGCACCGTCAGAAACGGTGTGGAGATTAGTGCACCTGAAGGCACGCCGGTGTCGGCCGTGCATCCGGGAACGGTCGACTACGCGGACGCGTTCAGCGGCTTCGGAAACCTCGTGATCCTCGATCACGGCGGTAATTACTACTCCCTCTACGGCTACTTGGGGTCGGTCGAAATCGCGCGAGGCCAACATGTCGACGCCGGGACGGAGCTCGGCCGGGTCGGCACGGCACCTGCAGGCCCGCCTATGTTGTATTTCGAGCTTCGCGTCGACGGCCGTTCGGTGGATCCCATACAATGGCTAAAGCCCCGGTAAAACGCTTCATTTGGGACTTCTTGCTATGACATCGCGCACACGCCTCTGGGTGCTCCTGATCTCAACCCCCGTGATCGTCTTCGCCATCATTGGCGGCTATCTCGGGCAGGTGATGGCAAAAGACGAGACCTATCAGCACCTGCGCGTGTTCGAAGACGTCGTGTCGCTCGTCCTGAACAACTACGTCGAGGAAGTCGACATCAAGAAGGCGATGAAGGGCGCCATGAACGGCCTCGCCGACAATCTCGATGCCGACAGCGGCTTTCTTCCCGCCAACATCGTGTCCGCCTACGAAGCTAATCAGCCGGCCGGCCCGGCTGATGTCGGCGTCGAATTGAGCCGGCAGTACTACCTGCGCGTCATTTCCGTCCGTGACGGATCGGCAGCGGCGAAAGCCGGCATCCGTGCGGGCGACTTCATCCGTGCCATCGACAAGCGCTCGACGAAAGACGTTTCGATCTATGAGGGCGATCGCCTGCTGCACGGCCAGCCCGGCACAAAGGTATCGCTGCTCGTCATTCGGGGCAACGCCGCCGATCCGCATGACGTCGCGCTGACGCGCGAACGCCTGGCCGCGCCCCCCGAGCTGACATCGAAGATGGCGGATCCGACGACGGGCTACCTCCACATCCTCGAGTTCTCAAAGCGGTCACCCGTGCAGATCAAGCAGGCCTTCGATGCACTGGCCAAGACAGGCGCCACTCGGTACGTGATCGATCTGCGAGGCGCTACGCGTGGCGATCTCGATGATGCCGTTGCCGCGGCGCGGCTGTTTGTCAAGAGCGGAACACTCGTCGTGCGCGAGAGCAAGGCCAACAAGGAGACCGTGACTGCACAAGCGGGCGACGGCGCCATCACGGCACCCGTTGTCCTGCTCGTCGACCAAAGCACCGCGCGCTCGGGTGAGGTGTTTGCGGCCGCGCTCGACGGCAACAAGCGAGCCGAAATGATTGGCGAGCACACTGTTGGCAGTGCCGCGCGCCAGCGACTCGTGAAGCTGCCCGACGGCAGCGCGATGCTGCTCTCCTACATGCGGTACCTCCTGCCGAACGGCACTGTGATCCACGAAAAGGGTCTGCAGCCCGAAGTGCTCGTCGACGAGCCCGACGTTGAATTCGGCGCGCCCGCGCCGACAACCGATCTCACATTGCAGAAGGCGCTCGAGTACTTCTCACAGAAGAAGGCCGCCTAGCACGCTTCGGAACATCTGTTCTCGAACGATCCGAACCACTCGAACGGTCCGAACGACCCGAACGTCTGATGTATACTGACCGTTCGGGTTAAAGCCTGATTTCGCAACAGATAGGCGCGTAGCTCAGTTGGTTAGAGCGCCTCCCTGACACGGAGGAGGTCAGTGGTTCGAGTCCACCCGCGCCTACCAGCTTCGCAAGTTCGAAGGGCGAAGTGTGAAGTGCGAAGTAGGCGAGCGGTCGAATAAGCAGAGGCCAACTTCTCACTTACTTCGAACTTCGACCTTCGAACTTCGAACTTCCCACTTAGGGCATGAGCCAGGTCACGGTTACTCTTCCCGACGGATCCAGTCGCAGTGTTTCGTCGGGCACGCCTGTTCGCGACGTTGCGGCCGAGATCTCTCCAGGTCTCGCGAAAGCGGCGTACGCCGGGGTCGTCAACGGCAAGCTCGTGGACCTCTCGTATCCGGTCGAGCAGGATTCCGCCGTTCGCATCGTCACCGACAGGAGCGCCGAGGCGTTGCCGCTCCTGCGTCACAGCACGGCCCACCTGATGGCGGCAGCGGTGACGAACCTGTTTCCGGGCGCACAGTGCGGCATCGGCCCCGCCACCGACGAAGGCTTCTTCTACGACTTCATCGTCGATCGACCGTTCGTCCCCGAGGATCTCGAGGCGATCGAACGGAAGATGCGCGAGCTTGCGCAGCAGGACCTTGCCTACGAGCGGCAGATGTGGCCGCGTGAAGAGGCGAAGGCGTTCTTTGCGACACGCGGCGAACCGTTGAAGGTCCAGCTGATTGACGAAAAGACGCAGGGTCAGAAAGAGGTCTCCTGCTACACCATCAAAGACAAGGAGACGTTCATCGATTTCTGCATCGGTCCACATGTTCCGAGCACGGGCAAGCTGAAGGCGTTCAAGCTGCTCAGCGCCTCCAACGCGTACTGGAAAGGCGACGCGCGCAACGCGCCGATGCAGCGCATCTACGGGACGGCATTCGCCTCGGACAAGGATCTGAAGGCGTATCTCACGCAGATCGAAGAGGCCAAGCAGCGGGATCATCGCAAGCTGGGACGGGAGCTCGGGCTGTTCACCTTCCATCAGTGGGCGCCGGGCGCCGCATTCTGGCTCGATAAGGGAACAACGCTGTACAACACGCTCGCCAACTACATGCGCGACGTGCTCTTTCCGGCCGGCTATGTCGAGGTGAAGACGCCGCTCATCTACAACAAGGCACTGTGGGAACGCTCCGGTCACTGGGCGCACTACAAGGACAACATGTTCCTCATCGAATCTGAAGGCGAGACGATGAGCGTGAAGCCGATGAACTGCCCGGGGCACTTCTTGACCTACGCGAGCACGACGCACAGCTATCGGGACCTCCCCATACGGTTCCACGAGCAGACACCGTTGCATCGCAACGAAGCATCCGGTGTGCTGTCCGGGCTCACGCGCGTGCGCCAGTTCTCACAGGACGATGCGCACTGCTTCATCACGCCGGAGCAGATTGGCGACGAGGTCGAGCGGCTGATCCGTCTCGTGCAGCGTGTCTATGGCGACTTCGGCCTGCCGTTCACGGCGAAGCTGTCGACGCGCCCCGAAAAATTCATGGGCGAGATTGCGACGTGGGATCACGCCGAGGCCCAACTGAAGGAGGCGCTCGCCCGTGCGGGCCTTGACTACACGCTGAACGAAGGCGATGGCGCCTTTTATGGGCCGAAGATCGATTTCGACGTGACGGACGCGATCGGGCGCAAATGGCAATGCGCAACGATTCAGCTGGACTATCAGCAGCCGGAGAACTTCGACCTGAAATACATCGGCGCCGACAACGCCGAGCACCGGCCGGTCGTGATTCATCGTGCAATCTTCGGCAGCTTCGAGCGGTTCATCGCCATTCTGATCGAGCACTACGCGGGGGCGTTCCCACTCTGGCTGGCGCCGGTTCAGGCCATCGTGCTGCCGATTTCCGACCGCCATCAGGCGTATGCGGCGACGGTTCGCGACAAACTGGCCGCCGCCGGGCTTCGCGTGGAGCTCGACGACCGCCAGGAGAAGATTGGCTATAAGATCCGTGAGGCCCAGTTGCAGAAGATCCCTTACATGCTCGTCACGGGGGACCGCGAAGCAGCCGAGGGCACGGTATCGGTCCGCAGCAGGTCGGCAGGCGATCTCGGTGCGCGATCGATAGACGCGTTTGTCGCGGCGACGAAGGACGAGATCGCGACGAAGAATCTGGGCTCCGGGCTCAAGGCTCAGGGCTCAAGCCACGAGGAAGTTGCTTAAGCCGTAAGCCAGGCCTGAAGCCAGAGGAGGCAGTATCGCTTTCGATCGTTCGCCCCGACGTGACGACCGCGTTCGCACCAACGAACGCATCCGTGTTCGAGAAATCCGCGTGATCGACGAGAACGGGCAACAGCTGGGGATCATGCCGCCGCCCGCCGCGCTGGCGATTGCCAGACAGAAGGGGCTCGATCTCGTCGAAATTTCGCCGACTGCCGTACCGCCGGTCTGCCGAATCATGGATTTCGGCAAGTATCAGTATCAGGAGCAGAAGCGGAGCCGCGAAGCGAAGAAACACCAGCGGGTGATCGAGGTCAAAGAGATCAAGTTCCGCCCGAAGGTGGACGAGCACGATTACGACTTCAAGAAGAAGCACATCGAGCGCTTCCTCGCCAACGGCGACAAGGTCAAGGCCACGATCTTCTTCCGCGGCCGCGAGATGGCGCATCCCGAGATTGGCCGTCGCATCCTGGAGCGTCTGATCGGCGAACTGGCTGACGTCGCGATCGCGGAAGCGGCCCCGAGGCAGGAAGGTAACCAGATGCACGTCATCCTGAGTCAGCGTGCCGGACGCAAGTCGCAGCCGAAACGCGCGCAGGAAGCCGTAGCGGAACCGGTAACAGAGGAATAGCGATGCCGAAACTGAAGACGCACCGAGGCGCGGCGAAGCGCTTCAAGAAGACAGGTACGGGCAAGATCATGCGCGCGAAGGCGTTCAAGCGCCACATCCTGACGAGCAAGACGACCAAGTCCAAGCGCCATATGCGCGGCACCGAACAGGTGTCGGATGCGGATGCTCCGAAACTTGGCCTGATGCTTCCGTATAAATAGGAACGAACGATGCCACGAGTAAAACGAGGAACAGTTCGACGCGCGAAGCGGAAGAAGCTGCTTTCACGCGCCAAGGGTTTTTACCAGACCAAGAGCAAGCTGTATCGCGCGGCGAAGGAAGCCGTCGACACCGCCGGCAAGTACGCCTACGTCGGACGGAAGAACAAGAAGCGCGAGTACCGGCGCCTGTGGGTCGTCCGCATCAATGCGGCTGCGCGCGAGAACGGACTCACCTACTCGCAGTTGATGCGCGGGTTGAAGGCGGCCGGCGTGACGCTCGACCGCAAGGTGCTCGCCGATATGGCCGCGACCCAGTCAGCCGCATTCGCGAAAGTGGCGGCGCAAGCGAAGGCTGCGCTGCCCGCCGAAGCTCGCGCCTGATCCCGATGCATGTCCACCGATTCCATTTCCGTCGACCAGCTGCGCGATCGGTTCCGCGCGCAGCTGGCGCGCGCCACTACTGACGCAGACCTCAAAGCCCTTCACGACGAATTCCTGAGCCGGAAGTCCGGTGCGGTGACCGGACTGATGAAGACGCTTGGTGCGCTGCCGCCCGAGGCGCGCCGCGAATTCGGCCAGCTGGTCAACACGCTCAAAACGGAAATCGAAACGGCGCTCGACGAAAAGCGAGCGGCGCTCGAATCGACGCGCCGGCCCGCCGGCGCTGTCGATGTCACGCTGCCCGCGCGCACGCTGCCAATGGGACGCGTGCATCCGCTGATGCGCGTGCGGCGCGAGGTCGAGGACATCTTTTCCCACATGGGGTACGAGATTCTCGAAGGACCGGAGGTCGAAGACGACTTCCACAACTTCGAGGCGCTCAACATGCCGCCGGATCATCCTGCCCGCGACATGCAGGACACGCTGTATCTCGACGCGCCGATCGCAGGCGGTACATGGGGAGCACATCGAGGAAAGATCCCGGAAGCACAGGTCCGTGCGGCAACGCTCCTCCGCACGCACACTTCGGCGATGCAGATCCGGTACATGAAAACATTCCCGCCGCCCATCCGCATCATCGTGCCGGGACGGGTGTACCGCCGAGACAACCTGGATTTGAGCCATACCCCGATGTTCCAGCAGTTCGAGGGGCTCGTCGTCGGCGAAGGCGTCACGCTCGCGGACTTGAAAGGGACGCTCGAGGCGATGATGCGGGCGCTGTTCGGCGACGTGAAGCTGCGGCTGCGTCCGAGCTTCTTTCCATATACCGAACCGAGCGCCGAAGTCGACGTCAGCTGCCGCGCCTGCGGCGGCTCAGGATGCGGAACATGCAAGCAGACCGGATGGCTCGAGATTCTGGGCAGCGGCATGGTGCACCCGGCAGTCTTCGAGGCGGTCGGTTATGACCCGGAGAAGGTCACCGGCTTCGCGTTCGGACTGGGAATGGAGCGCGTCGCGATGCTGAAGTACGGCGTCGACGACATCCGTCTGTTCTACGAGAACGATCTCCGCTTCCTGGAGCAGTTCTCGATATGAAGGTGCTCGTCTCGTGGATGCGTGATTTCGTCGATGTCACCGCATCGCCCGAGGAGATCGCGAAGACGATGTCGGTGCGCGGCTTCGCCGTCGAAGGACTGGAACGTGTTGGTGAGGACGATGGAGTGATCGACTTCGAGGTCACTGGCAATCGTCCCGACTGCATGTGCGTCATCGGTATGGCGCGCGAGATCGCGACGGCCTACGACCTGCCGATGCGCCGGCTCGCTGCCAAGGGGAAGGACCACGATGAGGAAACCGGCTCCTCGCTTCGCCTCGCTTCGCTGAAAGCCGTCGAGAAGGCCGATATCGACGTCGTGATCGAGGACCCCGATCTCTGTCCGCGATACGCCGGCGCCGTGGCCGACGTCACCGTCGGTCCTTCACCCGCGTGGATGCAGGCGCGCCTCAAGGCCGCCGGCGTTCGCCCGATCAGTAACATCGTCGACGTCACCAATTACGTGCTGCTGGAGATGGGGCAGCCGATGCACGCCTTCGCCTTGACGAAGCTGGCGGCCGCCCAGATACGCGTCCGAACAGCGAAACCAGGCGAGTCGATCAGAACGCTCGACGGCCAGGTGCGCGAGCTGTCGAAGGACATGCTGGTGATCGCCGATGCGGAGCGGCCGGTCGCGATTGCCGGTGTGATGGGCGGCGCCGATTCCGAAGTGGCGGACGGAACGACCGTCATCGTGCTCGAAAGCGCGTACTTCAGTCCGCTGTCGGTGCGCAGGACGAGCCGGAAACTCGCGCTGAAGACCGAGGCCAGCACCCGGTTCGAACGCGGCGCCGATCCTCGGCTGCCCGTCACGGCCATGGAACGGGCGTGTGCGCTGCTCGATACGATTGGGGCTGGCCGGGCGCGTGGTACCGTCGTCGATCGCTATCCGGTCCGCATCGAGCCGCGCACGCTCCGGCTGCGGCGTTCGAAGATCGGCGGGCTGCTCGGCGTGGCGGTGCCCGAAGCGGACGTCAAACGTATTCTCGAAGGCCTTGGGTTCACGTTGCGCCCCTCGCCTTCGCCGTCAGACGCGGCTTCGCTTGAGGCCCACGCGGACGGGTGGGACGTCAACGTCCCGACGCGGCGGGTCGACGTCACGCGCGAGGTCGACTTGATCGAAGAAGTCGCGCGCCACTACGGATTCGATCGACTTCCATCCACGTTCCCGCCGCTCGTGGCCGCGCCTCCTCCGGTCGATCCGCGCATCGGGCGCGCACGTCATCTTCGGAATGTCATGACGGCTGCGGGCTTTTCGGAGGCGATGACGTTTGGCTTCATTGGCTCCCCCGCCGCAGCGCCGTTTGCGGCAGCGGGTGAGCTCGTCCCGATTGCGAACCCGCTCTCGGAGAATTTCGCGGTCTTGCGCCCGTCGGCGCTCCCGGGCCTGATTGACGCCGTCGCGCATAACCGTCGGCGCGAGCAGCGGGACGTCAGATTGTTCGAAATCGGTGCGCGTTTTTCCCGCGCCCGCGGCGAGCGTCGTTCGCTCGCCTGCGCATGGACGGGCGCAGCGGTCTCGGAACACTGGAGCGGCGGCGCGCGCGACGTCGATTTCTTCGACATCAAAGCCGTCGTCGAGCGCGTGGCCGATGCGCTCCGAATCGACCTCCGGACCGAGGTTCATGGCGAAAGCTGGCTCGTAGCTGGCCGATCCGCAGCCGTGATGACTGACGGCGTTCGCATTGGAGTACTCGGGCAGCTTGCTCCCGCCATCGCCGAAGCCCACGGCCTGCCGGTTCAGGATGCTGTCTATGTCGCCGAGATCGACCTAGACGAGGCCGAAGCCGCCGCGCCGAAGGATGAAGGACGCATCGAGCCACTGCCGCGATATCCCTCGGTCACACGCGACATCTCAATACTGATCGACGAGACACTGGCCGCCGAAGCGGTTCGCGCGACCGTGCGGTCCGCAGCCCCTCTGACGCTCGTTCAGATCCGCGAGTTCGATCGATATCAGGGGAAAGGCGTGCCCGACGGGAAAATCAGCCTCTCGCTTCGTCTTACCTTCCGGGCATCTGACAGAACGATGACAGACACTGAAGTTCAAAGCGCGATGGACAACATCATCGGCGCGTTGAAGGATCAGCACGGGGCCATTCAGCGATAGCAGCTGGTAAGAAAAACCCACGACGAACCACCAACTACCAACCGCCAACCAGCAACCGCCGTGTTACCATCTTCCCGTTCAATTCCCCACATTAGAGGATCGGAACGGATGGTGAAGCAGGCGGCGTTGCGTACGGTGGATCTCGAGCCCATCGATCGGCTCGAAGAAAAAATCAAGCTGCTCGTGGGAATGCTGGCGCGCCTTCGGTCGGAACAAGCGAAGGCTGCGGATGAAAACGCGCGGCTCGCGCAGGAGATCAACGCGCTGCGTGCGCGGCTCGTCGATTCGGAGCACGCGACGAGTGAGATCGAAACGCTTCGCGGCGAGCGCGAGATGATCCGCTCGCGCGTGACCGATATGCTCGACCAGCTGGAACACCTGAGCATCTGACATTGGGGAATCAAGATCGACGATGGGCGTAGTCACGGTCGAAATCGCCGGACAGCGCTATCCAATCCGCAGCAGTCTCGACGAGCGGTACGTCGCGGAGCTCGCGGCGTACGTCGACCTGAAGATGCGCGCCGCGGTGACCGCGGCGCCCGAAAGCGACACCCTGGGGCTTGCCATTCTCGTCGCGCTGAATATTGCGGAC
>DASTZI010000253.1:0-3834 GCA_035764385.1 Vicinamibacterales bacterium
GGGAATGATGATTTACGACAACCTGGGAAACATGGCGGCGCAGGTGATGCCGAACCGCCCGCGCCGGAAGTACGCCGCGGCCCAGCCGACGCCCGAAGAGGCCAAGGACGCTATCACCGGCTACCTGGCGTACTTCGGCACCTACTCAGTCGACGAACAAACTCACATCATGACGCACCATCGCAAAGGCAACATCAACCCAGGTCAGGTTGGCGACGATGTCGTACGCGCCTACGTGTTCGAGTCGAATGACCGGCTCGTTCTTACCCCTGCAGGGAGTACGAACAAGATCGTGTGGGAGCGGGCGCGGTAACGCAGATGCCTTAGTACTGGTACGCACCAAGTCCTCGCGTGATGATCCACCCGTCACGGTGACGCTCCAGGAGATCCCACGAAGCGCCCCAATTAGGACTACCTATGAACACGACCGCTTGTGTCGGGCTCGGATAGACAGGTGCGGTGACGAAAATCACGGTCCGCCGGCGTTCTACGAGAGGACGTCCTGGCATATCGCCGGTGTCAGGCGAGATGACCTGAACCCCGTTCGCCAGTTGCTGCGGAATTGCCATCGCGAAGCGGTTTCGTCCAAACATGGCTCGCGCGAAACGCGCAGGACCAACCTTTCCGTCAAGCAGCGCCGTGTCAAACCGAGTCACGCACCACTCATCGATAGTGGTCGGTTCGCACACCCGCAGTGTGCGATTTGCGACCAATACCGGCTCTGAGGACTGCGGACAGCCCCGGCACGGTTGCAACACAGCGCGGAGGACGCTGAGGTCCTCGGGCGTAAGTTCGCGGACGTACGCACCCGGAGGAACTGCAGTGGGCAATTTCACGGAGTTACAGCTGGATGTGGCCAGCGCAACAAGGATCACAACGGATATGTGTGTCCGCAAGGAGCTTGAACCGCAAGGCCCCGACTTACGGCTGTTTGTCGTAGACGATCGTATTGGTGAACGCTTTTCCCTTCGCGTCCCGTCCGTTCACCACCTGCGTCATCGTCATACCGTCCGCCGAAATGGTGATGGTGCTCGGCGCGTCGGACGGTTTGCCGTCGACGATCAAGTAGACATCCTCGGTGCGCGGATCGGTCGCCATCACGCTCACCATGCGAATCGCCGGCACGCCGACGGCGGCCTCCGGGTACGGCTTGCCATCGCGCCGGTACACCAGATACGCGCGCGTGCTGCCCTGCGGAATGGTGACGTCCGTGGTCATGAAGATCGTGCCGCCGCCGCGGTCCTCGTAGGTTCGCGTGAAGCTCGTAGGGGCGCCGCCAGATTCGTATTTCGATTTCTCGCGACTCAACTTCCAGACGCCGATGAACGGATCCTTCGTCGTGACAGCCGTAGCGGCGGGTCGCGCCGGCGTTCGGGAAACCGCAGCCGGTTTCGCGGGCCGCGGCGCGGTCTGCGGCATTGCCGCCACGCCTGACGAGAGCACGAGGATCGCGAGCGGGAGTATCAAGGTATGTTGTGATTTACGCATGAGTCATCTCCGTGCGTGGGAAGCACGCTTCCAGCGTAGACCCAAACGTCCCCTTCGGTCCGCCTGAAGGCGCACCCCATTGAAGATTCTCCGCCGGATACAGCCGAGATATCGGTGGGGTCCGGCTTTAGCCGGAGCATGCTTCACTTCACGGAGTACTTCGTGAAGGCTCCGCCCGCCTGATCGAAGGAGTTGGGTCCCTCGGCCGCGTACACATTGCCATCGGCGTCAACCGCCACGCCTTCGCCCGCTGCGCCCTGATAGACGCGATCCTCACGGTCGAAAGGTGGGATGAATCCCACGACACGGTCCTCGTCCACTGGCCCGACGCGCACGCCATCATGCCAGTTCGGATGGTTCAGCGGTCCCGACTCCGAGTCGATCACATAGAGCATGTCGCCCTTGATGAAGATTCCGCTGGGACGGCTGAACGAGTACCGCGATTCGAGATATTTCCCGTCCTGATCGAAGATCTCCAGGCGGTGGTTGCCGCGATCGGCTACCCACAGGCGACCCTTCGAGTCGAACGCGAGCGCATGCGGCGTGCGGAACTCGCCGTGACGGAGACCGATCGTCCCCCACGACTTGATGAACTTGCCGTCGGGCGAGAACTTGCTGATGCGGCTCGTCGCGCCGTTCTTGAGCCCCTCAGCGATGGCAGCGGGCGTGATCATCCCCTGGGCATCGTGTCCGTCAGCCACGTAAATGCTGCCGTCCGGCCCGACGACGACGTCGTTGGGCTGGTTGAACTGGCCGTTTGCGTTCCCGCGCTTGCCGGCAACGCCGAGGCTGAGCAGCTTCTCGCCCTTCCCGCTGAACTTGTGAACCTGGTATCCCTTGGTGCCGGCCTTGTTGCCGGAGAAGTCGGCGATCCACACGTTGCCGTCCTTGTCGACGGAGATGCCGTGGGGCGTCACCATCACGCCCTTGCCGAAATTCGCGAGGACGGCGCCGGTGTTGCGGTCGAACTTGAAGATTGGATCAACCGGATTGGTTTCGCAGTCGACCGCGCCGCCGCCGGCGCCGCCGGCGGCAGGGGCGCCGCAGCGTTCGTAGGCCCAGACGTTGCCGTCGACAGGATCGATGTCGACACCGGCGGTCGTGCCCCACTTCCGGCCGGCGGGCAGCTGGCCCCAGTTGCGGACGACGTTCGGCGCCGGGTTTGGCAATCCCTCGCCGGTGATCGGATTCCCTGCGGAAGCGGCTGCCGCCGAAGCCGCCGTGGCGGTGGCGCGCTCAGCCGTCCCTCCGCCGCCGCACCCCGCCAGGAGAAGCGTGGCGCTGGCACCAACAACGAGGCGTAAGATTCTCGGCGTCGACATAAGCCTCCTCGAGTTCGAGAGACCGGCGGGCAACGCCGGTCATTTGGTGGTGCTTAGTAGAACGGACGCGTGAGCTGCACGGCAACCGAAAACGTGCAGCGGCCGGGGCTCTAAGGCAACTATTCAGACGAGGACGTGTATGAGCAAACAGACGCGACACTCGGGGATGACCGTGATGTTGGCCCTCGTGGTGGGATTGGCGCTCGGTGCGCTGAGTACGTGGTCACACGGACCGGCTCGAGAGGTTGCCGCCGCCGGCCTCCAACAAGCGGCGAAGACCGCCCTGCCGCCTGGCGCGCTGGCGTCGAATACCAACGTGATGTCTTCTGCCTATGAGCCCGTCGACGGAAAGGGCGGAGAAGAAGTCAGCGGTCCCTACCAGGTCGTCAAGGGCTGGCCTCAGCCGGTCATCGACGGCTGGACGATCAACGCCGAGACGATGTACGCCGAGTCGCCCGATCGCATCATCGCCGTCGGACGCGGCACACATAAGAGTCCGTGGACGACGTTCTGGGGGCCGGCCGCGTTTCGGAATCTTGGCAAACCGATTCCGCCCGCCGAGCAGAAGCAGCAGCGGATGATCGTCGTCTACAACCGCCAGGGCAAGGTGGTCGAATCATGGGATCAGTTCAGTCCTCTCCTTGTGGACGTGCAGTTGATCCAGGAGAACCCCTACGATCCCGAACATCACATCTGGATCGCGACCGATGAATCGCTCGTGGAGTTGACGCGCGACGGCAAGACGCACGTCAAGACGATCGACGTGAAAGACATCCCTCCGGTACAAACGCAGAACGGCAACTTCGTGGTTGAGTTCTTCGCATTCGCGTCCAACGGCGATCTCTGGGCCGCCGGCGGTAACCGGATGGTCAGGTTCAACAAGGACGGGAAGTTCGTGTCGGCGTTCGGGAAGGCCGGCACCGGACCGGGCGAGTTCGGCATCGTTGCAGAGGGATTGCACGGCAATGGCATTCACGGTGTCGTCATCGACTCGAACCGAAACCGGATGTACATCGTCGACCGC
>DASTZI010000254.1:0-2557 GCA_035764385.1 Vicinamibacterales bacterium
ATGCGCCGGTAAGAAGTCTGAGTCATCTAAGAGGCTTCGCTCCAGAATTTGAGGTACAGACCATTATGAATTATCCGGAGGAGGTACAAGCCCAACTCGCGCGCGTGATAGTCGCCCCACATGCTGGACTCGCCACGCGGAACCCCGCTTGCGTCAGGACAATAGTCCCAGCCGTTGGGGCGATGATAAACCGAGTGAAGCAGCAAACCCTGGTGCCGGGGATCGGCACTCAGGTATGGCTCCTGAAAAAGTGCGTCGCAGATGGTCAGGCCCGCTTGCCAATAACGATCGTCATGCAGGCAGCACCCAAGCCGGAGTAGCCCTTGCGCGGCGATCGCGGCAGCGGAGCTGTCGACAGGCTCGTGCGGATTGTAGGGATCGGCGGGACGAGATGGCCAGTCGAGCATTTTTCCGAGGCCCGGAGCTCCCACATCCCAGTAAGGGATGCCGTCCACGGGAGTGTTCTCGATGTAGAAATCGCAAGTGGCTTGTGCTGCTCGACGCATTAAATCAATCGTCGCAGCTTGATCGGGGAGCGTGGTGAAGAACTCCAATTGTTCGGCGAATCCGCACATCGCCCAAGCTAGGCCTCGCGTCCACGTGCTGAACGGCGAATATCCTTGCTGTGTGCTCGGGCACCGGTATTTGCCATTGGTCGTGTTGAAAATCGATTCGTGGACCACACGTCCGCGAACATCCCAAATGTCGCGGCCTTCTCCGTAGTAGACGCTATAGCCCGCCGTCGTGCGCAGGTGCGCGATGAGCCGCTCCAGCAGAGAGATCCGCTCGTCGTGCTCGCCCAGGAGTACGTGGCCGAGCTGATGGCCCACGGCGAGCGAGCGCAGCGAGCGAATCGTATCGACAAACAGCGAGTGCGGACCGTTGAAGGAATAGATGTAGCCTTCCCCATCCGACGTCCGTGACCAACGATAAGCTTGCACGGCGGCAGAGCATTTCAGCGCCAGCTCGTAGAAACTCCGCTCCCACTGCTCTCCGCTAATGCGTCCCTCGTTCATTAGTCGGAGCAGATTTCCGTAAGTGCTGATGTTATTGAAGCCGTGATCGTGTACACCGAAGTGGGTAACGTGTGGTGCCATGACGGCGACCGTCCGCGATCTTCCCATTTCCAGAAACTCCGCCTCGCTCGTGGCGTCAAATTGAAGAATCGCCGATCCGAATTGGAAGCCCTGCGTCCATTCTGTCCAGCCGGCGCTGGTGTATTGTCCCTTCACCGTGAAGACAGGCGATCCATCGGCCGGATTCCACGTCTCTTCGATGCTCCGGATCTTAGGCGCGGACAACTGAAATAGGCTGTGAATTTTGGCTTCCAGGCTGGCGGGTTGAAGATCGAATCGAATCTTAAGCATGTATTTACAGGCTTCGTATCCGAAAGCCGCCATCAACGTCGATCACCGAGCCGCTCGAATAATCCAAAAGTCCGTCGCTGATGGCGCGCACCACGCGCGCGACGTCCTCCCCTTCGCCCATGCGCCGCTGAGGAACCAACCCCTCACGAATCCGCTCCTCATACTGCTGCGCCGCCGGCCCGATCATATCCGTACGAATGATACCGGGACGGATCTCGAAGACCTGTATGTTTTGTGCGGCGAGACGCTGCGCATAGAGCGCCGCGGACATGCTCAGCCCGGCCTTGGAGATGCAGTAGTCACCCCGCACGACCGAAACCGTGTAGGCGGAGATAGACGTGATGAAGACAATGCGCCCGGATCCGCGTTCGATCATCCCACGTGCGATTTGTTGCGTCAGGAAGTGAGGCCCCTTCAGGTTGGTGGCGATCAGTTCGTCGAAGCTCGACTCCTCGGCTTCCAGAATGTCGAGCCGCTGGTGAGGCGCCATGCCCGCATTATTCACCAATAAATCCACCCCACCATAACGGGAGCCGACGTGATCGAGCAACGCCCGGCGATCCGTCAAGCTAGCAACGTCGCACTGGACCACGTCCACTCCGAACTCCGCAGCCAGCGACTGTGCCATGTCGTGCTGCGACTTGTAGGTCCCGATCACAATGTGGGTACGAGCCAGTTCGATGGCGATGCTGCGTCCGATTCCTCGGCTGGCTCCGGTGACGAGAGCGACGGGGCGTGGATTCAATTAAGCTATTGTAGTCAACGATGATTCGTTCAACCAACGCCTTGTTGATGGGGGCCTTGTTGATCGCGGCCACTTGCACGTTTGGGCAGTCGCGGCCCGGAGAAAAGGGACGCATTGTTGCCAGCCGCACGGCCATTCAGGACTCAAAAGAAGATCCGGCAGCGGTCGAACGCGGCGGCAAGCTCTTCGCCGCACAGTGCGGACGATGCCACGGCAATAGCGCCAAAGGATTGGACTCAGGTCCTAATCTGATTTACTCGTTGCTGGTTTTGCGGGATGAAAAGGGTGAGGGTATCGCGCCGGTCCTGCGCAGCGGGCGACCGGATCGGGGCATGCCCAAACCGGATTTAACGGAAACGCAAATCTCCGACATCGTCGCGTGGCTGCACGCCCAAACCTATGCGGCGGACCATCGTACAACCTACGCGTGGCTCGATGTGGTGAC
>DASTZI010000255.1:0-8170 GCA_035764385.1 Vicinamibacterales bacterium
GCCGCATTCCAGGAGTACGCGACGACCATCTCGCTCTTGTTGGTCGTCAACTCGAGGAGCGTGATGCGATCCATCTGAAGAAATTCACCGACGGTCGCGAGCCCGCCTTCCATGGCGGCATCCACCCGCTCTTCGGGCAGACCGATGAAGGTGCTCGAGAGGTTGAAGAGAAACGTCTCGAACTCGGTCCGCTGCCGCAGTGCCTGCTCGAATCGATGGCGGTCCGTGATGTCGCGGACGAAGACGACGAATTGTCGATGGCCTCCGACGGTGTGCTGGGCGGCCCACGCTTCGCAAGGAAATTCCCGGCCGTCGGCAGCGAGGCCACAGGATAGGGACAACTGGCCCGACGTGCAGGCCACCACGTCGGAGTGGCGCCAGCGATCGAAATCGCCTCTGTACGCGCCGACAAAACGCTCGGGGACGAAGCGCTCGAGATCGGTCCCCAGCGCGTCCTGCTCGGAACAGCTGAACATTCGCTCGGCGGCGGCGTTGAAGGATTGGATCGTGCCGCGGTCGTTGATGACGAGAATCGCGTCCGTGGACGTTTGAAGAATCGCTGCTAGACGCAGGCGGTCTTCGAGCAGCTGTTGTTCGAGCTCTCGAATCGTCATGAATTTCTCAAAGTGTTGCAACGCCGCGGCAAGCGGCTCAAAACGCGTGGCTGACGAAACCATGCTCAGCGCACACATCGTGAAACGGTTGCGGCGCTGTGCGCTCATCAAAACATGACATGGGATAGCAGCAGACGCCGAGCCAAGGCAGCGCGCGCGTCAGGGAGTTCCACTGGCGCTCGATCTCGAGCGCTTCTTGCACATGGCCATCCAGCAGGAGCGGCACTGCAATCTCGCCAATCAGCGTCAGGCGAGGATCGCGTATGTCAGCTGCCTCGAGGCGCAAGCGTTCGAGCGCTGCGACGCTCTCGGCGAGGCGTTGCGGATCGGGGTGACCATCGCGCATGACCCAGGCGAGCGATGCTGCCGCATCCACGGCGTGATACCGACCGTACGCACCCAGTTCGCCGGCGTCCCAGCCGTATTGCTGTAGCCGTTCAGCGACGCCCACACGGACCGCTGGTGTGGCGACGACCGCAACCACCTGGCCGCGCCTCAGCGCACGGTTGGCGAGATCGCTGACGCCTTGGATAAAACGCCCGTCGTAGGAGTGGAATTGCACCGCGTGGGCCGACCCGGCGACCGTCGGCAGGGTGCCCAAAGACGGCAGGAACAACCGGCCGTCGTGAGCGTGATCCAGTGCTCTCACCAGATCGGCGGCGAGCCGCATCTTGCGAACAAACCCCCAGGCGCCGGCCTGGAATGCCTGTTCCACGTAATCGTCGTCATCCGCGTGTGACGTCATGACGACAACGCGCGACGGCAAATCGAGTTCCTGAAGTCGGGCGGCCACCTGAAGACCGTCGAGACCCGGCATCACAATGTCCAGCAGGATCAAGTCGGGGGCGAGACGCTGGGCAAGGTCGATCGCTTCGAGGCCATCGCGGGCCGTTGCCACCACATCGAAATGTGACGCGAGCAACGCGCAGACGACACGCAGCAGTTCCGCATGATCGTCCACGACAAGCGCGGTCGGCTTGACACCAGGACGCCGTCGGGAAATGCCTATGCGGGAAGCGGTGTTGCTCAAAGAAGGACAATTATATTCACACGCACATTCGCGTAGGTTCACACGTACAGTCGTGACCGCAGAGACGGATATCTATGCGGAACGCCCAAGCGAGGGCTCGCCATCGCGAGTCAGACTTCTTCGTCAAGGAACAGATCTGCCTGCAATTTCTTCGCGCCGGGAACGAACGCATATCTGTCCAGATTGGTTATTCCGTCGGACGCCAGGACGTCCTCGTCGATGCAGAAATTGCCGCTGAACTTCCGGCTGTCGCGGTTGACGATGATGTAGGCGCTGTCGGCGAGGACTTCGGGCGTTCTGCCTTCCTCCGGCCGTGCGCCGGGAATCAGCTGCAGCGCGGCGGTGGCCACGATCGTCCTCGGCCAGAGCGCGTTCACGGCAATGCCGTCGGCGCGGAACTCCTCCGCCATGCCGAGCACGCACATGCTCATGCCGTATTTCGCCATCGTGTACGCGACGTGATCCTTGAACCACTTCGCCTGCATGTTGAGCGGCGGCGCAAGCGTCAGGATGTGCGGGTTCGACGCGTTCTTCAGGTACGGGACGCAGGCCTGCGAGCAGCAGTACGTCCCACGCACGTTGACGGCGAACATGAGATCGAAGCGCTTCATCGGCGTCGCCAATGTTCCGGCGAGGCTGATGGCACTGGCATTGTTGACGAGAATGTCGATGCCGCCGAACGTGTCCGCGGCCTGCGTCATCGCCGCGTGCACCGCCGCATCATCGCGGATGTCGAGCGCAATCGGCAAGGCGTGTCCGCCAGCTCGCTCGATCGCCTCGGCTGCCGTATGGATGGTGCCCGGAAGCTTCGGATGCGGCTCGGTGGTTTTCGCGGCGACCACGACATTCGCGCCGTCTTTCGCCGCGCGCAGCGCGATCGCGAGGCCAATGCCGCGGGACGCGCCGGTGATGAACAGCGTCTTGTTCTTCAGACTCACGATCGACAGCTCAATTCACCGTGAGCATAACGCCACATCCGCGCCTCTGATATCCTCGCCCGCATGCGCCGCCGGCGACTGATCGTGCTGGTGCTGCTGGTGTTACTCGTCGCCGCGAGCGTCTCTTACACCAGCGGTTACACCCTCGATATCGTGGACAGCGACGGACGGCCCCAAGCGGCATATGCCCTGTACACCCACCAGGGCTATTCGCTGAACCCAGTCCATCCCGTGAGCTACAACGCGACGCGGCTCACGGTCGTCCGCGGCGACGACAACGGTCGCCTGACGATTCCCGCCGCCGTCCATGTGCATTGGCCTTTCCCGCTGCAGACGCATCCCAGGCTGTGGATTCAGATGATCTACGTCCCTCGGTTGCACAACGCGTGGGCGCGAATCGTCCAGCGCTCTCCGGCGACTGAGGCGGGGATCTGGCAAATGATGACGCCGAATCGCGCAATGGTCTTCGATGTGAGCGATCGCCCTGAGCACTGGCACGACACGCTGTCCAACCTCTCGTTTTTCATGAGTTCCGCGGTTCGTGACGTCGATCACTCGAGAGCGGGGCCCTTGCTCGAGTTGGTCGGACACTTTCGGGCCGAGTACAACGGCTTTCTCGTGCGTTACAACGATTGGCCGCGGCCATTGCCGCCGATGCCGCCGCTCTTTACCGACGACGAGAAACGGCGCTGGAGAGCAATGGTCGACAAGGACCTCTCGCAGCGGCCGACCTGGGGCATGGAGATCCGACGCCTGTATGAAGGCGAGGTTTCCAATCTCGCGGAAGTCGAAGCCAGCTTGAAGCGATGATCGGTTCCTTCAGCGCGGTTGCACGGTCATGTAGCCGTCGTGATGGTTGAAAGAGACTCGGGCAAATAGCGATAACGGCAAGAGTCCGGCACCATCCTGGGTCGTCCCCTCGGGGAGGACGACGGTGACGGCTGGCACGTCCAACAGCGTGGCCGAACCGACGATCAGTTTTCTGACAGTCACGCGACGTGCCGTTCTCGTCCCGGCGAGCGACGACACGCGCATCGGGGCACCAATCGTATCGATGGGAAGTTGATCCGCCTCAGTACCCGTGAAGAGCACCACACCGCTGGCGCCAGAATCGGGGACCAATCTCATGGCGCAATGGCAGCGGTCATCCTGCGGCAGATGCACGAGGAAGCGCCCGTGCGACGGCTCGAGCGCCAGGCGCACGCCCTTCTCTGTCTGGCCCGAGTCGTTCCACGACAGCCGAAGGCTCCGATAATCCAAGGTGTAATCGAACTGCGAGAGAAAGTCCTGCCCAAGAACACCGTTGATTCCATCGCCAAGCCAATCAGCGGCATCGCGTGGCAGCGCCGTCGCCAGCAGCGATTCCACTTGAGCTGATCCCACCTCGACCTCCTGGAGCCGCACGACGGCGCTCAGAATCGATCCCACGGCAGTGGCAACCGGCGCCTTCGCGACAGGGGCGGCTCCGAGCGCCGTCGCGAGCGTTTCGCTTATGGCACTGTGACTCGACCCTGTGTCGAGGATGAACCGATACGGACCTTGTCCTTCAATAAACACCGGGATCACGACCTCGCCGTGCTGGGTCGAGGAAAGAGGGACGTGGGTGGGCCGAGTGCGGTCGGCACGGGCAGCCCACACGGACGTCGCCGCAAAGAGGACAAGCACCGCGGTTGCGGCGATTGGGCTGGTTTTCATGAAGCCTCCAACGCTGGTTTGCGCTGGAGGCAGCGTGGGACTTGGTCACCGCTGGCGTCGTGATGGTCCCGTGATGGTTTAATTTGGAGCTGATGATGTTTGTGCCCGCGTCGCGGACAGAGCCGTGACCGACCCGCGAGCCTACAGATTCGGGGACGTCGACGTCGATTTGAGCCGTATGTCGGTGAAGCGCGGCGGTCTGGCGGTCGACCTCGAACCGAAGGTATTCGATGTTCTTCGGTTTCTGATCGAGCGCCGCGATCGCCTCGTCACGAAGGACGAGCTGCTCGAGAACGTGTGGCCTGGTACGTTCGTGGCCCCGAACGCCTTGACGCGCGCCGTTGCCCAGCTGCGCAAGGCTCTGGGAGACGACGCCGATCGACCCCGTTACATCGAGACGATCGCCAAGCGCGGATACCGCTTTATCGCGCCGGTCGTGATCGACGGCGGCGGTGTACCCGAGGTCGTTCCGGCGCCGGTACCCGCGACGCCAAGCCGCCGGCTGTCCAGTGTCGCCATCATTGGCCTGGCGGTGGCGTCTATCCTCGTTGTCGGGCTGACCGTATGGATCGTCCGCCGGACACAGCCTCGCGATGGCGTCGCTGGTGCGCTCACGCCGGTCCGTGTGAGCACCACCGGCGGGATCAATGTCGAGCCGGCATTGTCACCCGACGGCAGCGCGGTCGCCTTTGCCTCGGATCGTTCCGGCTCGTTCGAGATCTATGTCGTCAGCCTCGCTCGCGGCAGCAAGGAAATTGCGATTACAAGCGATGGAATGAACAACATCCAGCCCGCGTGGTCGCCGGACGGACGATGGATCACGTACGCCCGCAGCAATGGTCGTGGAGTGTGGATCGTTCCGTCCACGGGCGGTTCGCCGCGTGAACTCGTCGAGTCCGGATCGCATCCTGTCTGGTCGCCGGATAGCAACTGGATCGCCTTCACGACACAAACCGGGCTGGTCGGTCAGTCCAACCTCAAAGTCGTTGGACGTGATGGCAGCGGTTTGCGGGAGTTGACGCATCCTGGCGATCCGGTAGGCGGGCATCGGAGTCCGTCGTGGTCGCACAGCGGGCGTTTTATTGCATTTGCCACGGTGCGGGGAGCTGACGAAGCGAGTGTGTGGATCGTTGATGCCGCTGGTGGCACGCCGCGACGTTTGCGGACGGCATTAGGCGCCGATAACGTGCAGTTCAGCGAGGACGACCGCGCGTTGTTTTTCAACGGGAACGGAAACATCTTGTATCGTCTGGCGATCGATCCGGTCCAGGGGACGTCGATAGAGCAGACACCGGAGGTCGTTCTCTCTCTGCCCGGAGAGTTCGACGGGATCTCGATGTCGCGTGACGGTCTGATGGCATACGGCCTTGCGACCACTGACACGAATCTCTGGACGGTCGATTTCGCGCCAGGAGGTGAAGTACGCGAGCCGGCTCGCCTCACAGACGACAGCGTCGGGCGAACGACGCGACCCGACTACTCTCCGGACGGACGACGTCTCACCTATTCGCAGGGCGCCAGCCGCTACGAGGCCATCCCCTGGGTGATGAACGCCGACGGCAGCGGCCGATCGCAACTCATCACCGAAGGCGGCGGGGCGGGGAATCTTTCGTGGGCACCGGACGGCGAGCGCGTACTCGTACAGCGGGATACCGCCGATGGCAGAACGATGTTTTGGCTTGATCTATCCACCCGTCGTCTCACCCCGCTGGATCTCGTGAAGAACGCCAGAAACCCGCGCCTGTCACCGGACGGCCGGGAAATCGCGTACTGGATGATCGAAGCGAATGGATCCACAAACACGTGGATCCAGGCCCTTGATCATACCCATCCTCGTCGACTGACCGACGACGCCGAGTCCATCAACTATCCCGCATGGTCGCCGGATGGCCAGTGGCTGGCGGTCCAAATCAAACGCGACAAGGACACCTATGTCGGCGTCGTGTCGAAGAACGGCGGACCAGTGGACCAGATCACCCACGACAAGGGACTGAGCGGTGTCAATTCCTGGTCGCCCGACGGAGATCAAATCGCATTCGCCGGGCAGCGTGACGGGGTCTGGAACGTCTGGGCAGTCTCGCGCCGCACGCGCGTGAGCCGCCAGCTCACGCATTTCACGGCGCCGAGCGACTACGTGCTGTACCCGTCATGGTCTCCCGATGGTCACCGTATCGCATTCGAGCGCGGCATTCGCCGGGGCAACGTCTGGACGGTACAGGTGAACTGACAATCGCCGGGCCGGTCAGAAGCGCAATCGCAATCCCCACTGCGCCCGCCAGCGTGACCGCAGGTCATCGCGTGTGAATGTGCCGGCGAAGGTGTCCGCGGTGATCGTGTTCAGCCGGTAGATCAATTTTCCCGTAGCTGCGTCGATACCGCCATACCCGATCGTGTTCGCCGAGTTGAACGCCGGGTAGAACACCCAGCCCCAGCGATCGTTCAGCAGGTTCAGCACGTTTGCAATGTCGAGCGACAGTTCCGCGTGCGCGCGACGTCCGGTCGGAAGCGTCACCACGTATTTCAGGTCGAGCGTGTTGGTCCACGGCGACCTTCCGGAATTGCGCGGCGGTATGCTGCCGCGGTGGCCGCGTGTGCTCGGATCGGCGGTCAGGTAGTTATCGAGCTGTGCCCAAGTGCCGCCGGTCACGATCACCTGATCCGGCGATGCGGGCGCGAAGGCGATGTCGTTGATATTGCGACCGTCACCGTTCGCGTCGCCGTTGAAGGCCAGCGAGTACGGCTGCCCGCTCTGACCGTTGAAATACAACGAGAGCGCACCACGGGCACCGGCGAACAGCGGCGTCGGCACGACGGCCGTGACGGTGATTCGTTGCCCCACTTCGTAGTTCGACGTCGCGGCCGGCGGGTGGTTCACGTCGTAGGCGACCGGCAGGCTCCCCCACATTGAAAGCGCAGTACCTCCAGGAGTGTCGGTCACCGACGTCGCCCGGTCGTGCAGGTACGACGCGCTGAATGAAATCCCGCGCGACAACGGCCGCGCGACGGTAAACGCGGTCGACCACTGGCGTCCCTTCGACGTGTTCGAGAGGAGCACGACGTCGTTCAGTGCGGCATCCCGCTTCGAGTACGTCAGGCGTCCGTCAGGCGCGAAGCCCCTGGGCAGATAGTTGAGATTCGTGTACGCGGCATCGTCGAGCGTCTTCGACACCAGCAGCTCCGCCGAACCGGTGAGGCCGAGCACACCGAGGTCGCGATCGTAGGCCACGTTGCCACGCAGGAGCCGCGGAAACCTGAAGTGTGGATCGAGCACGTTGATCGTCTGCTGGCCGGCGCCGCCAACGTTGGAGGGCTGAGCAAAAGGATCCGCGACGAAGGGCACACGGTTGGTCGCGGCAAACGGGAGTGATAGTGCTGTGAAGTCGAGGCCCGTATTCGCGTACTCGTTCGCCACCCAATAGTACGGAGGGTGGCCGGCAAAGACTCCGACGCCGCCGCGAATCTGCGATTGCCGACCGCTGTTCTCGCCTGGCGACCAGTTGACTCCAGCGCGCGGCGACCACATCAGCGGCGCCGGCAGAACGTCGGTGGCATAGCCGAACTCCGACAGCGACAGCGGGTTCGATAGCGGCGGGTCGCCAAGCCGCGGGGCGTCGATGCGCAAGCCGTATGTCAGCGTCAGATGGCTGGAGGCGTGCCACAGGTCGCCTGCGTAGGCGCCCAATTGTCGAACGGTCACCTGATATGCCTGGCGCGAATCGGATGTGTTCGAGAACGTTCTCGCGAATGATTGCGCGACGCCCGCGCGCAAGTTGTCGACGTTGGAGAATTCGTAGGATCCGTAGAGGTTCTGAATGAAGAGCGTCTCGAAGTGCGAGAACTCGTCGTGCGTGCCGACTGTAAACGTGTGGGCGCCGCGCACCCACGTGACATCG
>DASTZI010000256.1:0-31922 GCA_035764385.1 Vicinamibacterales bacterium
CCGTGCGCCGTCACCATCTTCCGACGGCGCGGTCATGTGATAGGCATCCGACGACATCCCGTACCCGACAATCTCGGCGTAGATCCTGGCGCCACGGCGCCGCGCGTGCTCGAGTTCCTCGAGGATGAGGACGCCCGCGCCCTCGCCGATGATGAACCCGTCGCGATCCTTGTCGAAGGGACGGCTCGCCCGCGTCGGCTCGTCGTTGCGCGTCGAGAGCGCGCGGAGCTGACCGAACCCGCCGACGCTCATCGCGCAGATGGCGGCTTCGCTTCCGCCGGCAATCATCGCGTCAGCGTCGCACCGCTTGATGATTTCGTAGGCATCGCCGATGGCATGCGCCGAGGCCGAGCACGCCGTGCACGTCGCCGAATTCGGACCCTTTGCGCCGAACCGGATCGACACCTGACCCGAGGCAAGATTGATGATGGCGGAGGGAATGAAGAACGGCGACACTTTCCGCGGCCCGCCGTTGAGCAATGCCTCGTGCTCGCGCTCGATCGTGATGAACCCACCGATGCCTGAGCCGATGTAGACGCCGATGTTGGGGGCATTGGCGTGGGTGATGTGGAGTCCGCTGTCATCCATCGCGAACTGCGCCGCCGCAATCGCGTACTGGATGAAGAGATCCATCTTCTTGATTTCCTTCTTCTCGATGAACGCGAGCGGATCGAATCCCTTCACCTCCGCCGCGATCTGCGTCGCGTAGCCGGAGACGTCGAACCGCGTAATGCGAGTGACACCGCTCTGGCCCGCGAGCAGCGCCGCCCAGGTCTCGCGGGTTCCGATCCCGAGCGCCGACACCAAGCCGATGCCGGTAACGACGACACGCCTGTTCAAAATCCCTCGTCCCTATTTCTTGGTCTTCGCGTTCTTCTCGATGTAGTCGATGGCTTCCTTGACGCGCGTGATCTTCTCGGCGTCCTCGTCGGGGATTTCAATCCCGAACTCCTCCTCGAATGCCATGACGAGCTCCACCGTGTCGAGCGAGTCGGCGCCGAGGTCGTCGACGAACGAGGCATCTGCCGTCACTTCCTCTTCGTCCACGCCGAGCTGCTCCACGATGATGCTCTTGACCTTGTCTGCGACTGCCGCCATTCAAGCCTCCCAACGTTGGTTGGTGGTTGGTGGTTCGTAGTAAGTGGTTGAGTGGTGATGCTGATCGCCAATCCGTCGTCTGCGACGGACCACACCACCACTTCCCAACCAGCGAAATTACATATACATGCCGCCATTGACGGCAACAACCTGACCTGTAATATACGACGCCTCATCCGAGGCAAGGAAACAAACTGCCGCGGCGACATCCGCCGTTGTGCCGAGTCTGCCGAGCGGAATCTGCGACGTCCAGTCGCCGTGGGCCTTGTCTGTAATCGCCTTGGTCATGTCCGTTTCGATGAGACCAGGGGCGACGACGTTGACGGTGATGTTGCGCGACGCGAGCTCCCGCGCCAGTGCCTTGCTGAAACCGATCAGTCCCGCCTTCGATGCCGCATAGTTGGCCTGACCGGCATTGCCCGTCTGACCGACAACCGAGCTGATGTTGATGATGCGTCCCGATCGCTGCTTCACCATCGGTTTGATGGCCGCCTGCGATAGCGCGAACGACGCGGTGAGATTGGTCGCAATCACCTGATCCCAGTCACCGCGCTTCATCCGCAGCATCAATTGGTCGCGTGTCACGCCCGCGTTGTTCACGAGCACATCGATTCGACCATGCCGCTCGAGGACACCGGCGATCAACGCGTCAATCGAAGCGGGGTCAGTTACCTCGAGCGCGGCCGCTTCCGCCTGGTGTCCCGCTCCGTGAATCTGCGAGACGGTATCCGCGGCATTCTCGTCCCGCGCGGTTGCGACGATGTACGCGCCGCGCGAGGCGAGCGTCATCGCGATTCCACGCCCGATGCCGCGTGACGCGCCCGTGACGATCGCCAACTTGCCGGAGAGATCAAACATGCCGCGGCTGAATGTGAAGCGCGTCGTAGAGCGCGGCGAGATCGTCTGGCTCCGCGAAGTTCGATACGACCGCTTCTCTATGGATCTTCTTCACGAGCCCGCTCAGGACCGTGCCAGGGCCCACCTCAACATAGTTGGTGACGCCTTCCGAGGCAAGCCGGCGAACAACCTGCTCCCACCGGACCGGAGCGGACACCTGCCGGACGAGCGCGTCGATCGCTGACGCGGCATCACGCTTCGGCTCGGCGTCGACGTTCGCGACCACGGGCATCCGCGGATTCTGCACGCCCAGCATCCGTAGTTCCGGCTCGAGCCGCTCCTCGGCGGGCTTCAGCAGCGCGCAATGAAACGGTGCACTGACCGCAAGCGGAATAACACGCTTGGCACCAAGCGCCTTCGCCCGCTCGCTGGCGCGCTGCACGGCGGCGGTCGCGCCAGCGATGACGACCTGTCCGGCACCGTTGATGTTGGCCGGGCTGACGACCTCGCCTTGCGCCGCATCTTCACAGGCGCGGGCAACCGCATCCGCATCGAGCCCGAGAATGGCCGCCATCGAACCAGCGCCGACCGGCACCGCTTCCTGCATGTACTGGCCGCGCCGGCGGACGATTCTCACCGCGTCGCCGAAGCGCATGGTTCCCGCCGCGACGTGTGCGGAGTACTCGCCGAGGCTGTGCCCCGCCACAAAAGCCGGTTGGATTCCACGCGCCGCCAGCACGCGTTGCGCCGCCACGCTCATCGTCAAAATCGCCGGCTGGGCATTTTCGGTCAGGATCAGGTCCGCATCCGGTCCCTCAAAGATCACCTTGGTCAGCCCCGGCAGCGCGCTCTCGGCTTCGTCAAATGCCGCTCGCGCTTCGGGAAAGGCATCGGCGAGGCTGCGCCCCATACCGACTTTTTGTGCACCCTGTCCTGGAAAAATGAACGCGATCACTGGGGCGACACCGCTGCGGTAGCGATTTCCTGTTGGAGGCGTTCGATGAAGGATCCGGTGGCAAACCGGGACGCCATGGCGATCGCGTTCCGAACCGCTTTGGCGGACGAGCGGCCGTGCCCGACAATCGCCAGGCCGGCGACGCCGACGAGCGGCGCCCCGCCGTATTCCGAATAATCCACACGGCGCCTGAAACGGCGAAACGCACGGCGCGAAAGCAAATAGCCGACCTGGCTGGAAAATGTGCCGCGGAGCTCGTCGCCGAGCAGCGCTTCGACCGCCTCGACCAGCCCTTCGCTCGTCTTGAGCACGACGTTGCCGGTAAAGCCGTCGCAGACGATCACGTCTGCCACGCCGCTGTAGATCTCACGCCCCTCGACATTGCCAATGAAATTAACCGGTGCAGCCTTCAAGAGGCGGTGCGCCTCCCGCGTCAGATCGTTGCCCTTGCTCGCTTCCTCGCCGATCGACAGCAGGCCGACACGTGGCCGCTCGACGCCAAACGCAATGCGCGCGAAGACGCCACCCATGAGGGCAAACTGAAGCAGGTGCTGAGGACGACATTCGACGTTGGCACCCGCATCGAGCAGCACAGCGGGACGCTGGCGCGTCGGAATGGCGGTCGCCAGAGCGGGGCGATCGACTCCCGCGATCATCCCGAATGCAAGGTGTGTCGCCAGCACCGTCGCGCCGGTGTGGCCCGCGCTGAAAAGCGCATCCGCCTCGCGCCGGGCGACCAGGTCGGCTGCAACGCGAATCGAAGCACGCGGCTTTCGCCGTGCGGCGCCGGCGGTCTCCGCCATCTCGACGACATCGGGGGCCTCGATCACGCGGACGTGCAGCCCACGCCAGTCAGTGTGGCGCTCGAGCGCCACTGCGATCGCGGTGGGAACTCCGACAAGGAATATCTGCAGGTCGAGATGACGGGCGGCGGCAAGGGCGCCGTCCACGATGGCGGACGGCGCATGGTCGCCACCCATCGCGTCAACGGCGATACGAATCGTAAATTATTCCTCTTCGACGGCTCTGACCTGCCGCTGCCGATAAAAGCCGCAATGCGGGCAAATGCGATGAGGAGCTTTCGGCTCGTGGCACTGCGGGCACAAGTTCGTGGCGGCAGCGCGCAGCGCGTCGTGTGTACGGCGCTTTGACGTGCGCGTCTTCGAGTGTCGGCGTTTTGGATTAGGCATTTTTTCCCTTAATGGCTTTCAGCGCGGCCAGCCTCGGGTCTTCCCAGACCGGCGAGCAATCGCAGGTGCCCGTGTTCAAATTTGTCCCGCACTGCGGGCACAGCCCGCGGCAATCGTCGCGGCACAGCGGCTTCATCGGCAACGCCAGATAGAACTGCTCGCGCATCAACTCGCCGAGATCGATCTGATCGTCGCTGTAGTAGCTCGTCTCCAGGTCGTCTTCCTGCACTTCGCGGTCGGGATCCGTCGAGGCCGCCGACGCCGGAAGATACCGCTGATCGAAATCAGCATCCACCAGGAACCGATACGGCTCCAAGCAGCGGCTGCACGGAAGCTCGAGCTCCGTGCGCAGATGCCCGACCAGACGAAACTTGTCCTTGTCCTTGTGGATGTCGAACTCGAGCTCGACCGGCGCCGCCATGTGATACGCGTCGGCCTCGCTCGCCACTTCCCCCGGTTGGAACGTCCGCGCGAAATGACTGACCGGCTGGCGATAGCGGGTGAGATCGAGCTTCATGGGCCCACATTCGCGCATTTTGCGCGAAAGACAGACCTTCGATTATAGCTGATCCCATGCCATCGGACCGATCCACGGTTTGGGGATGAAGAGCCGTTCGTACAGCGTGACGGCGAATCGATCCGTCATCCCGGCGAGGAAATCGCGCGTGGCGGCATCGAGTCCTTCGGTCTCGATGATGTGGCGATCGAGAAATTCATCAGGGCGCTCGCGGACCTTTTCCCAGAGCCCGCCAAGGATCCCGGTGGCTTTGCGGAACTCCGCGGTGGCGTCGCGGTTCTCGTACACCGCGTCGAAGAGAAAGCTCCGCATCGCGAGCGTCGCATCGAGCACCGGTTCGCTCATCCGAATCTCGGCCAGCGCGCCCGCCTGCGTCTCGGTGACGACGTCCTTCACCATCGCGGCGATCCGCGATGACGACGTCGAACCAAGCACGTGCACCGGCGCGCGCGGAAGGTCCGACTCCTTCAGCACCCCTGCCCTCACCGCATCGTCGATATCGTGATTGACGTAGGCGATCAGATCCGCAACGCGCATGATCTGACCTTCCAGCGTGGCCGCACGCTGAGCCTCGTCCATGCCCACGGGTGATCCTTGCTTCCCTTTTGAGTGATGGCCGATGCCGTCGCGTACCTCGAACGTCAGGTTCAGGCCGCGGCCGTCGTTTTCGAGCACGTCGACCACACGAAGACTCTGCTCGTAGTGACGAAAGCCGCCGGGGACGAGCGAATCCAGCACACGCTCACCGGTATGGCCGAACGGGGTGTGACCAAGGTCGTGCCCCAGTGCAATCGCTTCGGTGAGCTCCTCGTGCAGACGCAGCACCTTGGCAATCGTGCGGGCGATCTGTGACACCTCCAGCGTGTGGGTGAGCCGCGTCCGGTAGTGATCGCCGGCCGGCGCGAAGAAGACCTGCGTCTTGTGTTTCAAGCGCCGGAACGCCTTACTGTGAATGATCCGATCGCGGTCGTGCTGATACGCGGGTCGGACGTCGTCTTCCTGCTCGGGCCTCAGGCGGCCACGCGTGTCGGCGCTCTTGGCGGCTTGCGGCGCCAGCATCTCGCGCTCGCGCTGCTCGAGCCCTTCACGGATGGTGGACAACGATGTCCTCCAGGAAGCTGGTTCCGTGGGCGAGCGGCCCGACGCCGAAGTTCTCCGCCAGCGTCTGGCCCAGATCCGCGAACGTCTGCCGCGTCCCTATGTCGACCCCTCTTCGGATGTAGGGGGCGGCTTCAGCCGGCCCACCGGGCCCTCCTGTAATCAGCACCGGCACAAACTCGCGCGAATGATCGGTGCTCGGCGTGCTTGGATCGTTGCCATGATCGGCGGTGACCACGAGCAGGTCTGATGGACGAAGGTTGGGGAGAAGTCGCACGAGCGCCTCGTCAAACCGTTCAAGATTCGAGGCATAACCCTCGACATCGTTCCGATGGCCGTACACGGTATCGAAGTCAACAAGGTTCACGAAAATAAAGCCGCCCTCCTGTCCACGCATCGTCTCCGAGAGCCGCTCCATCCCTTCCGCATCGCTCGCCGTGTGGATAGCCCGACCAATGCCACGCCCGGCGAACAGGTCGTTGATCTTTCCGATTGCGACCACCGGAACGCCATGCCGCGTGAGCCGATCCAGCAGCGTTTCCTCAGTGGGGTCCAGGGCGTAGTCGTGTCGATTCGCCGTTCGCTTGAACGAGCCCGGTGCGCCGACGAATGGCCGCGCGATGACACGGCCAACACCCATGCCGCGTGCGACCAGGTCGAATGCGGTCTCGCAGATGCCGTATTGCTCACTTACGGGGATGACCTCCTCGTGTGCAGCGATTTGAAAGACGCTGTCCGCCGACGTGTACACGATCGGCTTAGCCGTCCGCATGTGCTCGGGGCCGAGTCGATCGATGATCTCAGTGCCCGAGGCCACGACGTTGCCGAGCGTCCCGCGGCCGATCCGGCGCTCGAATTCCGCGATCACGTCGGCGGGAAATCCGTGCGGAAACGTTGGAAACGGACGATCGAGCACGATGCCCATCATCTCCCAGTGGCCGGTAACGGAGTCCTTGCCTGGCGATGCCTCGGCCATTCGGCCGTACGCACCAATCACGGGTACGCGCGACCCTTTAAGGTTCGCGCTACGGGTGTCCAATGTAACCAGGTATTCAATTCCCAACGACCGTAGTGCCGGGATCTTCAGCGGCGCACGGGCCGCGATGTTTCCGAGTGTATTGCTGCCTTCGTCGCCGTACGCGGGTGCGTCCGGCAGCTCACCGATGCCCACGCTGTCGAGCACGATGACGATGACTCTGGAAAAAATTGGCAATGCGGGGCGGACCTTCAGGTCCGCCTAGACATGATGTGCAGCGAAGTAGTTCGCGACCGATCGCGACGTGCTGATCGTGGCAATAGCGTGCTTGAACACGAGTTGATCGCCGCCATTGACTTCGACGATGACCGCGAACCGATCGAAATTCTTGATGCGCGCGTCGAACTGACGGCCGTCGAGGAGGTGAATGACGACGGAAAGTCGATCGCGCCGCGCGTTATTGAGGAACACGTCCTGAATGTTGGGTTGCGCCGCCGACGATCGTTGTTCAGTGACCTGGGCCATCACCAACCATCTCCTCGCCATCCATGCATGGCGAGCGCTTCTTCGACAAGAGTAAGAACGTCTGCACGCTCGCCCGGGCCGTCGAACCACTTAAGATTAGGCTCTTTACGAAACCAGATCAACTGGCGGCGCGCGTATCGACGGTTCTCCTGGACGATGAGCGCGCGTGTTTCGGCTTCGCCGCGCACCCCGCGCAGCATCTCCATCACCTGTCGATACACGAGACCGCCGAACGGTCTCGCATCGGGCGGCACACCGCGAGCCAGCAACGTCCGAACTTCGTCGACTATACCCCGCTCGAACTGTTCGTCGACTCGCCGCGCCACGCGTTCGGCGGTGAGCGCGGGCGGCAAACGCAACGCGACGGCGACGACCTCGCAATCGGCGATGGGCGACATCGTGTCTGTGAAGTGTGCCGTCAAAGGACGGCCGGTCGCGTAATAGACCTCGAGCGCCCGTACGAGCCGCTTCCGGTCGCGCGCCATGATGCGTGCGGCTGATTCCGGATCGATGCGCTGCAGCAATCGATGGAGCCGTTCGGGCCCGCGGGCGTCGGCGATGCGGTTCAATCGGCTGCGAAGCTGGTCGTCGGCCCCGGGGCCAGGAAAGAGACCGCGCGTCAGCGCTCGATAGTAGAAACCGGTACCGCCGACCAGAATCGGCAGCCGCCCCTGCTGGTGGATGTCGCGAATGGCGGCCGACGCATCACGCGCGTATTGGGCGGCCGTGTACACCTCGGTCGGATCCGCGATGTCGATGAGATGGTGCGGGATACCACGTCGCGACTCGACTGAGACCTTGTCCGTGCCGATATCGAACCCTCGGTACACGGCGGTCGAATCGCAGTTGACGATCTCCCCGTTATGCCGCTCAGCCAGCGACAGCCCGAGCGCGCTCTTCCCTGAAGCGGTCGGACCCAGGACGGCCAGCACGCGTCGTTGCACACGACCAATTTATCTTGGGTTCATGGGTTCAACGGGTTCATTGGGTTCGTCTCGGAAATCGCGACTGCTGAACCTTTGAACCCAATGAACCTCTTGAACCCAATGAACCTAATGAACCCACGAACACGTCTCACGAGCATGCGTTTCCGATCCGTCGCGGACGTCGTTTTTGCCGAGGCCCACGCAATGGGACCGCTGACGGTCAGGCAGCCGCTCCCATCCGAGCAGCTCCCCTACCTCGACCCATTCGTCCTGCTGCATCACGCACCGCCAAAGGACTTTTCAGGCGATACGGGGGTCAGCTGGCACCCGCATCGCGGTTTCGCGCCGGTCAGCTTCATCTTCAAAGGCGGCATCCGGCACCGCGACACGCAGGGCAACGATGCGACCGTGCTGGCGGGTGGGACGCAGTGGATGCATGCGGGAAGCGGGCTGCTGCACGACGAAACCCCTGTTCCCGGCGAAATAGAACTGATCCAGATGTGGATTAACTCGCCGGCGCGCCACAAGATGGACGCACCGTCCTATCACCCGCTCACCCCGGAGGCGACCCCGGCCAGCGTCAGCGCCGACCGGCTCGTCACGTTGCACGTGGTCGCCGGTGAACTGGGCGGCGTGAAGGGGCCAATCCGAACGCTGAGCGCGGTCAACGCCGCCACGGTCAGCGCACGGCGTGGCGGCAGCGTCGAAATCGCGCTGTCCCCCGTCCACAACGCGTTCATCTATCTGCTTGACGGCGCTCTGCGCTTTCCTGATGGCACCACGGTGTCCGGCCTTCACCAGGTCGTCTTCAACTCGGACGGCGACGGCATCCGCTTCGAGGCTCTCGAGCATACTCGGGCGCTGTTGATGTCGGGGGAACCGATTGGCGAATCCATCGTCAGCTATGGCCCGTTCGTGATGAACACGGACGACGAGATCCGCGCCGCGTTCCGCGACTACCGGAGCGGCGCGATGGGCGTCGCGCCGTAACGAGTCACACAAAGCAGACGGCAAGACGGCCGGCATATACTCTGCGGGCGTGCCACGCTCCGCCGTCTGCATCCTGACAATCCTGGTGACGGCGTCGGCCACAGGTTCCTGTGCCAACGCAAACCGAACTCAGGTTGTCACGCTCATCACCCATTCCAGCCCCGGCGGCGGCAGCGACGTCTTCCTGCGCTCGATGGCCCCGCACCTCTCGCGCATCATGCAGGCGACGATGATCGTCGAGAACGTCGAAGGCGGAAGCGGCGCCAAGGCGATGTCGCAGCTCGCCCGTGCGAAACCGGATGGCTCCGAGTTGTATGCGACGACGCCGACCTTCATCTACACGTCCCTGCTGAGTAAACCGGCCGCGTCGTACCACGACCTCGAACCGCTGGTGAACATCTTCTATGACCCGGAGGTGCTCTTCACGGCCGCGGATTCGCCGTACAAGAGCGTCAAGGACGTCGTCGAGCACGCGCGCAGCGGCCAGGGTCGGTGGGGCGCCGCGAACCCGGCGTCACTCGAGCGTCAGACGATGGAGCGGTTGAAGCAGAAGGCCGGGGTGAATCCGGCCGTCGCGACCTTCGAGGGTGGCGGCGACATGCTGATCAACGTGCTGAATCACACGCTGGACATGGGTGTCGGCGAGCTGCAGGAAATGCGCGGTCAACTTGATGCCGGGAAGATCCGTCTGCTCGGTGTCGTCGGAGACGAGCGCATGACGCAGTTTCCCGACGTGCAGACGGTCAAAGAACAGGGCATCGACCTGTCCGTGCGTAAGTTTCGCGGCCTGGCCGGACCAAAAGGGATGCCGCGCGATCTGATTACGCGATGGGAAGTAGCCGTGAGGACGCTCCTCGATGATCCGCAGTACAAGAAACTGTACTTCGCGGACGGTCTGCAACCAGGCTTCATGCCGCACGACGAATACGTCGCCTTCATGAACACCTTTGGCAACGACACCGCGACGTTCCTGAAGGAATCCGGCGTCATTCGGTGAGGAACCGCGACCTTCTCTTCGGCATCGCGACGCTCGTCGTCGCTGCGGTTTATTACGGTCTCGCTGTCGCGATCCCCCAGAGCGATCTCGCCGACCCTGTAGGGCCGCAAGGCTTGCCGAGAGTCTACGCGCTGCTCCTCGCCGGGTTATCGCTCATCCTGATTGCGCGCTCGCTGCGGCCGTCCGCTACGAACCCGAGCGCGTCGAATCCCGAATCCCGAGTCCCGAATCCCGGAACAGGGATCCCTCGAGTGATCGGCATGCTCCTCATTGGGGTCGCCTACATCATCGTTCTCCCCTGGTTTGGGTACCTCCTTTCGGTTGCGGCGCTGATAACCGCGACGATTTATTTTCAGGGCGGGTCGATTAACGGGCGCAGTATCCTCGTCGCCCTCTCTGGAGCCGCCATCTTCTGGCTGCTCTTCATCTGGTTGCTGCGTATCCAGTACCCCGCGGGGTTATGGCCGTCGGTGATCTGATTCAGCTGCTGTTCTCGACGGCCATCATTCCGGCCGCCTTCGGTGGCGTCGCCTGGGGCATTCTCGGCGGCGCGCTTCCGGGAATCTCTCCGTCGATCACGATGGCGCTGCTCCTGCCGTTCACCTACGGGATGGACTCCACCGTCGCCGTCGTCCTGCTTGCGTCCACATATGTCGGCGCGGAGTACGGCGGATCGATTCCGGCAATCCTGATTGGCACGCCGGGAACGAACGCGGCAGCCGCCACGGTCATCGATGGTTACGAAATGAAGCGACAGGGAAAGGCCGGTGAGGCGCTCGGTATTTCCCTGTACTCGGGCTTCGTCGGGGGCCTCTTCGGGTTCCTCGTGCTCGTGCTGCTGACCGAGCGCCTTTCGAACGTCGCGCTCGCCTTTACGCCTTCGTCGTACTTCGCGCTCGGCATGCTCGGACTCAGCGTCATCGCCTCCCTTGCCGGCGATTCGCTGCTCAAGGGTTTGATCGCCGGCGTGATCGGCCTGATGATCGCGACGATCGGGACCGATCCCGTCACCGGGCTGAATCGGTTCACGTTCGGCAGCCCAGAGCTGCTGTCCGGCATTCCAGCGATCCTCGTGATGGTCGGGTTGTTCGCCGTCAGCGAGATGCTCGTGCAGACGACGGCGCCAGCCTGGGAGAAGGCCACGCACGAGACGGCGCGCATTCGGTTCCCGACGCCGGCGTTGTGGCGCCGCATCGCCAGGCCTCAGGCGATCGGCTCGGTCATCGGCGCGTGTGAGGGGATGATGCCCGGCGCGGGCGGCGCAATCTCGAGCTTCCTCGCGTACAACGAAGCGCGCCGCTGGTCGCGGCATAGCGAAGAGTTCGGCCACGGATCGCCGGAGGGGGTCGCCGCCCCAGAGGCCGCAAACAATACCGTCGCATGTACCGCGCTCGTGCCGATGTTGAGTCTCGGCATTCCGAGCTCGAATTCGGCAGCGGTACTGCTCGGCGGCTTCCTGATGCACGAGCTCGTCCCCGGGCCAATGCTCTTCGTGCAGCACGGTGAAGTGGTCCGAGGGCTGTACGCGGGGCTGCTCGTCGCCAACATCGCCATGCTGATCATCGGCTATCTGATCATGGGACCGTGCATCTGGCTGGTGAGCCGACCCAAGCCGTATCTCATGGCGTTCATTTATGCGCTGGTCGTATCGGGCGTCTACGCATTCCAGGCGAGTCTGTTCAATGTCGGCATCGCGCTCGCCTTTGGCGTCGTCGGATACGCATTGCGCTACTTCGCCGTTCCGTTTCTGCCCATGGTGCTCGGCGTCGTGCTTGGCTTCATGATCGAATCGAACTACCGTCGCGCTCTGGTGCTGTCGAATGGCGATCTATCGACGTTCGTCCGCAATCCGATTTCCGCGGCGCTGCTCGCAACAGCGTTCGTCGTTCTCGCCGCACAGCTGATGCGGCAGGCGAAATCACGTGCCAACGCTCGCTGATCAACTCGCCGCCTGGCTCGCCTCGTCCGATCCAGCGACACTGCCCACCGAAACGCGAGAAACGGCACGTCGGCTCGTGCTCGATGTCGCGGGACTTTGCGTGGCTGCGCGCCATGCGGACTATGTCGCGGCCACGCTGGCAAGCGTCGACGCTGGAGGCGGCTGCACGATCATCGGCGTCCGTGGCGGGTTCGATGCCTTTGGTGCCGCGCTCGTCAACGGAACGGCCGCTCACGGTGAAGACTTCGATGACACCTTCGAAGGCGGGCCCGTGCACGCGGGCGCCGTCGTCGTGCCTGCGGTCGCCGCTGCATGCGAACGTGAGCGCCTCGGCGGCGATCGGTTGCTCCTCGGCATCGTGACGGGGACAGAGGTGATGTGCCGCCTCAGCCTTGTGGCGCCGAAAGCCACACACGCGGCCGGCTTCCATCCAACCGCTGTTTTCGGTGCGCTCGCTGCCGCAGCTGGAGTCAGCGCGGCGCTGCGGCTGCCGCCGCCAGCGATCGCCTCAGCACTCGGCATCGCAGGCAGTATGGCCTCCGGCATCATCGAATACCTTGCGGACGGGTCTTCGACGAAGCGGATGCACGCAGGCTGGGCAGCGCAGTCGGGAATCCGCGCCGCCCTGATGGCGCGTGGCGGTTTCATCGGCCCGAAAACCGTATTGGAAGGACAGCACGGGTTCTATCGCGCATTCGCGCCGTCGGTGAAACCGGACTTCGAGCCGCTCCAGCAGGGCCTAGGCTGCAGATGGTTCATGGAGCAGATCGCGTTCAAGCCGTACGCCTGCGGGACGATGACGCAGCCGTTTGTCGATTGCGCCATCGAACTTTCGGAGCGGGGGATCGCCGCCGCGGACATCGAGACGATCACCTGTGAGGTCGGCGAAGGCACGGTCCACCGGCTCTGGGAACCGCTGCCGATCAAGCATCGGCCGCCGACGCCGTATGCGGCGAAATTCAGCACGCCCTACTGCATGGCGGTGGGGTTTTTCGATCGCCGTGCCGGGTTCGCGCAGTTCAGCGAGTCGCGTGTCAGCGATCCCGCGGTACTGGAGCTGGCCGCCAAGATCCGATATTCAATCAATCCGCACGACGACTACCCGCGCAACTTCAGCGGCCACCTCCGCGCGACGCTGAACAACGGCAGCCAGCATGAGGTTCGCCGTCCTCATATGCGCGGCGGCATTCACGCTCCGCTCTCGTCGGAAGAACTCGACGCCAAGTTCCTGGACAACGCGTTGTATGGCGGTTGGTCGCGCGAACAGGGCGAACGCTTTCGCGACCTCTCCCGCACCGTCTTCTCTCACCCCACGCTAGACGCGTTGACGGAGTTCCGATCGTGAGCGAGCATCACAGCCTGCAGGGCCACGTCGCCATCGTCACCGGCAGCGCACGGAACATCGGCCGTGCCATCGCGCACGCGCTCGCCGAGGCGGGGGCGGCTGTTGTCGTCAACGCGAGGTCAAGCGCAGCGGAAGCCGAGGCGGTCGTGCAGGAGATTCGCAACAGAGGCGGGCAGGCCGTCGCGAAGATTGCCGACGTGGGACAGCCGGAACAGGCGGCCTCGCTCATCGACGCAGCGGTCCAGGCCTTTGGCCGCCTCGACATCCTGGTCAACAACGCGGCGGTGCGCAGGGAAATTGATTTCGAACAACTCGATTACGAGGAGTGGCGCGCGATCATCGCGACCATTCTCGACGGGGCCTATCTCTGTTCCCGCGCCGCGGCACCGTATCTGAGCGCGCACGGCGGATCGATCGTGAATATCGGCGGGCTGTCCTCGTTCACCGGCGCCGCGCGGCGGGCACATGTGATCGCGGCGAAAGCGGGCCTTGTCGGGCTGACGCGCGCGCTCGCTCACGATCTCGCGCCGCACCACATTACCGTCAACTGTGTGGCGCCTGGACTGATTGACACCGCGCGGCGTGGCCCCGAGCCGGCCCATCACGCGAAGCATGCAACACTCGCCGGTCGACGCGGGACGCCTGAGGAGATTGCAGCGGTCGTGCGCTTCCTGTGCGGACCCGAGGCGCGTTACATCACAGGTCAGACACTGCACGCCAACGGCGGCGTCTTCATGGCCTAGCTACTGCGTTCCCGACCGCAGCTCATATCCCTGAGGCGGCTCGGCACCGAGCAGATTTCGGACGAAGTAATCCCACCGCCGCCGCATCATGTACGGCTCCGCCGCGTAGCCGTGGCGGCGGTTCGGCAGCAGCAGCAGGTCGAAGTCCTTGTTTGCCTTGATCAGTTCATCGACGAGCACCATCGTGCTCGACGGCGGCACGTTGTCGTCCATCGTGCCGTGCGTCAGCAGCAGCTTGCCCTTCAAGTTCTTCGCGAAATTCTGATTTGCCTGCGTGTCATAGTTCGTGGTGCCGTCCGGCTTCTTGGTGAGCAGGCCCTGCCACTTCTCCGCCCAGTCGTCTTCGTAAGTCCGGTTGTCGTGGTTACCCGACTCCGAGATGCCAACCTTGAAGAAATCCGGATAGTGAAGCATGGCGCCGGCGGTGGCATAGCCGCCGCCTGAATGCCCCCAGATGCCCGCGCGATCCAGATCGATCCATGGATATCGCCGTGCGAGCTCCTTCATCGCCGCAACCTGATCCGGCAGAGTGTTATCGCCCATGTCGCCGAAATAGGCGTCGTGGAATTTTTTCGAGCGCCATGGCGTCCCCATCCCATCGACTTCCACGACGACAAACCCGAGCTCCGCGAGCGCCTGCGAATCGCCGCGCGCGGAAAGAAAGTTTCTCGGCCCGACGCTTCCCGTCTGAGGCCCCGGATAGATGTGATTGATGATCGGGTACTTCGCAGACGGGTTGACCCTGGTCGGCTTGTATAAGAGGCCGTAGAGATCGGTCGTGCCGTCGCGCCCCTTGACCACAATTGGTTCGGGCGGCTTCCAACCTGCGGAGACGAGCCGCGAGATATCGGCCCGCTCCAGCGTCGCGATCAGCTTGCCATCAGAATCGCGCAACACCGTTGTCGGAGCGACGTCCGGCTTCGAGTAGCTGTCGACGAAGTACTTGCCGGAAGGCGACGGTGCGACCACATGCGTCGCGTCCTCCGGCGTCAGCAGGGTCAGATTCTTTCCATCGAAGCCGATTCGATAGAAATGAACAAAGTACGGGTCCCTCCCCTTTTCCTTCCCGACGCCGCGGAAGTACAAGAGGCGGCTTTTCTCATCGACCCTGACCAGCTGCGCGACGTTTCCTTCACCCGACGTGATCTGATTCTTGAGTCGGCCCGTCTGCAGATCGTAGAGATAGAGCTGTCCCCAGTTGTCACGTTCTGAAAACCAGATCACCTCGTTCGAAGCTGGCAGGAACCGCCAGTTGTGCGCATCGTTGCCCGACTCGTAATACGTCTCGACCCTCTCGTCGAGGACGTCGCGGACCTTGCCCGACTCCGTGTCGGCGACACGCAGATGCGCTTCCTTGTGATCCCGCGACGTGGACAGAAACGCCAGCTGCTTTCCGTCAGCGCTCCACTCCACATCTTCAAACGGTCCGTTGCACTGGACGTCATCGCACACAGACGAGCGGTGTGGATCTGGCGGCATCTGCAGGCGGACGACGCGCGCGCGATCGACGTCGATGACGACGCGTTCGATCATGAAAATTTTGGGATCACCGGGCAGCGGATACTTCCACGCTTCGAGTTTCGGGTGCCCGACGGCAGTGCTCACCAGATACATCTCGCCCGTACCGCGCTCGTCCTGCTGGAACGTCGCGATCTTCTTTGAGTCCGGTGACCAGAGCAGGATCGCGTTGTCGCTGTGGATCCAGCCGGCGTTGTCCGTGGCGTAGCCGTACTCCTTCACCCCGTCCTTGGTCAGTTGCGTTTCCTTGCCGGACGCGGTGTCGCGGACCCAGAGGTTGTAATTGCGGATGAAGGCGGCCCGTTTCCCGTCAGGCGAGACGACGAACGGCGGTCCCTGAGGCCGCTCCTTGCTGTCGCATCGCGTACCCGTCACATCGCATGTCCACTGGCTGCCACCGGCGTTGAACGAGATGGACTTGCGATCGCTGCTGAATTCAAACTGGTTGAACGGCAGCCGGTACGCGGAATAGCTGGAACGAGCGGCACTCGAGAGCGCCGCGGCAACCTTCGGCTGATCGAATGCGGGCGTGCGGGCGCCGGTCGCCGCATCGACCTGGAAGAACTCGGTCCCGTTCTCGGTCGTGGCGCGGTACCACAACCGATCCTCGCCCACCCATGTCGGCTGTGCGGCCTGATGCAGCACGAGCCGGTTCGTGTTGTATCCGAGGAACTGTTCGGCACGCGAATAGTCGTCCGCGGTGAGCCGCGTCTGCGCGTGCAGCGGCGCGAAGAACAGCATCAGCGCTGCCGTCGCGGCAAACGGCGCGACCTTCCGGAAAGTGGCGATCTGCATCCATCGATTATCGATCACGCAAGCAAGGTCCGGCTGAAGCCGGACCCCACCCACCCATCACCGGTGGGGTACCGATCAACGGTGGGGTCCGCCTTTCGGCGGACCCGGAACATAGAGGCCGACCCTCAGATCGGCCCTAGAAAACGCGGACGAAAACGTAGACGACCAGTACGGCGAGGAGAATCAGGAAACCGAGCTGCTGCGTGCGCGTCGGCATCAGCGGTCGGGATCTTCGTTGTAATAGAACGTAACCGTAAAGAAGGCTTTGTCGGATGGATATTCCGGCGGCAACGGCTCCGTCGGACTACTGCCGGTGATCGCGCCGACGGCTGCCTTGTTGAACCCGTCGATGTCGGACGGCTGAAGAACCGTGACATCGGTGATCGATCCGTCCTTGTGAATGTTGAACGTCAGCACGCAGTGGCCGTGAAACGTCATCGCGGCCTGCGGGATGAACCAGTTGCGCCGCACTTGCGCAACGAACCGCCGCAACCACGGTCCGAATTCGACGCCCTTGGTGTCGAACTGAATCGCGGCGCCCGGTTGATTCAACCCTCCCTGTGGATTGTCGAACGTCTGCTTCTGTACGTATTGCTGCAGGTTGCGAAGCGCCTCACCCAGCGCGCCGCGAGGCCTGACCTCCGGTGTGGCCTGCTGCGGCCGACGGAAGCCCTCGTCTGAAGGTGGGAGCACGCGTGCCTGCAGCGAATCCGGCTGCGGCTGCAGCGTCGGCTGATTCTGATTCGGCTCTCCCGCTGCGCGTTCGTTGTTCTGCGCTTCGATCTGCTCGGATGTGTTGCCGCGCGCGAAGGGCGCGGGGTTGGTCGCCTTCGGCGGTGTCTCGGGCGTCTGCGCGCGGCGATCCAAATCCGACAACGGCGCGCGCTCCGGTGGCTTCACCGCCTTCATATCGATGCGCGGTTGCACGAACACGAACCGCCGATCCTGCTGTTCGCGCAGCTGCTGTTCCAGTTCGGCGCGGCGCCGCGCGAGTTCCTCAGGACTGACGCGGAACATCGGCAGCTGCGGAACCAGGAAGATGGCAAGGATGAGGAGAATATGGCCGACGACCGAGTAGATAACCCCTTCCCGTCGCGTGATCGCGCTGCCGACGATGAGCTCGTCCTGGTAGCGACTGTCGATGTCGAAGTGAATCAACGGGAATTGTCCGGCCTGAAATTATAACATTCGACCTTGCAACAACTTAGCGGTTCACGACTCATCCAGTGACCATGACTCCAACCACGTATTACGAATCGGAAAGCCGTCCCGTATACAAATAGACGATTCCAAAGGTGAGCGGGTCGGCGCGCACATCGGAAAATCCGGCCGCACGAAGCGTTCCGATGAACTCGGATGGCGGCGCAAACGTGCCGACTGAAGCAGGCAGGTAGGAGTATGCCGCGCCGTGGCCGGAGATGGCACGACCGACACGCGGCAGTACGTGCGTGAAGTACCACAGATAGAGCGGCTTGATGCCCGGAACACGCGGAACGCCGAACTCGAGAATGGCGACGCGCCCGCCCGGACGGAGCACACGGACGAGTTCCTCACACGCGACATCGGGACGCTGCACGTTCCGGATCCCGAAGGCAATCGTCACCGCATCAGCGGATCGCGACGCGATCGGGAGCCGCATCGCATCGCCGCGAATCAACACAATCCGATCCAACTCACGTGCGACCTCGACCTTTTGACGTCCGAGCCCGAGCATCGCACCCGAGAAATCCACACCGACGACGCGCTGTGCAGCCGAGGGGCCGCGACGAGCCTCAAGCGCGACGTCCGCCGTGCCACAGCACACGTCCACGAGCGTCTCACGATTGGACAGCTTCAGCGATTTGATCGCAGCAGCTCGCCAGCGTCGATCGATGCCGGCGCTGAGCAGATGGTTGAGGAGATCGTACCGAGGCGCGATCGCATCGAACATCCCTGCGATGCGATCAGGGGATTTGTCAGGCGGTGTCGCCATTCATCGAAGGTACAGGGATACCGCCGTCGCGACGAAGTACACGATCCCCACATACCCGTTCAGATCGAATGCTTTCTTCACCTGCGACAGGTCGTCGTCGCTCACCAGCGACTGTTCGTAGGTGAGAAGCACCGCGACGATGAATACGCCCACGAGGTAGAAGGATGGAAGATCCGCCACACGCCCGAGCGCCGCCATCGCAGCGATGGTTGCGACGTGCATGAGGCGCGACAGCAGGATGGAGCGTCGCACGCCGAATCGTGTTGGAATGGACAGCAGGCCATGGCCACGATCGAATTCGAGGTCCTGACACGCATACAGGATGTCGAAGCCGCCCACCCACAGCCCGATCGCGAGCCCGAGCAGCCAGGGCTCCGGCCCTGCCCCGCCACCGGCAGCGATCCAGCCGCCGACGGGGGCGACGGCCATCGCGAGCCCCAGGAAGAACTGCGTGTAGGAGGTGTACCTCTTGGCCAGCGAATACCAGAACACGATGGCGAGCGCCACAGGGCTCAGGACGAAACACAACGGATTCAAACGCGAAGCGGCGAAAATGAATAGAGCGGAGGCAACGACCACGAACATCGTCGCCTCGATGCGTGTCATCGCGCCGCGTGGAAGCTCGCGCATCGATGTCCGCGGATTCAGCGCATCGTGCCGCGCATCGACGAGTCTATTGAAACCCATCGCGGCGCTCCGCGCGGTCACCATGCAGACGATGATCCACGCCACCTGCGACCAGGAGAACGGATGATCGCGCCACGCCAGCAGCGCGCCCGTCAACGCAAACGGGAGCGCGAAGACAGAGTGGCTGAAGCGGACAAACGATAGATACGTGGCGAGCTTTTGCACGTTGAATCAGTCAGTCTCGAGCCATTGAATGGCCGACGGCTCAATGCCGCTGACGAGATATTCTTCCACATCGCTGACATCCGGCGGGACCGCTACGGCGATGATCTGCGCGCGTTTTCCGACTTCCAGCGTCCCGTAGTCGTCCGCAAATCCGAGCGCCGCGGCGCCTCGGCGCGTCGCGCTCTCGAGCAGGGTGCGCGCCGGCACGCGCGGGGCGAGCCGCCTGGCCTCGGCCAGCTCCGCGAACATGTTCAAGTCCGGCGCGCTTGCCAGGCTGTCGGTGCCAAGCGCGACGTTGACCTTCATCGCGTAGAACGCCTCGAGTGGCGGCGCACCGACCCCGACGTACTGGTTGCTGCGCGGGCAGCTCACGATCGTCATGTCTCGCGTCCGCAGGCGATCGAGATCGTCGCCGTCGAACTGCACGCCGTGCACCGCCAGCACGCGGCGATCGAGAAAGCCGATCTCTTCGAGGTACGCCACGGGCGACGTCCCCGGCGGATGCCACGCATCGGTCCACACGCCAAGTTCCTCGAGCAGCACGCGCCAGGGCCCGCTTCCGTGCCGGATGAACTCCGTCTCCTCCAGTGATTCGCCGAGGTGCACGCTGGTAACCTGGCCGGAATGCGCATCGAGATCCGCACGAATCGCGGCAAAGAGCGCCGGCGAGACCGAGTAGGGCGCGTGCGGCGCGAGGCTCACGCGCACATGGCCGTCTGGATCCGCAGCTGCATCGGCCTTCGCTCGCGCGTCACGCGTCATCGATTCGGCGTCGGCGGCATTGAAGCGCAGTAGCTCGTGGAACATCTGTGCCGGCAGTGATGCCTCGCGCAAGAGAGGTGCGGTGACCAGGGTGTTGGAAATGTCACCCACCAATCCAGTCCCGGTCGCATGCGCCTCGCCAATCGCGGCGCGGGCCGCATCGACGATATCCGGATCGGCAGGATCAGCGTAGCGACGTCTCGCCGCAATGACCGTCCGAATCCAGTCGACAAAGTTTTGGGTGCGGGGAATCTGTCCGCGCAGATACGACAGTTCCAGATGCGTGTGCGCGTTGACGAGCGCAGGCATCACGGCTGTGTGACCGAGATCGGTGCCGTCCGCAACCGCGTCGCCGACCGCGACGATGCGAGCGTTCTCAATCGAGATCGAGGCGCGGTGCATGGGTTCGCCCGTCATGGGCAATACCCACTCCGCGGAGTACAACGGCATTCGCGATTAGTGATTCGTGGTTGTGCGCTGTTCTTTTGCGCTCCGGCTTCGAGCCGGGTAATTGCGGAGCTCCTCGGGCAGCGAGGTATCTCCGTCGACGCGGGCGGTCGCCAGCGCCAGCATCCGCGGCACGCTGCGCTCGCGGAAGATGGGGTCGCCAAGCACGTCGTAGTGCATGTTGCGCCGTTTGGGGACGAAACCGGCATCCTCGATGTTGACGACGATCTCGACTTCATCCATGCAGTAGCTGGCGCCGGCGGCGCGGACGACGTTCTCCTCGATCATCACGCTGCCCATGTCATTGGCGCCGTATGCAAGACTGAGCTGTCCGACCTTTCCGCCCTGCGTCACCCACGACGCCTGGAGGTTGTCGAAGTTGTCGAGCACGATGCGCGACAGCGCGAGCGTGCGGAGATAGTCGACACCGGTGGCCTCCGTGCCACCGCGTTCCGTGTGTTCGGGCTGATAGCTCCACGTGATGAACGCGGTGAAACCGCCCGTCTCATCCTGCAGCTCGCGCAGGCGCACGAGATGTTCGATACGCTCCTCGTCGGTTTCGCAGGTGCCGTACATCATCGTGGAGGTCGTGCGCAGACCGGCGCGGTGGGCCTCGCGCATCACCCCGAGCCACTCGTCGCTTGTCGCCTTGCCGTAGCAGTTCAAGAGCTTCCTGACGCGATCGACGAGAATTTCAGCACCACCACCAGGGATGCTGTCCAGACCGGCCGCAACCAGCCGTTCGATGACTGTCGGAACCGGTATTTGATTGAGCCTGGAAATGTGGAGCACTTCCGGCGGTGAGAGTGCGTGGAGCTTGAACGCGGGGTACCGCGCCTTGACCGCGCGGAACAGATCCTCGTACCAGGCAATCGGCAGGTCCGGGTTGTGGCCTCCCTGCAGCAGCAGCTGGTTGCCGCCGACCGCAATCGTTTCGTCAATCTTGCGGAAGATCTCGTCGAAACCGAGAACGTAGCCCTCTGTCGAGCCCACGGCGCGATAGAACGCGCAGAAGTTGCACCGTGCCACGCAGACGTTCGTGTAGTTGACGTTGCGGTCGATGATGTAGGTGACGATTCGGTCAGGATGCTTGCGGAGGCGGACTGTATCGGCAAGGTGGCCGAGCAGGTGCGTCGGGGCGTGTCGATAGAGCTCGAGCGCTTCGGCGCGATCCACGCGTCCGCCCGCGAGAACTTTCTGTACGAGTACGTCGATCTTCAAAAGAATTCCAGCAGCCGTCTGCGCGGCGCCAGGCCCAGATCCGCTGCGTAATCGAGGAACAGTTGCAATCCCTGCTCTTCGTCAGCGCCGAGACCGTAGCGCATATTATCCCTTAGGTACGCGAGCGCCCGGTTTGTGGCGGCCGCGTGATTATTCCCGTATTCCGCGGCGATTGCTGGGTACGACGCGACACCCTCCGCCTGCGCCTCCTGAAGCCATCGGACCTGGTCGGCGCCGATCGCGCCCACCCGCCCGGTCCACGCGGCATAGACGAAGGGGAGTCCCGTCATGTCGGTCCACTCTTCACCAAGATCGATCTTCGTGACACCCAGCGCGGCGGCATCGGCCTCGAGCGCGGGATCGCCAATCAACAGTCCAGCATCGTAGTCGCGCACCATCGCCGCCAGATCGGGGCCGTGCGGCACGAATTCGGGGGCGATGCGATACCGGCGCTCACACAACACGCGGATGAGGGTCACCGACGTGCGCGAGCTCGTGTCGAGCGCAATGTGGCGGATGTCATCGATTGGGCGCCGTGTGAAGAGCGCAACCGAGGCAACCGGCCCTCGCGAGCCGATTCCGACTCCAGGCACGAACCTGTAGTCGTCGGAACGCAGGTACTCGATCGACGGTACCAGTCCGAGATCGACCTCGTTGTCAAAGAGGAGCCGCGCGCAGACGGCGGGCAGGTCGTAGCGAACCTGCCATCGATCCGGTGCGCGGTCCAGGGCCCACGTCAACGGCCGGGCGTTGAGATACCCCACCGCACCAATCCGGACGATGGCTTGGTCCGAGCGAGCGGTGCCCATCGAGGGATCCGGGCGAGCGAAGGGACTCGAGGGCATCAAGCGATCACGACGAACCGTCCATCGCGTTCCGCCGGCTCGAATCCCGCCGCTTGAATATTGCGGTGGACTTCCTCGAGCGGCGCGCGCCGCCGCCCATCCGGCGCCTCATCGCTCGCCTGCACGTTGTCGAGGTCGTTGGCGCCAAAGGTCAATCCCACTTGCGCGAGCTTGGGGCCATATCGGAACCAGTCCACCTGCACGTCCGGAATATTTGGCGCCGCCAGCCTCGCCAGCGCCACACTCTTGACGTCTTCATAGCCGGTGGTGGGACGCAGTGAATCGAGGACGGACGGAAGCGGGTTGATTGACCGAATCGCCGGGCATGTATCCTTCAGCGCCGCTGCTGCGATGAACAGCTTCGAACGTGCATCGGCCGGCGTTTTGTCAATCGACAGCCTCACCTGCGTGTAACCGGCAGACACGATCGACTCGAGCGCCGCGCGCGGGTCAGTCACACGATCGAGCGGGAATTCGGCCAGCGCGTCGAGGCCAGCGGCGCGCAGCCGCGTGAGCACCGTCGACGTCTTTTCCACAGCAGCGCCAGCAAGCCTCTCGATGTCCGGCCACGAGAACCCAGAGACAGCGCGGTCGCCGGCCACGGCCCGAGCCGCTTCGATCGCGGTCAGCGCGACGTCAAGCGATTCAGGCTTCCCCGTGACACGAACTTCACGGGCCGCACGCGGAACCGCGTCGGTGAACGGCTTGTCGTAGGCGCAGAGCGCCACGCGGAGATAGGTGACCCGCGTGCCGTGCAGCGACCGGTGCACGGTATCTGCGAGCATGCCGATCTGCAGGATGTCGGGCGTGCCGGCCAGCATTTCGAGATCGTCGAACCCGAGCCGATCACCGGCGCTCACCCGCTCGAACATGGCCTCGAACATCGAAGACGTTGTCATAGCCCCATTGTGTGCGCGACTCGCGTGGCCAGCTCCAGCGCCAGGCGCCCGTCGCGGCCCGTGACTCCCGGCTGTCGACCGCTGCGAACCGCCTCGACGAAATCCGCCAGCTCGCGGCGGAGCGGCTCCTCGTTGACCACGTCCACCTTGCCGCCATGAATGATCGGGCGCGGTCCGTTCTTCACGAGCCGGAACACCTCGAGCTCCTGAGCCGCATAGTCAATCGACACGTAGGCATCATTCTGGAAAAACCGCGCCTTGCGCACGCGCTCGCGGCTGATGCGGCTGGCGGTGACGTTCGCGATACACCCGGATGCAAACCGCAGCCGGGCATTGGCGATGTCGGCCTTCGGCGTGAGGACGTTGACGCCGACGGCCTCGATGCCCGTCACCTCCGAGCGCACCACGCTCAGCAGCAAATCGAGATCATGAATCATGAGATCGAAGATGACGTCGATGTCGAGGCTGCGTTCGGGAAACGTCCCCAGACGATGAATCTCGATGAAGCGCGGCCCGGAAATAATCGGCAGCGCCGCCGCCACCGCCGGATTGAATCGTTCGGTATGTCCTGTCGCCAGCATCGCGCCACTGCGTTCGGCGGCCTCGACGAGGCGATCCGCGTCCGCAACGCTTGGAGCGATCGGTTTCTCAATGAGGGTGGCAACGCCCGCCTGCAAAAACGGCAGACCGACGTCAAGGTGCGCCACGGTCGGCACCGCAACCGTTACCGCGTCCACACGTCCGACGAGCTCACGTGCGTCGCTGAATGCCGGGGCGCCGAATTTTGTGCCGATCTCGTCGGCGCGTGCGCGATTGACATCGCAGACGCCGACGAGGTCGACGCCGTCCATCGCGGCCAGCAGCCGTGCATGGTGTTGACCCAGGTGGCCCACACCAATGACGCCGATTCGAACGTTACTCATTTAGTGCGGCGCGGACCCTCGTGGCCCGCCGAAGCCGTGCGGCGTTGGCGGCTCGGGTCCGCGAGAACGGCCGACGATGGTAATGCCCGCTTCATCGGCCGACGTGATGATCGCATCGCCGTCGATCATCAGCGTCTTCCCCGCATCCACCGACAGCGCATTGGCGCCGGCGACGCGCATGGCCTGAATCGTGGCTATCCCCACGACAGGGACGTCGAACCGCATGTCCTGATTGGGCTTCGCGACCTTGACGATACGGACGCCTGGACCGGCGAGGTGACCGGCCCGTCCAATGACTTCGTCGGTGCCCTCCATGGCCTCCACCGCCACGACCGCCTGATGCTTCACCGCGAGCGTCTGGCCGATGTCGAGCGCGGCAATCGCGTCCGCCATCCGATACCCGAACTCGAAATCCTTCTGCTCATCGTCGGTCGGCGTGCGTCTGGTCAGAACGCCGGGTCGCGCGAGCAGCGGCTGCAGCAATGACGTCGAATCCATGAGCTCGATGCCGCGTTCGTGCAGCACGCTCGCGACAGCGCCAATCAGGCCGTCGGTGTTCTTCGACGTGAGCTGTTTGAGCACGCTGAGAAAGGCAAGGTCCGGAACGATGCCGCCGGAAAAGATTTTCGTATGTTTCACCTGGCCCGCCATCACCGCGTGCGTCACGCCCGCCTCGCGCAGGACCGAGATGCATTTGCCAAGCTGGCCGAGTGAAATCCAGTGGATCGGGGCGCCGTGGCGGCGCGCCGCGTCATTCAATTCAGGAAATGTCTCCTCTTTCGCCGCCACGATCGTGACGTCGTGCCCCTGTGCCCGTGCGGCATCGAGCACGAGAAACGGAAAACGGCCGTTGCCGGCGATTAAGCCAAGGCGCATTCAGGGAATCATTCTTCCGCGACGAGTTCCTCCGTCTTTCGTGTCGGACGACGGAGGATGGCGCCGCGCTGGGAGGTGCGGAGGAAGTCCACGAGGTAACGTACTTCGACGGAGGTCAGCGTGGGGTCCGCCTCGATCTGCGCGAGCGCATGTGTCGTATTGGCCTGCACAAGGCACCGGTAGGCGCGCTTCAGCTGATTGATGGTGTCGGCGCTGAAGCCGCGCCGCACGAGACCCACGGAGTTGACGCCGAAGATGCGCGCCGGCCGACTCCCAATCGTCCGACCGAACGGGAGCGCATCCTTCGTCACCACGGAGTAGCCGCCAATGAAGCTGTGCTTTCCCACGCGACAGAACTGATGCACCGCGGAACCGGCGCTGATGTTGGCGTAGTCCTCGACGGTGACATGTCCCCCGAGCGTCGCATGCGGACCGAAGATCGTGTGGCTGCCCACGTGGCAGTCGTGCGCGACATGCACGTACGCCATCAGCAGATTCTGATCGCCGATGCTCGTGTGGCCTCCCCCACCAGCCGTGCCTCTATTGATCGTCGCAAACTCACGAATGGTGTTGCGGCGGCCGATCGTCAGCCGCGTCCGCTCACCGCGGTACTTCAAATCCTGAGGCGCCAGACCGATCGAGGCCATTGGGAAGATGTGCGTTTCGTCGCCAATCTCCGTCCATCCATCGATGACCACCGACGGATCGATGCGGCAACGGGTTCCAATCGTTACCTCCGGACCAATCGTGCAGTTGGCGCCGATGATCGTACCCTCTCCGATTCGCGCACCGGGATGCACCTGCGCGGTCGGATCCACGTACGCGGCGCCGCGCTCGATTGCCAGCACCAACTCTGCCTCAGCGACCCGCTGGCCGCCGACGAACGCAATCGCCGCCGCCTTCGCGAGCGTTGAACGGCGGCGCAGGATCGACACCTCCAGCGTGAGCCGGTCGCCAGGCAGTACTTGCCGACGGAATTTTGCGTTGTTGACGCCGCGCAGCGAGACCCGCGAGGTCGGGCTCACGCCATCCTGCTCGAGGATGAGCACCGCGGCCACCTGGGTCAACGCCTCGATCGTGAGCACCGCCGGCCTGACCGGCGCGCCGGGCAAATGGCCCGGGAAAAAATCTTCGTTGATCGTAAGGTTCTTGAAGGCGGTGAGCCGGGCGCCCGGCTCATGCTCCCCGACCGCGTCGATCAGCAGCGACGGATAACGGTAATGAACGCGGTCGAGGAGCGCGGGGAGGTCTAGGTGCACCTACCTACTATTTCGGCGCCGGCGCCGGTGCCCCTCCAGATCGGGGCGCCGCAGGTGCCGCGGGTCGTGGCGCCGCCGGGGCACCCTGCCTTCCGGCTGGAGCTGGAGCAGGAGCCGCAGCCGGCGGCGCAGCGGGCCGCGCTGCCGGTGCGGCAGCCGTTGGCGTTGCAGCGGGATTGGCCGCATCAAAGCGGCGAATGACTTCAGTGGTCAGATCGAGCCCTGCGTCGGCCCAGACGATCCCCGCGTCAAGGGCACTGAACAGGATTTCGAGCTTCTTCTCCTGCGCGACCTGTTGAATGACGGGACCTAACTTCTGCTGGAATTCAGCCTGCAGCTCGTTCTGCAGTTCCTGCACTTCCTTCTGCGCGTCGTCTGTGAACCGCTGGATCTCGGTCTGCTGGCGGTCGATGTCTTTCTCGAGCTGTGCGCGCGCCGCATCACTCAGCACGCTCCCGCCTGAATCGAGCTTCTGCTGCGCTGTCTGCAACGCTTTGTTCTTATCGTTCAGCTGCGTGACCTTCTGAGTGTTGAGCGTCTGCACGCGCGTGCTGAGCGCCTTGCCCTGCGCCGACTCGGCGGCGATGCGTTGGATATTGATGAACGCGTATTTCGCGCCAGCCGGAAACGGCGGCTGCGCGGGGGCCTCCTGGGGGGCCGGTGCCGGCGCCGGCGCCGCAGCGGGGGCCTGGGCGAAGCCTGGAGCGGCAGCCAGTATGACGCTGAGCGCCGCGGCAACGACAAAAGCTCTCATTACACTCAATCCTTTCCTGTCGTACGGAAGCTCAAAATTTTAGCACGGGGCAAATATCGGGCCGACGTTGAAGGGGCGGCCCTATCACTGAGGTCCGCCTTCCCTTCCCTGGGATCTTCCTAATAGTGGTCGATCAGCAGTTCGTAAGTGGCCGATCCGGGCACAAACCCGACGTCGTACACGCGAACGCACAGGTTTCCCGCCGCCGTCGCCCGGCCAGTCAACTGACCCTGCGACGGATTATCGGTGTTGACTGGCATGATGCTGTCACTGGCGATGACGACCGCGCAGCTGACCCCATTCCACGTTCCGAGGCTGACCCCGATTGGAATGGCGTTGTTGTCGGGATTGGCCGGATCCGCGCTCCGCAAGAGGAAAACCGATACATCGCCCGAGTCGGTCACCGTAAACGTATGCGTATACGCGGCGTTCTTCAGAAGCGTGCCGGTGAACGTTTCGGTCACCACCGTCGGAGGCGTAGTTGGACCAGTTGGCGTCGTGAGGTTGTTGTTGTTGTCGCACGCGGACGCAGTTACCGCCACCGCAACCGCCAGCAGCGCGCGCCAGAACAATCGTCGCATCGAGTCGAAGCTCCTGCGGTTTCGCATTAGAACGTCGAACCAACCGCAAACTTGAACGTAAACGCCTTGGCGGGCAGCAGGTTGTTGTTCAGCACGCCGGCGCGCGACGGATTCGAGGCAAAGATCAGCCGGAAGGGCACGTTGAGCACCGGCATGAAGAAGCGGATCTCCGCGCCGGTCGACGTCTTGAACGCGTTGGTCTGGCCGATCACTTCGGTGTGGACGCCAGGTGCGTTCGGATCCTCGAGGCCGCCGAATGACAGCCCCGCGAAGGGATCGACCAGCAGCGGCGGCGGAGGCACCACCACGCGCGTCAGATCCTCCTTCCAGCCGAACTTCTGGCCGAAGTCGCGCACCTGACCCGCGTCAAAGAACAGCACGAGACGCACAGGACCCGCGACGGTGATGATGTACTCGCCGTTGAACAACAGGCTCTTGTTGCCGCCGAGCACGATCTGCGAGTTCGGCACTGTCGGTCCGATGGACCGGATGTCGAAGCCGCGCACGCTGTACTCGCCGCCAAGGAACAACCGCTCGAACACGGGCAGCTGCGTCGTGCCCAAGTATGGTTGGATGTATTGGAACTGCACGCGTCCGCCGAACGAGCTTCGCGACGTATGCGGGTGATACCAGATGCCCTCGAGGGTCGGCTTCCAATAGCTCGTGTTGCCGCCGAGGCCTCCGATGTCGGTCGCCAACGTCACCCGCTTTCCGTTGGTCGGGAAGATGGGATTGTCGATGGTGTTGAAGACGTAGCTTGGGGAGATCTTGCTGATCGTGCGGTTCCCCTGCGTTCCAATCAGGAACGAGTCGAACAGGAACGGGTTGCGCCGCAGCGCCTCAAGCGCCGTCGGACTGATCGTCGACAGATTGCTGACGTTGACCGTGCTGCAGCCCCGCGACGACGTGATACAGGACGGGTCGAGAAGGGCTTCGTTGAGGTCTGACACGCCAACAGACTCATACGAATAGTTGACGAACATCCGCGCGAAATCCGCGACCGGGAAGCCAAACGTGAGGTTGCCGCCCGTCGATTTCTGCGTGTAGTAGCCGATGTACTGCAGCGAGCGCTTGTAGACGTCGACGCCGCCCGTCAGGTTGCGATCGAACAGGAATGGTTCGGTGAACGCCAGCTGATAGTTCTGCGAGCGTGAACCGGCCTGTGCCGACGCCGTGAGGCTTTCGCCGCGGCCCAGGAAGTTGGCCGTCTGGAACGACAGTTGTCCGAAGAAGCCTTCGTACTGCGAGACGCCCGCGCCGAAGGTGACCTGGTTCCGGTTCTGCTCCTCGACGCGCAACGTCAGATTGACCTTGTTGTCTGCCGCGGGGAGCTTGTCGACCTTCAAGTCTTTGTCGTTGCCTTCGAGCTGTTTGAAGTAGCCGAGCTGATTGAGACGACGGATGCTGTATTTCAGCGACTCAGTGCTGAAGACACTCCCCTCGACGAGGCGCATCTCGCGGCGGATCACGTTGTCCCGGGTCGTCGCGTTGCCAATGAAGGAAATGCGGTTGACGAAGAACTGCTTGCCTTCCGACAGCCTCATCGTCACATCGACCGTCGGCTTCACGCCGTTCGTACCGTTTGATGCGGTCGCCGGAGCCGGCGGGGTCGGGGCAGTCGCAGGTGGAGTGTTGCCATCGGTCGGCACGGGCGCGAGGCCATCATTCTTCGGATTCAGATCCGGATACCCGGTGAATTCCATGTAGCCGCCGGCGCCGTACGCCTCCTGCGCTTTCTTCAGACCGTCGCGCACTTCCTTTTCGCTGTACCAGTCGCCCTCCTTCATCTTGAACATCGGGCGAAGGTTCTCGCTCTTGACGACGGTGTTGCCCTCGAACTTGAAGTCGCCGACGCGGTAGCGTGGCCCCTCAGTGACGGGGATGCGGAGCTGAATCCAGCGGGTCTTGCCGTCCTTCTCGTCGCTGACCGTCTTGACCTCGGGGTTGCCGACTCGGGCCCGCACGTAGCCCTGTTCGCGGTAGAAGCCCGCGACTTTCTCCGCATCTTCTTCGTACCGGTCTTCCTTGTAGGTGGCGCTCCTGAAGAGCGTCATGAAAATGAGGCCCTTCTTCGCCTTGTTTTCCTTCATCTTCCGCGCGAGCGCGCGGTCGCTGAACGCCTGGTTGCCGATGAACTCGATATCGCGGATACGAAGTTTCGGCCCCTCGCTGATGTTGAACGTGACGTTGACCAGCTTCGCCCCGCCAGCCACAGGCGTCACCTTGTGATTGATCTCCGCGTTGGTGAACCCCTTCTCGGCCATCATTCCGGACAGGACGGCATCAACGCGATGGAGGGTGTTTTCGTCGAGGAACGAATCGAGGCGCAGCTCGATGCCCTTCTCCTTCAACTGTTCGGCGATCTTCGTACGGTCGATGTTCTTGGACCCCTGATAGTCAACGACCTTGACGCGCTCGCGCTCCTCCATGTCGTAGAGCACGATCTTGCCGACCACGCCGTTGGAAAACGTGTAATCACTGACCTCGACGGAGAGGTCATCGAGGAAGTTCGTGCCCCACAGCCGCTTGAAGTCGTCTTTGGCGAGCTGCTCGTGCGCGTCGTCCCACGGGACCCACATGTTCTGGGACGGCAGACTCGGACGGAGCTGGATGTAATACAGGTAGGTTTCCGGTTCGACGACCGGCGAACCGCCCTGCTTGGCAAAGCACGGGACGATCAGGTACACGACCGGGCCGGAATTGGCCGGTGGAAGCGCCGCCGGCTGCGGGATCGGGGCGCCACAGACGGTTGAGGGGTTGCTATTGGCGGCCGCGGGGTTGCCGCCCTGTGCAAACGCCGGGCGCACGGCGACGGCCGCCACCAGCGCCGCGCAGGCGAGCGTTCGAGCCAACTGCTTCTGCATCAAAGGATTCCGAAACACTTAAGTCTACTGGATCTTTCCGTGGTCTTCTGACGAGTTCTGACGTCGCAGGCGGGGTACCGGCCGGGTGTTGGGGTTCAGGTAGATGTGCCGGGTCCGACAGGACCCGGCCTACGAGTGTTCCGTAGGGCGGGTCTTGTGAGACCCGCCGAACGGTCCGGGGTTCAGACCAGCCGCCGTCCGCCGGTGAGCTCGCCAGCGGGACGGTAGGCGAGCTGCCCGCCATCGAGATAGACCTCGATATCGCCGTCGTGGAGGTTGCCGCGAATGAGTTCTTCGGACAACGGGTCTTCCACATAGCGCTGAATCGCGCGGCGAAGCGGCCGCGCGCCGTACGACCGGTCCTTACAGGTCAGATCGATGATCCAGTCCACGACTTCCGGTGCCAGGTTCACCTTCATCCGGCGATCCGCGAGGTTGAGATTCAACTGCTCGACGAGCAGCGCCATGATCCGGCGCAGGTCTTCGTCGGTCAGCGCCTCGAAGACGATGATTTCGTCGATACGGTTGATGAACTCGGGGTTGAAGGTTCGCTTCACCTCGCCGAGCACCATCTCGTTGACATTCTTGTCAATCGCGCCCGCATCGCTCGACTGGAACCCAAGCGACGCTTTCTTCTGGATGAAGCGGGCGCCGATATTCGACGTCATGATGATGATGGTGTTCTTGAAGTTGACGCGGTTGCCGAGGCCATCGGTCAGGTGCCCGTCTTCAAAGACCTGCAGCAGGATGTTGAAGATATCCGGGTGCGCCTTCTCGATCTCGTCGAGCAGCACGACCGAGTACGGATTGCGCTTCACCTTCTCCGTGAGCTGACCGCCCTCTTCATGACCGACGTATCCAGGGGGCGAGCCAATCAGCTTGCTGACGGAATGCTTCTCCATGTACTCGGACATGTCGAAGCGGATGAGCGCATGATCGCTGCCGAAGAGGAAGTTGGCCAGCGCACGGGCCAGCTCGGTCTTGCCGACGCCCGTCGGCCCAAGAAAGATGAAGCTGCCGACCGGCCGGCTCGGATTCTTCAGCCCTGCCCGTGAACGCCGGATCGCCCGGGAGATCGCCGATATCGCGGTCTCCTGGCTGATCACGCGCTTGTGGAGATCCTTCTCCATGCGCAGCAGCTTGTCGCCTTCGTCCTGATTGATCGACGCGATCGGGACACCCGTCCACTTCGAGACGACTTCATCGATGTCGCTCTTG
>DASTZI010000257.1:0-4540 GCA_035764385.1 Vicinamibacterales bacterium
CTTATGGTGCGGCTGTCGGCCGTCGAATGTGCCCCAGACATAATCGAGATTGCCGTCGAGGACGTCACGAATGCTTGCGTGCTCGAGGACAGACTTGCCCAGGCGCACCGGATGGAGGCTGTTGCGCGGCTTGCCTCGGAAATTGCTCTCACGTGCGGCAGGTTGCTGCGGGATGTCCATGAGGATGGCCAGCAGTGGCTGATGGCGGTCAGCGACGATACGTCCATTCGAAAACGGGGAGACCGGCTGCTTGGTGAGGTCGCGCGAGCGGCCAGCTATCTTGAGCGGCTCACGGCGCACGGCGACGAACAGACGAGTGCGCTCAAGCCGGTCGAGTTGAATAGAGTGCTGCGCGATCTGAAGCCCGTTCTGAAGCACGTGGCGGGAGACGACGTCGAGCTCGAGCTGTCGAAGACATCATCGGCCCTCAACGTGGACATGAAGGCTGACCGCGTCGAGAGACTCCTCGTCAATCTGGCCAGCTACGGACGCGAACGGATGCCAGGCGGTGGGCGGCTGAGAATTGAACTTGACACTGTCGTCGTCGATCAGAAGTTCATCGCAGACCACCCCAACGTCCGTCGAGGTCACCACGCGCTGATTACGGTCACAGCGATGAGACGCGAGATGGGCGCGGCGGGAATGCTTCAGATCAATGCGACTGAACCGAGCTCGAACGATGTCGTCCCCGAAAGACCTGGAGTGGATCTCGGAGCCCTCCAGGAGCTGCTCCAGGAATGTGGCGGGCATTTGTGGTTGACGGTCGAACCACCGGGAAACATGGTCGTGAAACTCCGTCTGCCGTTGCGCGTCTGGGATGACCGGCCACAGCCAACGGCGTCAGAGACGGTGAGCAGTCGCAAGCGTGGGATGGCCGAGACGCCGACGGGGCAGAAGCGTGTGATGTCCCGCTGGTTTCGTCACTGACGATCGCAGGACGCCATCGCGCGATTTTGCGCGCATTGTCATCGTTTTTGCGGCACCCGGCGACGACGCGCGGAACCGGCGTCCTACAATGGCAAAGTCGGTTCCCCCCTGGGACGGTACATGCCGGAACCGCGCGAACCTCGCTCCATCATCGAAGCGGCGGAACAGTCTGCGGCCGCTGGCAACTACGCGTCCGCCGAAACGCTCTTACGTGAGGCCGCCGCGCTGCAGGAGGCCACCCTCGGTCCGCTGCATCCGGACCTTGCCAACACGCTGAACAATCTCGGTGTCGTCTGCGAAATCAATGACAATCCCGTTGACGCGGAGCGCTGTCTTCGCCGCGCCTACGACATCGCGACGACGGCACTGAACCCAGACCACCCGTTTGTCGCCACGAGTCGAAAGAACCTGCAGGATTTCTGCGAAGCGCGCGGAAAACCGGTCGAGGGCATCCCTCCGCCTGCAGTGGACTCACCGCGTGAACGGCCGTCGGATCCGGAACCGCAAGACGTGCAGCCGCTGATGCGGCGCAGATTCATTCGCCCACTCGCGATCGGCGGGCTGGGTCCTGCGGTCATGCTGATCGTGATTCTCACGGCTGTCCGTCCGTGGCTCAATTCGAACGGACAAGCTCAGTCTCCATCGGCGACCGTGACAGATTCACCGCGGGAGACGCCCGCCCCGCCGCAACCGGCATCCGCGGCACCGACGACGTTACCGCGAGAGACCGCGAGAATCAGCGAACGCGGCCCCGAGACAGTGAACGCCCGCCGAACCACGGAAGTGGCGATACCCGCGGGACTGACGGTGGTCAAGGCACGGCTCTGCGCCGACCTCGAGGACTTTGCATGCGATCCGCCGGACCGTCCGGTTCCTGCGGGTCCGCTGTTCTTCTACACGCAGGTCAAATCCACAAGCGCGACAACGATCGAGCATCGTTGGTATCGCGACAATCGCTTGTATCAGTCCGTAGAACTCCGCGTTCAGGCCAGTCCGCGCGTCGGTGACCGCGCCTTTAGTCGCACCATGATGACCAGCGACAGCGGCGGCGAGTGGAGGGTCGAGCTCAGAACCGGAACCGGCGTGCTGCTGCACGAAGAGCGTTTTTCCGTTCGCTAATCCGAGCAAGCATCCCGACGCCGGAACTCAGACTGATTCAGGAGTAAGGCGATCTGCGTCTCGCGCAACTTCGTCGAGGACTTCGCGAACCGACAGATTGGTATTTGAGAGCGCCGTGACTTCCTGACGCAGCGCACACACAGACCCCCGGAACGCCGCGTCGTCTTGCGGTTGTCGACACTTCAAGAGTCTCTTCTCGGCGGCTTCGAGCATCCGCATCGCCGCCTGATATTGCGCGCGAAGGTCGACGAAGCTCAACGCAATCATCGCCATCAACTCTTCGGGGTGATGGGTCATTGGCATCCTGCCGTCAAATTACGACCTCCGATTCGCAGAATCAATACCTGCTTGAACCGCAGAGCTCTCGTCCGCGGTCGAGATATGATCCGCGCGCCGACCAGCCATCTGATGCGACGACTTCTCACGAGCGCGATCGCTCTGCTTACGACCTCGATCGCGTTTGCTCAGCGGCCGCCGGACATTCCCGCTCCAGCCGACGTGGCGGCGCCGCCAGTTGAGGCCGTCAAGAGCTCTTCCGGGCTCGTCTCGAAGATCGTCACGCCAGGAAATGGAACCGAGAAACCTCAGGAGACCGACTTTGTCACCGTGCACTACACCGGGTGGACGAGCGAGGGCCGGCTGTTCGACAGTTCCCGCGCGCGTGGCATGCCGAACATGTTCGCCTTGAACCGTGTCATGGCCGGTTGGCGCGAGTGCGTGCTGATGATGACTGTGGGTGAAACCCGGCGCTGCTGGGTCCCGCAGGATCTCGCGTTCAACGGCCAGGCCGGGCGGCCCACCGGCACGGTTGTCTTCGACATCGAACTGATCGACATGCGCCGGACGCCGAGCGTGGCACCGCCCGATGTTGCCGCGCCACCGGCAGATGCCACCAGCACTTCGTCAGGGCTGTACTACAAGGTGATCAAAGCCGGCACGGGAACACGGCGTCCGTCGGCGCGTGACAACGTCACCGTCCACTACAGCGGCTGGACGACCGCCGGCGAATTGTTCGACAGCACCGTGGTGAAGGGCGCCCCGGTCACTCTCGACCTGAATAACGTGATCCGCGGCTGGACGGAAGGCCTGCAACTGATGGTCGAGGGCGAGCGCACACGCTTCTGGATTCCCGAAAAGGCAGCCTACAAGGGCGAACGCGGCAAGCCCCGCGGCATGCTGGTGTTCGACATCGACTTGATCAAGATCGAATTGCCCACCAGATCTCGATTCTGATCCGCGGTTACGTTTTTCGGAGAGTAAACGGCAAATCTGCAATCGAATAGTCGCTGCCGCGTAACCCTCCCCGACGATCGGTGCCCGCCTGCACCGGAATCGGGCTTGCACGCGGGCGGGGTGAAGAGGGGGAACACGCGTGATGCGTCGTTTGCTCGTCGCCCTGGCGATCGTCATTGCATTCATGGCAACCGGGAATGCCGGCGCGGTAGGCGTTGCGGCACAGTCGCCAACCACCGCCTTGTTTGTGACGCTTCCGATGACGCACGGCTTCGCCGATGCCACCGATGACCTCGTCGAGACGCAGGCTCTCGTCCACGATGCACTTGCGGCCGTGGAGACGGTCCGCCTCGTCGACCGCCTGCAGGACAGCGATGCCGTGCTGACGGTGATCGGCCGGGGAACAGGTTATGACGAACTGACCGCCGCGCTCGCGGAGGTCAACCGGGATGTTGTCGTGACGCCGGTATTGCTCCACGCGCGCGAGCGATATATCGAAGCGATGATCACCGTCGGCTCGTGTGGTGAAGCGGGCACCAACGCGTGGAGTGAAAGCAACTCCGCTTCGTGTTACAGGAAGGTCTTCATTGGCCTCGGCGATCACAATGTGCCGCAGGGCGTGCCGAAGGCTGCACAAAACACCTGGGTCATTTGCGCCGACGCTGTCGCCAGAGATGTGCAGGCGTGGATCGCGCAAAACGCCACCCGGCTTCTCGCGCGACGCTGACGCCACAGGGACGAACCTCCGCAACCGCCGCCGAGCGACAGGGCGGTATGGGCGGACGACTACTCGAGCATCGTCACGGTGCTTGTGGGCTGTTCTGCTTTCTGAACGATGTGTGTCGAGCGCTATTGACTGGACGCGAGAAGTTTCGGAATGAGACCAAGCAGCGCCGGTGCAAGCGTCGAGAGTGCCGGTCCAAGCCAGGAAAGCGAGGTGTTACGAAGGTCGAATTTTTTGAGCCATTTCTCCCGGTCCCACCCTTCCCCGTTATGGGCATTGTCAGCAGCAGCGTCGATCCACTTCGCATGAATCACCCACACAGGAATGAAGACGACGAGTAACAACAGGGTGAACACACAACCCGCAGCAACGGACACGGTTGCGGCAAGCTGACGGATGAATTCCTGATCCACAGTAGCCACGTAGCTGAAGCTAGCCGGCCACAAGAAGAACAAGTAGATCTCCGCCACAGCCGCCGCCAGGAGCGCGCACGCGGCATATACGCTCACGCGCGCATCTCGAAGGCGATGTGCCAAC
>DASTZI010000258.1:0-2926 GCA_035764385.1 Vicinamibacterales bacterium
CGTCGTGGGCGGGTGGCCAAAACCGGATCGTCTGTCTTTTTCATAACATCCCTCTTCGATTTGTGCGAGCTCTACAGAGGTGTCGCCCGGATCGATGATGGGCGCACTGTTCCTCGGGTCGCCGATGAGCCGCTGTTACCATCCTTTGCGCCTTGATGAGCACGTGACGACGGAGGCGAAGGTGATGAAAAGCAGACTGCACGAACCGGCCGCCGTCATCGTTGCGGCCCTCGTCTGTACCATCGGCGTACGGTCTCAGGATGCCGCGGTCGATCCGCGTGCGCGCAGCGCGCTCGAGCAGATGGATGCCGCGTACAAGTCGCTCGATGCCTTGCACATCAAAGTGACCTGGACTGCGCGGTACAGCGGAAGCATGACGCGCGACGACTTTCCGTTGCCAGGACCCGAGACGCTCGAGCTCCGCATGCAGCGGCCCAACAAGTTCTACATGGAGGCGTCAGCCAAAGGGGACGACGGAAAGCCGACGCGCTACCTGATCGTGTCCGACGGTACGAGCCTGTGGCACTGGCGAAGCGCGCCGAATACGTACACCCAGGTGGCTGCGCCGGCGACCCTGCCGGACCTGGCCCGGCTCCTTCCAGACGATGCCATCGGAACGTTTGACGGCGTCACCTGGACCGACGACACCATCATCGAATGGGATCTCCTGGTTGGTGAGGTTGCCACGATGAAGAATCTCACTGAATCCGGAATGGCGATCACTCTTGGCGCCCCCGCGAAGATCGGCAATACCGCGGTGGACGTCGTGCAGCTCAAGTCGCCGGCGGCGTCGCCGCTGATGCCTATCGAGAGTGAAATCACCTACTATCTGTCCGCCTCGAGTCATCTGATTCAGGGATATCTTCTGACGGCCCGCGGCAAGCACCCGGACACCGGGAAAGACTTCAGCGTCACGATGCGTGCCGTGTACGGCGTGCACGAGACCCGGCCTCGATTCACCGCCGCCGACTTCGCGTTCACGCCACCGCGGGGCGCGAAGAAGGTAGAGGCCACGCGGAAAGACCGCAAGTTCCCGCAGTGAGCGCCCCGAGTGCAGTCCGAGGTTCAGGGCATCGGGTGCAGGCGGAGAAACGCCTCAGGGGTGAGGTCATCAGCCCTTCGTGTCGCGAGCACGCCGATCAGTACCATCGTCACGACGATCTGCGCGGCAACCATCGAAACGACCATCAGCGGGTGGCCGGCCAGATACTGCTCCGGCCCGGGAATTGCGGCCGAGAACAGCGTGATGTTTGCGAGGTTGCCGAGGACGATCATCGCGAGCAGGAATCGGCGTCCACGATAGACACGCCAACACACAACACCGTACGCAATCTCGAGAGCGAAGCCCCACATCGGCGCGTGATCGTACAGGCCCAGTCCGATTGCCGGGAGCGTGCTGCCAGGCCAGAGCGCGATGTCGCGTGCATGTGTCAACAGGTCGAGGACCAGGTGCGAGACGATCGCGACGCCGATCGCCCGGCCCAACAGCGGGCGACCGAGTGACTTTTCCACGACCAGCCACGCCAGCACAGCGGCGATCAGGGCTGTGGCGACGGAATGTGAGTACGGCATGTACGAGAGATGGATGTCGGAAACGCTGCGCACGGTCGCTTCGGTCGTCGTGCGCTCCACGCCGAGGTAGTTGAGACCGACCCAGGCCAATTCCATTGCCTGGACCGACACGAGCAGCGGCGCGAGAGGAACCGAAGGGAAGCGCCGCTTGATTACGAGCGCGGTAGCGGCATGGTCGACGGCAAACATGTGACCTGCAATCTGAGGTCTGTTGATTCGTGACCTCGAGACGCATGGTGCCGGACCCGTCTTTCGGAGGCTGTGACTTTCGTCACGCGTTCCGCGACCACAACTCGTGGCCCATTCGCACCGGATCGATGATCTCCACCCGGCCAGGGGACGTTCGGACGAGCCCTTCCGCGCGAAGCTCTGCGAGGACGCGCGCGACGACTTCGCGGACGGAACCGACGCTGTTCGCGAGATCCTGCTGATTCACCAGCGCCGTGAGGGTCTGGTTTGATGCCGGTTGCGACGTCGCAAGATCAAGGAGGTGGCGCGCGACACGCTGGCGAACCGACGCGAATGTATTGCCGGCGAGCTCTTCGAGGACGTCGTAGAGTCGATGCACCGATTCTTCCGCGAGCGCCCAGGCCAGCGGCGCGTCGATCACCGCTACACGTTTGACCTGGGCCACGTCGAAGTAGAACGCAGCGCCAGGCGTCACCGCCTGCACGAAAACGGGTGCGGGGCCGGCGATGAGGGCGGGCACACCCAGCAGATCACCTGCTCGGACATATCGCACGGTGACCTGCCGGCCGTCACTGGCGTGCATGTAGACGCGCAGGAGACCGAGCGTGAGGACAGCCAGGCGCTCGGCATCGGCTTCGGCATAAACCGTATCGCCCGCGGAGAATTCGACCAGTCGTCCGCGGCCGACCAGCGACTCGATGGTGTCAGCGGGCACCGACGACCATGATCCGCGTCGCAACAGTTCGATCACAGAAACACCTGTGAGCGTCCCGAGCGGCTGACTCGGTGGGAGCGGCATAGACGTCAGAGTAGAACGGAAATGCCTGAAGGTGGCGCCGGCATCGAGTCGCTGGTCGTTCTCTCGACCGCCTGCTGTTGGGCTTGCGATCGAGAGCTCGAAGATCCCCTTCATCTCCGTGCTGACGGGATGTGCTGTTCAGGACACTGTGGAAACGCCACCGCCAGTAGGCTGCGATTCAACCTGTCGCAGAAACTCGAGCAGGCGCCATCGCGGCCCAGGCCGATCACGACAGGAGAGTGCGTTGCGAACGCGCGTTTTCCACAAGCAGTCGCGAACCGGCTGAGAAGGAGACAGCGATGACAAAGCTCGTAGATGTGGCGGCGCCGACGGAGATTCGTCCCTTTCACGTGGTGAGCGTTCCGG
>DASTZI010000259.1:0-6154 GCA_035764385.1 Vicinamibacterales bacterium
GCCTCGACGGTCACGCCGGGGAGGACGGCTCCGGTATCGTCCTTGACGACGCCCGCGATCGAGCTCTGGCCGAATGACATCGTTGGTAGCAGGAAGAGCAAGGCGACCGTAGACCCGAAGCGTGCGAGCAAGCCGAGGATCGAACGCATGACGCGGACCTCCCTCAGTTGATGGTGTGCTGCGATGGCCGAAGACGCGAGGAAATGGCGCCGATCATACAGCAGACAGATCCGCGATCGTTCGCTGGATAGGCGCGGCGGAGTGAATTGAGACGCGTTACTGTGTGTCGATCGGCTTGCCGCCGGGCCCTCGGCGAAGTGCCGCATCGGAGCTGAGCACCGAGCCATCGGCTTTCGTCACGCTGACGAGAATCGCGGCTGGACGGCCGTCCTTCAACGGGTGACCTTTCACCGTGACCTTCTCGCCGGGTTTCAACAAGCTGACTTTGATACCGGCACGCAGCAGGGTGCTGGGGCCTTCGGCCTCGAAGCCCCAATCGACCGTCTGGCCTGTCTTGTCGACGACTTGAACGTACAGCCAGGAATGAGGATTCGTGTACTGGAATTCCCGGATCGTTCCCGTCAGCTCGACATCCGCGTTGCGGTCGTACGCGATGGCGGAATGGTGCGCCGACAGATGAACAGCTCCGACGACCAGTACCGCCGCACCCAGCAGAGTGGCAAACATTGTCTTCACAGGCTCCTCCGCATCTGGTGATTCGGCTCGGGCAACCCTACTTGGGCGCCTGCGTTCCGCCGGGTCCCGTGATCAGTGCATTGGGGTCTTTGTATCCCGTTTCACCCTTGAGGATGAATTGCGTGCTGCCGTCCTGCGTCTTGATGACGTTGTTGTTCTCTTCGCACGACCACATGTTGATGCGAAGGTTCGGGGTCTTCACGCGCACGTAGCGGTTGACCACGTGCCACGGTTCCACGAGCGACAACGGATCGTAGACGGTGATGTCATCCTCGATGACGTCAGCGCTCACTTTTCGAATCCGCTCCACCGTGCTGACCTTGTCGCTGTAGTCCGGCTGGCCACGATTGTATTGGCCTTCCTTGTTGTTGATCGTGTGGACCACCAGCGTGTCGCCGTCCCAGAAACCGATCGAATCTCCGGTCCACGTGGCGTAGGCCTCGTCTTCAGGAACGTGGCCGCGCCCGTCGATGTAGATGCGGCGGACCTCGCTCTGCTGCTCATTGATCCACCAGACCTCTTCGGGTCGGACGATGAATTCGCGAAGAAACGGCTCGGTGATCCAGCGTGGAAAGCCCGCCGGCAGGCAATAACTCAGATGGTCCCACTCGACGCCCTGTTTCTGGTCCGCGAGTTTTTTCTCGAACTTCGCGCGATACTCCGGCGTCAGCTTCGCGCTCGTCGGTGCGTAGTTCGGGATCTTCGGATCGAACCTCGTGCCACCGTCATGCGTCCAGACGCCCGTCCAGTCTGGAAGTTTGTCCCAGGTCATCTTGGTGCCGCCACGGGCTTTCTGCTTCAGCTCGAGGAACTGTTGTTCCGACAGCTTGTACCACTTCTCGTACTCTTGGGCAGCGACGGTTCGTGGGACGCAGAGACAAACCGTGATGATGGCGACGCCAGCGGCTATTGGTCGGAGCAACACGTGCATGGCGACTCCTCTCTCAGCGCAAGACTCTATCCGAAAGCAGGTGCGACGCCTGAATCAAAAACCAGATACGAGGATTTCGCTCTCGAAGGTCGTTCCCAGACAGGCGTAGCGGCTTCCGTGAAACAGCAGCGGTGAGGTGCCCGACGTCCGGTGCAGCGCCAGCACTTTCCCCACGACAATCCAGTGATCGCCGCCGTCATGGATCGCATGAATCGAGCAGCCGACGGCCGCCGCGCAACCATCGAGCCGCGGGCCGCCCTCCCAGTCGAGGAAGGTAAACGCCGGCGGCAAAGGATGCGTCCACCCGCCAGCGAAATAGGTCGAGAGGTCCTGCTGCTCTCGCCGGAGGATGTTCACGGCGAAGCCCTTCACCGCGTGAATGGCCTGGCCTGTTTTCGTGGTCTTGCCGACGCAGAACAGCACCAGCGGCGGATCGAGCGACACCGCGGTGAAGGAGTTGGCCGTCAGCGCGCGGATCGCGCCGTCGACTTCGGTGGTAATGACCGTGACCCCGGTTGCGAAGTGTCCGACGGTTTGACGAAACGTACGCGAATCGATCATGCCGTTACGTTGCGCTTCTTCATCACAACGCTGACGTCGTCGGGATTAATCAGATCGGGGACGGTCCAACCGGTCAAATCGTATTCAGCCATGCACTGTTCGGCGAATCCTTTGTACTTGGCACTCGCGCCGGTGAGGTCTGACACCATCAGCGTCTCGAAGCGGATGCTCTCATGGTTGCCGAAGTAGTTGCGTTCGTACAGTTCGTGGCGGCCGCCGAACTCGGTGCCGACCGCGTCCCACAGCAGCTTCATCAGCTTGATGCGTTGTTCCGCGCCGTAATTGTTCGAGCCGCGAACAAACTGATCCAGGTAAGGCCGCAGTTCCGGGACTCTCAAATCGAGACTGCTCGATGGCAGGTAGATGAGCGCGCTGGCGAGGGTGTTCTGGATGATCTCCTTGATCTTGGGATACGCCATGCTGGACATCACGCGGTAGGCGAGACCGTAGTCGAGATTCGGCAGCACATACCCTTCGGTCCACGGGATCGTGGTGCGCGCCATGGCGTCGGTCAGCCCCCAGAACAGGTTGCGCCACGCGAGTACTTCGCCGACCTGTGCTTGCACGCCACGGAAGTCCTTGACCCCGGTTGCCTCGACGGCCTTCAGCAGGAGGCCCGCAAAGAAATCGAGCTTCACCGCGAGACGCGTGCACCCCTGGAACATGAAGCGCGGGAGAAACCCTGAGCGCGGGAAGAAGTTGTTGACCTTGTCAATGTCGCCGTACGCAAAGACGTTCTCATACGGCACGAAGACTTTGTCGAAGACGAGAATCGAGTCGTTCTCATCCATGCGGCTCGAAAGCGGATAGTCGAACGGCGAGCCCATGACGGCGGCCGTCATTTCGTACGACGGCCGGCAGAACAGTTTCACGCCCGGTGAATCGGTGGGAACGATGCAGACGAAGGCGAACGGTTTGGTCTTGATCGGCAGTGCGCCGTTGTTCGCGATGAAGTTGTAGTGCGTCAGTGACGATGTGGTGGCGACGACCTTGGCGCCGCTGACGATCAGGCCGGCGTCGGTCTCCTCCTCGACGTGCATGTAGACGTCCTTCACGTCGTCGAGCGGCCGGTCGCGGTCGACGGGCGGGTTCACGATCGCGTGATTGACGAACGACACCTCTTCCTGGACCTTCTTGTACCAACGCCGTGCGTTGTCCGCGTACGGCGTGTAGAAGTCCGAATTCGCGCCGAGCGTCGCGAGAAACGCGGCCTTGTAATCCGGGCTCCGGCCGATCCAGCCGTAGCTGACGCGCGCCCATTCCGCGATGGCGTCACGCGCCGCGACGAGCTCCTCGGCGTTGCGCGTCGCGCGATAAAAGCGGTGCGTGTAGCCGCCGTTGCCCGTGTCGGTCGGGATCGTGAGCGTCTCTTTGCGGGCGGGATCGTGTAAGGCGTCGTACAACCGCGCGATCATCCGCACCGTATTCCGGAACGCCGGATGCGTCGTCACATCCTTGACGCGCTCGCCGTAAATCCAGATCTCGCGGCCGTCGCGAATGCTCTCGATGTATTCAGCGCCGGTCAACGGGCGCGTGCGTTCTGTGGTCATGATCCCTCCAGTTCCCTGGCGCGCTGCTCCCAGTCGGCCACGAATCGAAACACGTTTTCCTGCGGCGGCTGCGGAGAAAACGTTTCGAGCCAGCGGACGGGCTCGCGTCCCGTGTTCGCAAATGCGTGGACGCAGCCGACGCCGGTCCAGAGCACGTCGCCTGGCCGCGCCCGGTAGCGCTTGCCGTCGAGCGTCGCCTCGACCTCGCCACTCAGGATGAAATAGGCCTCTTCGTAGGTGTGATCGTGCAGGCCGATCGAGACGCCGGGCAGGTACTCGATCAACAGCAGGCGATGGTGACGCGCGCCGAAGTTCTCGTCGATCAGCCACTTCAGGAAGACGCCTTTGAGACCGCCAGCTTCAATGCGCCCCTCATCACCTGGAGGAATCTGTCCAACGTCGAAGTGGCCGAGCAGGTTTCCGTTCAGACGGGCGAGATCGAGAGGTGGCGCGTCGGTCGGTACGGTCGCATCCTTGAGAAAGAACGTGTCGCGCTCTTGACCGGGCGGTTTTGGCTGTGGCGCCGCCATTTGCAGCCACCGCACCGGTGCGGATCCGGCCGCGCGCCACGCGTGCACGGTCCCGACCTTGAGCGCTCCGAGATCGCCCGGTCCGACGCGGTAGGCGTCGCCGCCGATGCGCAGGATCGCCTCGCCGCTCAGAATGTAGAAGCTTTCCTCGTAGGAATGGACGTGCGGCGCGATCGTCCCACGCGGCGTCAGCTCGGCGATGCTGAGACCAGTGTGCACCGACCCGGTGGTGTGATCGACGAGCGGCGCCTGGCGGTAGCCTTCGCTGTGGCCTTCGTACACCGGATGACCGGCAAGGGCGGCTGCGTCGAAGTGCCCGAAGTGATGCATGACGTATTGATCTCTAGTTGCCGGGAAGCGTATAAGAACCCCGCCGAACCATGGTGACACATGACCAAACACATGCCTAACGCCGTAAGCGAGCAGAGCGAGTCGAAGGGGTGGGATACATCGTACGAGTGGAAGGCCGTGACGCTGCTGGGGCTGGGCTTCGGACTGGTGGGGCTCGATCGCTGGATCATTGCGCCCCTCTTCCCGTTCATGCTGGCGGACCTCGGCCTGAACCTGCAGGATCAGGGGACCATCATCGGCGCGCTGGGAATGGCCTGGGGCGTGTTCGCCGTGTTCAGCGGCCGGCTCTCCGACGCGATCGGACACCGCAAGATACTCATCCCGGCCGTGTTTCTGTTTTCTGTCCTCTCTGGCGTCTCTGGATTGGCCGCCGGCTTCGCGAGCCTGTTCGCGATCCGTCTGCTGATGGGTGTGATGGAGGGGTCGTACTGTCCCACGAGCTTTACGGCAACCGCCTCGGCCTCTCGTCCGAGCCGCCGTGGTTTCCTGCAGGGCCTCCAACAGTGCGGATTCGCGTTGTTCGGACTCGCACTCGGCCCGATCATCGCGACCCAGTTGCTGCAGGTTGTGCCGTCGTGGCGGTGGGTATTTCTCACCGCCAGCATTCCGGGTCTCATCGTGGGCGTGCTTTTGTACGCGGTGCTGCGCGAGCCGGCCGAGACGCAGGGCGGTCGCATGGTTGGTGCGGTCGAACAAGGCGGCAAATGGACCGACGTGTTCAAGAGCCGCAACATCGTGCTGTCGATGGGCGGCCTGTTTTGTGCGATGACGTGCGTGTTCGTGCTCGGCGCGATGGTGCCGAACTATCTGCTCGACTACTTGAAACTCAGCCCGACGCAGATGGGGTTCGTGATGTCGGGTCTCGGCTTCGGCGGTTTCGTGGGCCAGTTCGGCGTGCCCGGTCTTTCGGATTTGTTCGGCCGGCGGGTGATGGCAGTTCTCGGGTTCCTGGGTGCCTCCGTATTTGTGTACCTGTTAAAAAACACGGGTGCGAATCCGCCCATGCTCTTCGCGTTGCTGTTCATGGTCAGCTTCTGCTGCCTCGGCAACATCGCGCTGATAACGGGGCCGATCTCGACTGAGTCGGCCCCGCCAGGACTGGTTTCATCGGCGATCGGGATGGTCGTCGGCGCGGGCGAGATTTTCGGCGGCGGCGTAGCGCCGATCATTGCCGGTACGGTCGCGCAGCGCTACGGCATCGAGAACATCCTATGGGTCGCGATGTCCGGGGTAGTGCTGGGCGTCGTCGTTTCAGTGTTCCTCCGCGAAACCGCACCGCGCAAGGTTGGTGTCGCGCGACACGCGCCCGTCGCCGCTGGTTAGAGCAAACCGTCCGAAGACATCGTCACGTCGCAGGACCGAACGACCCAGCGTTGCGATTGTCGCGCTGGGAGGAGATACTTACGCGCCATGACCATTGCCACGAAACAGACAGACGCGGGCGTCGACGTTCAGAAGCTGGTGCACATGTACCGCCAGATGCTTGCGATTCGCCTCTTTGAAGAGCGGGTGATTGATCTCTACACGCGAGCGCT
>DASTZI010000260.1:0-2999 GCA_035764385.1 Vicinamibacterales bacterium
AGGAAGCCGTTCTCGACATGTTGCTCGAGCTCGGATCGATCCAGGAGACCATAACCGTCGCCGGGGAAGCCCCGCTCGTCGAGACGACGACGAGCGCGCTCGGCGCCGTGGTTACCGAAGCAGAGATCGCCTCGCTTCCACTCGAAGGCCGCAACTACATCGGCCTGACCATGATGCAACCGGGCGTGAGCGAGAGCCGGACGATCCAGAACAGCGCGTATCCCGGCATCTGGTTCAGCAGCAGCGGCGCCTCTCCGCGATCCAACGGCTATTCACTCGACGGGGCGGACATGCGGAACGGCACCGGCGTCACCACCTCCTCAGTGACCGGCCAGACGCTCGGACTCGACGGCATTCAGGAATACCGTGTCCTGACCAACGCCTTTCCGGCTGAATTCGGCGGTGTGGTGGGAAGTCAGACCGTGATGGTGAGCAAGGCCGGAACGAATCAGTTCCATGGCTCGCTCTTTCAGTATCACAGAGACCGCAACCTCGAGGCTGCCAACTACTTTGACAAGCCTGGCGAGCGAACTGAATTTTCGCGCAACAACTACGGCGGGTCCTTCGGCGGGCCCATCCTGCGGAATCGCCTCCTGTTCCACGGCACCATCGAATACGCGAGGGTCCGGCGCGGCACGACGAACATCTCCAACACGCTGCCGGCCGCCGCGCATGTGGATGGCGGATTAGTGCCTCGCATTCACCCGGCGATCAAACCACTCGTCGATCTGTACCCGCTGCCGAATGCCCCTGGCGATCGGTACACGTTCCTGTTCACGCAGCCGGCGTCAGACCTGTACGGGCAGGTTCGCGTGGACGCGAATCTGTCGCAGACGAGCACGGTGTTCGGGCGATACACGCAGACCGATGGCGATATTACGGCCGCCACGTTCTTTCCCGGGTACGAGACGCACGCCGAAACCCGGAGCCGCTTCCTGACGTTGTCGGAGAACCACATCTTCAGCCCGACAATCGTGAGTACCACGAGGGTGTCGTATAGCCGTCCGGACTCGCACTTCATCGCCGACTACCCGCCCCAGCTACTCAGCGACCCCCGGTATAACTTCCTGCCCGGCGAAGCCATGGGGATCGTCTCCGTGGGAGGCGTGACCGACATGGGGCCGTCGGCGAATTTCCCACGCGCGTTTGCGGGGAAGGAGTACACGGCGAGCAACGACACGAACATCTCCTCGGGCCGGTCGGCGTGGAAGTTCGGTGTACGCGTCAATCGTGTCGAGCAGTTCGTGCAGCAGGCGTTTTCGCGGGGTGGTCAGGCCAGCTTCGCCAATGTGACCTCATTTCTGTTGGGAATGCCGAACTTCACGAGGGCACCGTCGCCAGGGTCCTCCAATTCCAAGACGTTGACGTACACGGCGGTCGGCGTCTACGCGCAAAACGACTTCAAGGCCTCTGAAAGGCTGACGCTGAATCTGGGGCTGCGGTACGAACCGCAGACGCGATACAAGGAAAAGTTCGGTAAGGAATCAGCGATCCGAAACATCCTGACCGACGCGGCGGCCACGCTCGGCCCCATGTTCAAGAACAACACGCTGCGGGACGTCAGCCCACGCTTCGGGTTTGCATGGGACGTCCAAGGCAACGGCAGGACCGCCGTCAGAGGCGCGGCCGCGCGTCTCTACGACCTGGGCAACATGGCGACGCCGCTCGTGCAGGCAGTCGCCGGAACGCCTCCGTTCTCGTCGCTCAGCCGCGTCAACAACGCGCCCTTCACCGTACCGTTCGAGTTGCCGGCGGAAGGGACACCGCAAGCGCTTCGCATCATCGATTACAACCTCGCCGCACCCAGCATGTGGCACTACAACGTCGCCGTCGAACGGGAGTTGATCGCCAACATGGCACTGACGGTGGCATACGCGGGGTCACGCGGCGTCAATTTGATCAGGACCGCGGAAGGCAATCCCAGAAAGCCGTCGCAGACGTTGGCGGACGGTCGTCCGTTCTGGACTGGACTGGAACCGCGTGTGAGTCCGTACTGGAATACCATCGAGCTCAAGGTCGCTGATTCGAAGTCTCAATACAACTCGCTGCAACTGAGGCTGAATCAGAGGCTGAGTCGAGGCCTCCAGTTTCAAAACTCGTTGACGTGGGCCAGTGCCAAGGACAATTTCTCGGCCTTCTCCAACACAGACCTTGGCGGGGCCGATGGCCAGGCGGGTGACAATCCCTTCGACCGAGACCGAGACTGGGCACCCATGCTTACCGACGTCCGGCTCAACTACCGGTTCAATCTGGTCTATCGCGTGCCCGATGCATTCACACCGGGATCGATCGCGGGGGCCCTTCTGAATACATGGCAGGTCGCCACGATCGTGCAGGCCACGTCAGGGCAGCCGTTCACGCCTGCACTGATGACAAACCGCTCGAGGAGCGGAGTACTTGGTGGGCAGGCCGGGATCGATCGGCCGGATCTCATACCCGGGGTCAAGCCCGAAGACGTGACGAAGGGTGTCTCGCGCGGGTGCGGAAACATCAAACCGGGAACGCCGGTGGGGACCGCAGACCTCTGGTTCGACCCATGTGCCTTCACCATTCCGCAGCTGGGCACGTTAGGAAACGCGCCACGAAATGGGTTTCGACTTCCCGGCTATTCACGGATCGATTTGTCGTTCATGAAGATGATTCCCCTCCGCGGCGCTCTGCGCACTGAACTTCGCGTCGATGTGTTCAATGTCTTGAATCGAGTGAATCTCGGACTTCCTGACCGGACTGTGTATGGCGCTCTGACCGATGTCGAAAATCCGCTGGTGACTGCGGGGACGATTACAACCGCCGACGCGGCGCGGCAGGCACAGCTATCTGTGAGGATCAGCTTCTGACTCTGGAGATCGTCATGCGAAGCCGAGAAGGGCGGGCCCGGGATACTCCTCACGATGGCCGGCGCGTTATCTCCCGATCTGGACGCCTTCCTTCAGCAGTTTCTCGAAATTTGCGGGGTCGAGGTTGTTCTCGGCGCAGACGTATTCCTGGACGCGCGTGCC
>DASTZI010000261.1:0-12089 GCA_035764385.1 Vicinamibacterales bacterium
GTGGCGTAGAACAGCGATGCGCCCTTGTTCCCGTCTTTCAGCGGATTCGCCGAGATCGTGACTTGATCGCCAGCTTTCAGCGTCGCGCTCGACCAGCCCTGCAACCGCATGATGCTGGTGCTCGCACACTCGATGTCCCACTCGCCCACGAACTTCGGATCGACACCCGGCGCAGCATCGACTTTCAAAATGATGTGGCCATGCGGATTGATCCAATACCATTCCGCCACCGAGCCTTTGAGCGTCACGAGCTTGTCCTGATCGAACATCGCGAACGAATGGTGCGCGCTTACGGTTCCGGACGCCACCAGAATGACGACGGCCACCGCCATGAGCCGCCAGATGCTGAACGTCATCGTCAGTGCCTCCCTCAGAGCCGATCGAAGTGGTCTACCAATTTGGAAGCCGGAGTGGGAACCGGAGGCGCGCATTATAAGTCCGATCGAATTGGACAAACCGGTTGGGTGCGAGTTTACGCGTTGCGGCGTCGCCGGGATTCCGCGGGTCGCGCCGCCACAGCGCGGACGGCGTCCTGCGCCTCTTCCGCGTGGTGCATCGCGGCCTGACGAAGGTGGTTGTCCATCAGGGTCCGCGCCTGCTCCGCATCGTGCTGGCGGATGGCGCGGTAGATCCGCTGATGCATGTCGGCCGCATCGCGAAGGTTCCGGTCGGTTGCCCGCGCGGCGGTCGGACGCCGGTGCTCGAAAAACAAGGTCGACACCATCTCAATCAGCGACGCCAGGATCGGATTGCGCGATGCGACCGCCACCGCGCGGTGAAACTGCATGTCGTGGACGAGAAACAGCTGCGGGTCTTCCATGTTCGCGAAGAGACTGGCGACTTCTTCCGCGATTGCGGCGAGATCGTGACCGCTGGCGCGTTCGGCCGCCAGTCCGGCTGCGCTCACCTCGAGGACGCGGCGTGCCTCGAACATTTCATCGCGTGTAAACCCATGCAGCGCCGCGAGAAAACTGAGTGGCTGGCTATCGAGCTTAGGGGGGCCACCCGGGATGTATGTTCCCGATCCGTGCCGGGCTTCGACCACGCCCATCGCGGCGAGGGCACGCAAGGCGGATCGTACAGTGGGGCGGCTGACGCCAAGTTGCGTGACGAGGTGGCGCTCCGCTGGCAGCCGGTCGCCGGCGCGCAGGTGTCCGCGTCCAATCAGGTCGCGGACGTGAGCAATAACCTGTTCGGTACTCGGGCTCGTCGGCCGTGTTGCCATGCGTGGCCAATCATACTGCCGTCGGATGTGGACAAGCCACCTTGTAAACCGTTTTGCACCTGGTCGTCCAATTGCCAGCGACGTGCGATAGAATCCACGCGTTTCGAGGAGGCGAGTCGTGTATTCACGAAGAGATTTTGCAAAAGCGGCGCTCTCGATGATCGCGCTGCCAACCCTGGCGGCATCGAAACTGTTTGCAATCGAATTGACGGTGCGCGGCGTGAAGCTCGGAATCACGACGGCCTCGCTCAATCCGCTGCCGCAGGTATCCGGCAAGGATCCACTCGACGTCCTGATTCAGCAGCTGGTGGAAATGGGCATCGGCAACGTCGAGTTGTCGGGAGGTTTTTTCGGTCCGCCGGTGCGCGGAGCCGCCGTCGGGGGTCAGGTCCCGAAGGTGCCCAATCCGGAATACGACAAGTCGCGCGACGAGCTGCGCCAATGGCGTCTGTCGCCTGCCTCTTTTGAGCGGTTCCGCGAAGTCCGCAAGAAATTCGACGACGCGAAGATCAATCTGTATTCGATGTCGAACACGATGGCCGACGATGTGACGGACGCGGAGCTCGACGCGATGTTCCGGCAGATGCAGGCGCTGCGCGTCAGCGTGTTCCAGACCAACCAGACCCGTGTGTCAATGGGACCGCGGCTGGTGCCGTTCGTCGAAAAGTACAAGATTCGCCCCGCCTTTCACACGCACGCCGAAGTCGAGGATCCGAACGAGATTGCGTCGGTGGAAAGTCTGCAGAAGCTGTTGAACATGTCGAAGGAGTTCCGCGTCTGCCTCGACATCGGTCACTTCACCGCCGGCAACAACGACGCGGTCGCGTACCTCCGCGAGCACCACGATCGGATCACGCACATTCACGTGAAGGATCGCAAGCGCAACAAGGGGCCAAACGTCGAGTGGGGCACCGGCGACACGCCGATCAAGGAATGCCTCACCATGATTCGCGACAACAAGTGGCCGATCTATGCATTCATCGAGCGCGAATTCATGGGTACGCGCGGTCCCGTCGAGGAGACGCGGCGCGACCTCGATTACATGAAGCAGGCGTTGATGGTTTAGTTCGGCGGTTGACCGACGCGGTACAAGACTTCACCGGCGCGAGGAACCAGCAGCGTATCGTGTCCCAGATCGGTCGGCCACTCGTCGCGATCGATGGTGTGATGGTCGAGGTATCCCAGGTTGATGTGCTCGCATCGTTCGCGTGGAATTGCTGTGGCGAGCGTGACCTCGACCCGCGGTGTTTCGACGGCGTTGGCCGGCTCAAACGTCCCGCAGCCCTTCAAATGCGTCGAGTGCGCGAGAATGCCGCCTGGATAGCGCGCAAACCGGGCCCACTGTTCGACGAAGTAGTCGCGGCAGTGGTAGCCGATTTCGTCCAGCAGTGAGCCATGGACGTAACTCACTTCGTTGACGTGCGGCGCGTAGATGATCACTTCACCGCCGTCGGCCATCGCCGGCTCCATCTTGTACATCCCTTTCGCGGCGGTCCACATGTCGGCGTACATCGACGGCATCACGGACACGACGCGATCGAAGGGGGAGTCCACCCAGACGACGTGGCGACGCGACGACACACGCGCGGCCTCGCGCCACGCCGCGCGCACGTCGCCGCAGAACACGCCGGCGACGCCGTCATGCGTGGTCACCAGCGCCACGAGCGACGTCGGCGTGTCGAGGAATGCGGCGGCGCGATCGATGACGGCGCGCACCGGTGTGTCGATCGTTCCGATGATTTCGTAGCTGGTAATAAGTGCGCCGAGCCAATGCGTGAAGTGGATGATGCTTGGCGCCGCGATGCCGGGAAACAGGTATTTGGCGCCGCCGGAAAAACCGGCCACTTCGTGCGGAAAGACGGGGCCGCAGATGAGGATGTGGTCGTATTCGGTGACGAGCCGGTTCAGTGCAACCGGTACGTCCTGCGACAGTTTTCCATCAGTGAGTGCGGCGATGTCGGTAGCCGGTATCGTTCCCAGCGTCACGAAGACAGACGGGTCGTCCCAGCGGTGATTGAAGATGCGGCGCTGCTTGAGGCCCGCCGTCGAGTCGGCGCCTGCGGTCATCCCGTTCACAACAGGGCGGCCGACATGTGCGGTCAGCTGCGCGTCCGTCATCGGCGAATGTGTGCCGAGCGCGACGAGATAGTCGAGGGCGGCGACACGCGGTCCGAGCTCGCGCTCCAGAATGTCGAACATTCGGGGCATCGGCATCGTGCGCGTGCCGTCGGGAATCAGCACGAGCACCCGCAGCCCGTCGACCTGGATGGTACGGAGACCCTCACGTGCGGTTGCGTCGAATTCCTCCGCCGTCAGAAGGCCTTCCGCAACACCTTTGCCGATGACCACGGGTGCGTATGGTAGCACCCGCATCGACACGGCCAATTCGGCTCGCGGCGATCACCGACGAGTTCTCACCCGATGTGGACGTGGCGCTCGATGCCATGCAGTCCGTCGGAATGGCGGGTGTCGAGCTCCGTACCATCGGCGGCAGAAACATTGTCGACCTGTCAGACAATGAGGTTGAGAGGATTGTCGCGGCGGCCGCAGCGCGGGAGATGGAGATCGTGTCCATCGCATCCCCGCTGTTGAAATGCGTGCTGTCGAACGGACCTCCTGTCGACGATCGCTTCCAGCAGGATGTGTTCGGATCGCCGTTTACATTCGACGATCAGCCGCGCCTCATCAATCGAGTGTTTCAGATCGCCGGGCTGACCGCCGCACGAATCGTCCGCGTGTTTTCCTACTGGCGAACTGTCGATCCGCCTGCCTGCGAGGAGCGGATTGTTACCGCGCTGCATGCGCTTGCCGAGGAGGCGTCGAGACATGACGTGACGATCGGCCTCGAGAACGAATACGCCTGCAACGTTGGCACCGCCGAGGAGAGCGCGCGGTTGCTGATGCGGCTGCCGCATCCCAACCTTCAATTGATCTGGGATCCCGCCAACGCGTTGATCCTCGGCGATACGCCGTACCCGGACGGCTATCAACTCCTGCCGCGCGAGCGGGTGCTGCACGTGCACGTGAAGGATTGCATCGTTCGTGATGGGCGCGCGGTCTGGGGGCCGATTGGCGAAATGGGGATCGACTGGCGCGGCCAGGTGCGAGCGCTGAAAGAGGACGCGTACGAGGGATGGCTCAGTCTCGAGACGCATTGGAAGGGACCGTCTGGCGACAAGCTCGAAGCGAGCGTCATCTGCGGTCGCCGCCTGCGTGAGCTGACCTCCTTCGAGGAGCAATGAAAGTGGTCGCCCTCTTGAAATTCTCCGCTTGCCCTGGTCGCCGTTTTCCGTTAGCCTCTGACACCCTGCAACCGGTTACATTCCAACGGAGCACGTCATGAATCGCACTCGCGCTGCTGCCGTTTCTTTCCTGCTCTCGTGGATCGTTGCCGTGCCCAATGACACAACGGCGCAGCAACGTCAGGCGGTGTCACAGACGCCCGATCTCTCAGGTATCTGGAATCGGCTCGACACGGGTGGCGGCGGAACGTACCACGGCATTGACTTGATGTTCCCGAACGCGCAACTGCTGCCGGAGGCCGAGGCGAAGCTACCGCCGGATCTCGATCAAGGACTTGATCCGAATGCTCCGGCGCCGCAGTTGGTCAGGCTGGCAAACGGCGCCTACTTGACCCCGCAGGCAGCGGCGGCCGGCGGTCCGTCTCCCACTGCCGGACGCTGCAACATTGGCGGCGGCTTCGGTGGGGTCGATATCAATTCCGCCGGTATGGCGATGATCCAGTCCGCCGATGAAGTCGTCATCGCGCGCGACGGCGCCGCGGGCGGACGCCGTATTTATATCGGCAAGCGGATGCCAGACGTCTCGGCGATCACGCCATCGGGAACCGGCTATTCCGTCGGCCGCTGGGAAAACGGTGCGCTCCTCGTGACGACGACGGGCTTCACCCCGGGACTCGTGAGCTTCGGACGCGGATGGAGAGAGCGGGCGACGGTTCTCACCGAAGTCTTCAAGCTCACCCCGGACGGCAAGCGTTTGACGATCACCTACACATGGACCGACCCCACGATTTATGTGAAGCCACACACCTACGACATCAGCTTCGAACGGTGGGATGCGGGTTACGTCTTCGAGAACTGGTGCGATGCGAGCGTCGACCATCCGGAAAACTACACGTCGATCGTTCTGACCGCGCCGAGCACGGACACCAAGAACAAACCCGACGTTAACAAGAAATAGGAAGACGTGTGATTTACCAAGTATTGCGGCGAACGATCAGAACGGCTGGTGTCGTGGCTTGCGCCGTGGCCGTGTCGGTCGGCGCACTGTCCGCGCAGGGACGCGGCGGACGTGCCGGCGCACCCGCTGCGCCCGTGGATCCCAAAGATTTTTCCGGCTACTGGGAACTGCCGCCAGACGGGCATGACGGCCGCAACATTCCGACCGCTGCGCTCGCGGCGACCGTCACGAAACAGAAGCTCGCGGCCGTCGCGGCGCACGACGCGAAGGGCTACCGCTGGTGTTACAACCTGGGCGTCCCGAACCTGATGCTGTTGACGAGGCCCCTTGATATCCGCATCAGCGCCGGTTTTATGGTGGTCATCCCCGAATACTCCGCCGCGCAGAACCGGTGGATTTACCTCAATCGCGACAAGCACATTCCCAGTGACGAGTACGAAGCCGGCGTCAACGGCGACTCGATCGGCCATTGGGAAGACAGCACGCTCGTCGTCGAGACGACGATGTTCCATCCAGAGAACGGCATTCTCGGCATTCCGGGCGGCGGATTCCGAACGCCGGAATCGAAGCTGGTCGAACGATTCCGCCTACTGAACAACGGCCAGGTTCTTCAGGTGCTCTCGACGTGGACAGATCCGAAAGTGTTTCGCGCTCCCCATACCTACGAGCTGCGCTACACGCGCCTGCCGCGCGGTTACGAGCCGCGGCCCAACGCGGTGTGCGATCCGTATAACGACGAACGCGCGCAATTGTTCGCAGCACCATCGAAGAGCACGCCCTGATCGGCGGGTGAGGAACGAAGAATGCGCTATCCCTCTGTTCTCGCAGCGGTCGTCATCGCGGGCATCGGAGTGACGGGTGATCACACGCGCGCACAGCAGTCCAACCTTCCCGATATCGAAGGCACGTGGGTGCGTCTCGACACGGTCGGCGCAGGAAGCTTCGGCGCCGTCAATACACTCACCGGTAACGCAGTGCTTACTCCGGAGGCCGCCGCGGCGGCTGCGGCCGGACGTCAGGGAGGCGGCGGATTGCGGCCCGGGCTGGTCGCGGACGACAACAAACCCCACGCCGCGGGCGAGCCGTACGTCGTCACCGACGGGAGTTGCACGCTGCCCGGCGGGCTCGAGCCGAATTCATCGGCGTTCCACATCGTCCAGTCGAAAGACGAAGTCCTCATCGTCCGGGAGAACCCGGGACTTCACCGAACCATTTACATGGATGGCCGCACGCATCCTGATTTGTCGCGATGGAGGCCCACGGTGGTGGGACACTCCATCGGCCGGTACGAGAACGGGACGTTCGTCATCGACACGGTCGGATTGACGCCGGGCGGCGTCCCCGGAGGCGGTCGCCGCACGGCTGAAACGCAATTGACCGAGCGCTACACCCTTTCGGCAGACGGCAAGCGTCTGACCATGACCTACACGTGGAACGACCCGAAGATTTACCAGAAGCCGCACAGCTATCAGATCGTCGCCGAGCGCCAGCCAGCAGCCAGTTGGCCGTTCGAAGACTGGTGCGATTCGGGCGATCCGACGCAACGCACCTCCGTGATTCCGCCGACGCAACTTCCATAAGTTGATGGCCATGAAACGGGAAATAACACGCTCTCTCGCAATTGCCGTTGCGGCGCTGCTGGCCGCATCGGCGGCGACGGCGCAACGCGGCCGCGGCGCTGGCCCGGCCGTCGCGTTCGATCCACACGACATCAGCGGCTACTGGGAACTCTCCTTTGACAGTCGTCATGTGCCGCTCGCCGCGCTCGCGGCGACCGTCACACCGGCGCTTCGTGCGGCGAAGCGCAAGCAGGACGAGTACGCGACGCGCTGGTGCAACTGGATAGGCATGCCGGCGGCGATGGATGCCACACGGCCAATCGATATCCGGCAGGGTCGCCGCGAGATCGTGATGAACTTCGAAACGATCGCGACACCGCGTCACCTCTTTCTCGATCGCACCACTCACATCGGCAAGGACGTCTACGACGCGACCACGATGGGTGATTCGATCGCGCGTTGGGAAGGAGACACGCTCGTCGTCGATACGGTCGGTTTCGATGGCGCGAAGGGGCTCTCGGCGATTCCGGGCGGCGGCTTCCGGACCTCGGACTCGCATCTGATCGAGCGCTACCGGTTGGTGAGCAACGGAGCGGTTCTCGCGGTTACGTTCACCTGGTCCGATCCGAAGATCTATCGGACACCGCATACCTACGAGTACCGCTATTACCGGGCGCCCGCCGCATACGAAGCGCAGCCACCGATCTGGTGCGACCCGTTTGACGAAGGGCGGACGGCGTTTCTGGCCGGCTCGACATCGAGTGGCGGCGGCAACCAGCCGCGTTCATCACGCGCCAGATGAACAACGTCGCCTTGAATGACCTGCCCTGCGGACGCGAGTAACCATGTTTATTCACTCTGTGTATTTCTGGCTGAAACCGGATTTGGCGGCCGACGCGCGCAAACAATTCATGGACGGGCTGCACTCGTTGCTCACGATTGAAACCGTTCAGGCCGGACATATCGCGGTTCCGGCCGACACGAGGCGTCCGGTCGTGGATCACACGTATTCGTACGCCCTCGTGCTGATGTTTCGGGACGCGAGCGCTCACGAGCACTATCAGCTCGCTCCGATCCACGACCGTTTCAGGACCGAATGCCGCACCTGTTGGGACAGGGTGGTCATTTACGACTGCGTGAGCGGCGGTGAAGGTTGACGACCACATGACGTGGCCGTGAAGTCGGCCGCTGCCACGCGTACGTGCGCAATTGTCTCGAGGCGTTGATGAAGGGAGCAGTCATGGTCCAGCGGTTCGTTGTTTGGCTCGGCTTCGCATCGTTCCTGCTGATCGCCGCGGCGGTATCGGGGCAGGACGCTACCACCGGCGCGATTGTCGGCCTGGCGCGCGATGCATCGGGCGGTGCTTTGCCGGGTGTCACCGTGGAGGTGACGAGCCCGGCGCTCATCGAACGATCCCGTTCCGTCGTGACCGACGACCAGGGTCGCTATCGTGTCACGGCGCTTCGGCCAGGGACCTACGCGGTCACCTTCACGCTGCAGGGGTTTTCGTCGTTCAAACGCGAGGGCATTACGGTGCAGACGTCCGCGGCCTCGACCGTCAACGCCGACCTCGCCGTCGGTGCCGTGAGCGAGACGATCACGGTCAGCGGGGAAGCCCCGCTCGTTGATGTCACCAACACCGCCCAACAGACCGTCTTCAAGCAGGAAGTCATCCAGGCGCTGCCGCTCGGGAAAAACGCCGGTCTCTTTGCCGCGGTTGTGCCTGGCGCAACGGTGGCCGCCGCCAATATCGACGTCGCGGGCACCAAGAACGAGCAGGCGCAGAACTTCACCGTACATGGCGGCGGCATCATCGTGCAGCTGCGCGACGGTCTCTTCGTTGGTTCGCCCCTCGGCGGACAGAATCAGGATTCGAGCAACATCCCGGCCGCCATTCAGGAAGTCAGCGTTCAGATCAACGGCGGGTTGACGGCCGAGGCGCACGGGGCCGGCACGCAGGTCAACTACATCCCGCGGGACGGCGGTAACCAGTTCCGCGGCTCCTTCACGGCCGATTACGGCTCCGGCAAGCTGCAATCGAACAACGTGGACACCGCGCTGTCGACACGCGGCGCAACGCAGCCAGCCAAGATCAAATCGCTCTACGACGTCACCGGCGGCATCGGTGGTCCGATCCTGAGGGATCGCGTTTGGTTTTACGGCAGCGCGCGCAAGCTCCAGAACCAGCAGTACGTTGTCGGCAGCTACTTCAACCAGACGCCGCACACGTTGTTCTATACGCCCGATCTGTCCCAGCCGTCCTTCGCGTGGACGTTCAACAAAGCAATCATGACGCGAGTCACATGGCAGGCCACGAGCCGCGACAAGGTGACGACCAGTTACGAGCTGCAGAGCAACTGCAACTGCTACAACCTCGTCAACCAGGGACAGATCATGGCCGACGGCGCCGGCCATCGGCTGGATTACCCGTACCGGATCTTCCAGCTTGGCTGGAATCGCATCGCGACGAACCGGCTGTTGATTGACGCGCGAGTCGCGGAAATGGGTCAGACCGTCGGCAACCAATTCGACCGTCCCGATCCGAACTGGATCGCCGTGTTCGATCAACAGAACAACCGGCGCTACGGAGCGCTCGGCGGAATGGGTATCAGCGGCGGCAATGCCTACGGCTACTCGTACGGACAATCATGGCAGGGCCAGGCGTCCGTTTCGTATGTCACCGGGGCACACAACTTCAAGACCGGCGTGCAACTGCGGCGCATGCGCCAGTACAACAACGCGTACTTGAACGGCGACGTGACGTACACGTTCAATGGCTCGACGCCGACGACCGCCGTGCCGCAGTTAATCACCTACTGGGCCACACCGTACATTGACGATGCGTACGTGCAGCAGCACGCGGTGTACGTGCAGGACCAATGGAGGCTGAAGAACTTCACTTTCAATCCGGGGTTGCGGTTCGAGTACGCGCGCGGCTACACGCCGGAACAGCATCTGCCGGCTGGTCGGTGGGTGCCGGCGCGAGACTTCGCCCCGGTGAACAACATTCCGCACCTGACGGATCTGAACCCGCGGCTCGGAATGGCGTGGGATCTATTCGGCAATGGCCGCAGCGCATTGAAAGTGGCCTTGGGCCGGTATCAACCGGTGCAGGTGATTGCCGCGGGCGGGCTCGTGTCCGTGAACAATCCGACGTCGACCATGGTGACGAGTGCCACGCGGGTGTGGAGTGACAACGGCGACTTCATCCCGCAGGAAAGCGAGCTCGGGCCGCTGAGCAACGCCAACTTCGGCAAGACCGTACCGGGAACGGTGTACGCCCCCTCGGTCCTCGACGGCTTCGGCGTCGCGCCGTACTCGTGGCAGGGCGGCGTCGCGTTCCAACAGGAGCTGCGGTCCGGCGTGGCGGTAACGGTCGGCTACTTCAGAACCGTCGGCGGCAATTTCACGGTGACCGACAACATCCTCGTCGATCGATCGAATTACGACTACTTCTGTCTGAACGCGCCGTCAGATTCGCAGTTGCCCGGCGGTGGGGGACAGCAGATCTGCGGCATCCACGATCAACGGGTTGTCAATCCTGTCAGCAATCTCGTCCGGCCTGCCTCGGACTTCGGCAAGCAGACGTCCGTCTTCAACGGCGTCGACTTCACGACGAATGCTCGCTTCGGCAACGGCGGATTCGTCACCGGCGGCATCAGCATCGGACGCACCGTCACCGATAACTGCGACGTTGTCGCCAATCTGCCGGAAGCGGGTGCGGGGCCGGGACAAACCGGGACCAACACCTGTCATGTGCAGCCGTCCTGGTCGGCCTCGACCGATTTCAAGTTGTCGGGATCGTATCGATTGCGCGGCGACGTACAGGTGAGCGCCAACTACCAGAACAGCCCGGGCATTCCGACGCTGGCGGTCTGGAACGCACCGAATTCGGTGATCGCCCCGGTGCTCGGCCGGAACCTGTCTGCGTGCCGCGCGGGGTTGACCGCCGCACAGTGCACCGCGTCGCTTGGCGTTGCGCTGGTCCCCACGAATTCGTTGTACCGCGAAGCACGCTTCAATCTGCTCGGGCTCGCTGTGAATCGCAACTTCCGCTTCGGCCAGACGTCGATCCGCCCGCGGTTCGAAATTGGCAACGCCCTGAACGCGAACACGGTGACGACAGTCAATCCGACCTACGGATCGACATGGCAAGCCGTGCGAGGGGTCATCACGCCGCGAACGGCGAAGCTGGCGGTGCAGATGGATTTTTAGCGAGAGTTGGCGCAGACCGGATCGGATGAGGAGTGCGATGAGGATGTATCGCGCGCGACTGACACTGACGACGGCGTTGGTCTGCCTTACCCATGCCCTTTCAGGACAGAGCGTCTACCCGACTGGCACGACTCGCTACGATCCTGCGAAGGCTCTCAATTCGTTCGTGCTGTTTACGGGCGGCGATAGCATCGCGCGCCTCATCGACATGAACGGTACTACGGTGCACGAGTGGCGGAACGCCGGTGACTTGACGACGTTGATCGATCCGCGGCTGACAGGCGGGAAGCTTGGCCACGTCCTCGTGACGCTGAGCATGGTCGACATCCCAGGCACCGACCTCGTTCCGGGCGTAACAGGCCGCGCGGCTCAGAGCATCGGCGAACTCGATTGGGAAGGAAATACCGTCTGGACGTTCGGAGCAAAAGCGCCTGACAAGCTCGCGTATCAGCACCACGACTGGGATCGGCTGCCGAATGGCAACACACTGGTGCTGGCCAATACGGTGCATCCCATCAAGGGATTCACGCAACCGCGGTTGCTCGACGACGTCATTTACGAGGTGAACCCCGCGGGCGACGTTGTCTGGACGTGGACCGCAGGCGACCATCTTGAGGAATTCGGCTTTACGGCCGAGCAGCTGCCGTTGATTCGCAATTCGGACAGCGCCGACTATCTCCACGTCAACAGCATGCGGCTCGTGGGCCGCAATCACTGGTTCACGGCAGGCGATGAGCGATTCCGTCCGGACAATGTGATCATCAGCTCACGCAACGCCAATGTCGTGGCGATCATCGATAGGAAAACAGGCAAGGTGGTCTGGACGCTCGGGCCGAATTACGCGTCCGCTCCGCCGAGCGACCGACGGGTGCCGCGGCCGCTGGATCGT
>DASTZI010000262.1:0-22392 GCA_035764385.1 Vicinamibacterales bacterium
AACGGCAGATCTCCCGTGCGCTGAAAATACGCATCCGCCAGCATCACGAACAGCGGCGTCGCATCGACGCTGCCGTAATACCGTCCGAACGGAATTTCCCCCAACGCCGCCATTTCCCCGTCGCGCATCTCGTGGAGAATCTTTCCGGGCTGCGCATCCTGCTGGTCGTTGACAGCCGTCGCCTGAGTCTCAGCAAGAAAGCTGAGCACCCCTCGAGCGATACCAGGCTGCATCCATAACAACTCGAGCGCCGTGATGATTCCGTCGCGGCCAAATGGGGTGCTGAACCAGGGAATTCCGGCATACGGATAGGGGCCAAACGCGGTGGACGTCATCATCATCCGCAGGTCGGCTGAGGATCGACGCAGCCAGCGATCGAAGCCGCCGTTGGACGTGACGACCTCGCAATCCCGGACCGATGATCGGCTCGCCGCCGTCATCTCGAAGGTGGTTGGAGAGCGCGTCTCCTCACCGATTTCACACGTGGCGGCCACCTCAATCTCGGTGAATTCGTGCGGCTGGAGCGGAATGAGAAAGAACCATGAGTTCTCGTCCGCGCGGTCCGGCACGCGGCCGCATTGAATTCGCGTGCGGCGTTCGACGTCGTCGAGGCCGCGGTATCGAAGAGTCACGGAACTGCTGCCCGAGGTGTTGGCGAGCCGATGGCCACGGATCGACCGTCGTGTCCCGCGTACTTCGAAGACATCGGCAAAATCGGAATCGAAGCGAACCGTCAGCGGGACTTCAATCGAGTGAAGGTCGTAGTTCGCGACGCGGATCCGTTCGATGGATCCGCCATTGGACAGCACTCGCGTTCGAAACACGTGCAGCGCGCCGCGACTAAAAATGACCTTGCCATCGCGCACCACGTCGGGATTGGTCAGATCGGCCGTAAACGACGTGTTGTCTTCCGCAACGGTCGAACTGAGCAACAACGGTTGACGACGGCCGAGCCGGACCTCGAAGGACGAGAGAAACCGCGTGCCTGCGTGGTAGAGCCCGTACGGACTCCCCGACCCCGGAATGATGTCGCCATGCGGATCGTAGACAGCGAACGTATCGTCTTGCTTCAGAACGCGGACTGTTGCAGCGGGGCGCTCCGCCTCGCTGACAATCGCAAACTGCTCTTCCAGTTTCAGGATCTCGGTCATCACACGACCCCGGTGAGCGTGCGCCCGGACGACCGGCGCTCGAGCAGTTGCTCGTACAACGCGACATGGTCCCGCGCCATCCGTGTGGCGTTGAAGCGCTCCTCGAATATGTCGCGGCATCGTCGCCGCGGCAGATGATGGACCCTGCGTGTGGCGGCGATCGCATCCTCGAGAGAATCGACGATGAACCCTGTCACGCCATCATCGATCACCTCCGGAACTGAGCCGCCGCGAAATGCGACCACGGGTACGCCGCACGCAAGCGCTTCGATCATGACGAGGCCAAACGGTTCCGGCCAATCGATCGGAAAGAGCAACGCTGTCGCCTGACCGAGAAATCCGCCCTTCTCCTGTTCACTGATTTCGCCGATGAACTCCACAAGCGGATTGTCCAGAAGGGGACGAATCTCGTGCTCGAAATAGTCGAGGTCGGCGGGATCGACCTTGGCTGCGATGCGTAACGGCTGGTTCAACGCCGTCGCGATCGCAATCGCACGGTCGACGCGCTTTTCGCGGGCAATGCGTCCGAGAAACGCCAGGTACTTGCCGGGACCGGGGTCGAAATTCAGGAGATCGAGAGGAAGTCCGTGATGAATCGTTTCGATCCAGCCTGCTTCGGGCAGCGATTCGCGTTGCGCGTCTGAAATGGAGATGAGCGGGACATCCTGGAACTCGGCGAACAGCGGCGCCAGTTCCGGCATGTCGAGACGCCCGTGCATGGTCGTGACGTGTGCAACAGAGAGACGCCGGACAATCGGCAGATGAAACTGCGAGATGTGAAAGTGGATGACATCGAACTCATGAGCGCGCTGGGCGACCTCCTCGAGCATCAGCACGTGGGGCGCCAGCGGGTCACGACAGGTGGCGTCAAGTCGTAACGCGTGCGGCCATACCGGAATCAAACGCGCCTGAGTCTCGGAATCGCCGCTGGCGAAGAGCGTCACTTCGTGACCGAGCCTCACGAGCTCGTCTGTCAGGAATGCGACAACTCGTTCGGTGCCTCCGTAGAGGCGCGGAGGAACGCTTTCAAATAGTGGTGAAATCTGCGCAATTCTCACGGCCGTGCTACGTCCGGGGTATCTACCGACTCATACATGCGTCGTGCCTTGACGATGCAAGACGAGCGGCCCAAGAATCGGCAGGCAACCGTCACCTGAGTCCCAGTTGAGTTGCCAGACCGTACAAGGCTGAGTTTTGTTTACGGCGGGGCTACACTATGGGCCGGCGTCCGATGACGCCGCGACTCTCATGCCCTCTTCCAGGCACGCTTGCGGCGGATCACCGAGCAGCCTCTGTCTTCAGACCGTGGCCGTTCTCCTGGTCCTCACGCGTTCCCTGTTCGGCCAGGAGCTGCCGCCAGCGGCTCGCGCGCAGACGCCAGCCGCACCGGTATGGCAGCCTGCGCGGCTATCCGATGGACAGCCGGACGTGGGGGGCGTCTGGGGTGCCGTGCTGGCCGGCGCGTTCTCGCTGACCAATCCGATGACTGGCGGAGATGACTTCGCGCAGCGGCTTGGTGGACCACCTATCCGTCGTCCGAGCCGGGTCGTGGATCCGGCTGACGGTCGAGTGCCGTATCAACCCTGGGCCGCCGCGTTGCAGGACCATCAATCGTCCGCGTGGGAGCACGCCACGCGACCATGGGAAATCGACACGCAGAGTCGCTGTCTGCTATCGATCGGGCCACGACTCGCGATGTTGCCGACGCCCTTTCGCATCGTCCAGGCACCGGCTTCCGTCGTGTTCACCTGGGACGACTATCACGCCTACCGGATCGTTCCGCTCGATGGGCGTCCGCATATCGCATCGACCGCGAAGCTCTGGATGGGAGACGCGCGCGGACACTGGGACGGCAACACGCTCGTCATCGACACCACCAACGTGAACGGCAAAGGGCGGTTGAGCGTCGTCGGCGATTTTCTCAGCGAGCAGGCACACATCACAGAGCGCCTGACGTTTGTCGACGCCGATACGATGACCTACGAAACGACCATCGATGATCCGTCGGTCTTTACTCGTCCCTGGACGATGCGCGTCGTTGAAAAGCGAAAGGCCGAATACGAGTTCTGGGAAAACGCGTGTCACGAGGGCGAGCGGAGCGTCGAAGGGATGTTGTTGGAGAAATAGACGGAGGGATACGTGGCCAAGCAGAATATGAAAGACCGACGGGCAATGATTGCTGGTCTTGGCGCAATGGCAGCCGCCGGGACGTTCGCCGCGCGGCCGGCCGAAGCGCAAAGCGCATCGTCGGATTCGTTCACGCCGACGCTACATTCTCAGGACGAATGGATGTCGGCGATGAAAGGTCAGCACCGCATCGTGCTGGACGTGACATCCCCAACCGGCGTGCCGGACGCTATCCGGTTCGCGAACAATCTGCTCGCGGGCCACAAGAATGGTTGGGGCGTCGAGGAGTCGGATGTCGCCGTCCTCGTCTGCTTTCGGCACGGCGCGACCCCGTTCGGCTATGCCGACGCCATCTGGTCGAAGTACGGCAAGACTATGGACCCCAAGGCGACGCCAGCTCCCACGGCGAACCCGTACAACTCGGGTGAACAGACGCAGCTCGCGGCGCTCGCGAAACGCGGCGTGCAGTTCATGGTGTGCGGGACTGCGAGCCGGGGGATTGCGGGCCGCATTGCCGGATCAGGCGGCGATGTCGAGGCCGTGCTGAAGGAGATGGGCGCGAACCTTATTCCAAGCGCGCGCATCGTGCCGGCCGGGGTCGTTGCCGTGGTGCACGCGCAGGAGCGCAGGTTCGCCCTGATATCAGTCGTATAGCCACCAGGACAACCTTCAATCAGGCAGGATCCCACCGACGCGATCCGGCGTCGTTCCACCGACGGTGAGGTCCGGCGTCGATCCGACGGCGGGGTCCGGCTTTGCTCCACTGACGGTGGGGTCCGGCTTTAGCCGGACCTTCGCGAAGTACAGGACCGTCAGTCCGCAGACCGTCATCACCGCGCCCCAATACAGATTGACGTTCAGCCCGAGCACCGTCGCTCCGGCAATCAGACCTTGAATCGCGAGGATCACGCCGTAGAGCATGAGCAGCAGCCCGATCGGATACCGCACATCGAGATGCATGTCAGTTCAACGGGGCACCCGGGAGGTGTTCGAGATCCTTATTGTTCTCGCAGATTGTTTCGAGCAGCTCCCCATTGGTCATCAGACGAAACTGCTCGGTCACCATCCAGGGCTGCGTGTACGCCATCGGGTCGTCGATGGTGACCTGCACCTCGAGGTTCCCGATATTTCGTCGTCGGAATCGCTCGGTCACGTGCAGCGCCTCGGTGGTCGGGTTACCCGCCTTATCGAGCCACGTCTTCCCGTTGAAGCCCCTGCTCTCCACGACCAACGTGTCGCCATCCCACTTGCCGATGGAAAACCCAAGCCATGACGGATTGAGATCGGCGGCGAATTCACGGCCGTCCGTAAAAATCTGCCGCCACAAGGTCATCGCTTCGTGGAGGATCACGATCTGGCTCTGCGTCTGAATGACCTTCCACGGCGGCGGAGCCGCCGCGGTCTTCGGCACGCCCGGAGGCAGACAGTTGGCATCGGACTCCTCGCGCGCATGCGCCCCGCCCGCACGCGACGCCACCAGCGCCTTTGCCCATGGCTGATATGGAATGTCTTCGACCTTCATATCGGCAGCGAGGTTGTTCAGATATTTCGTTGAGACCGTCTCCCAGATGCCCGAGAGATCCGGGTGGCCGTCAGGCGCTCGAGGCGCGGGCGCCGTCAGATTCGGTTTTCCGTCTTGTCCAGCAGGAACAGCCGGCGGGACCTTCACCCACTGCGCCGCCGCGGGCGCAACCATGATGACGATCGCCACGGCGAGGAGCAGAGGGATCTGATATCGCTTGTCAGCATCCATGACGTCACCTGAAGAGAATGTTCAGCACCAGCGTGAGCGTGAGGACGACGCCGGCCAACACGGCAGGGCGATGGTGCCATGAAATCTCGCCGCCGGACGAGTGCGGCGTAAGTGCGTAGACGAGGCCGCGCAGCTCGCCGTCAGCCTTCGGCTTCGTCACCAGGCTGATAGCGGCCGTCGCGACGAAGCAGACTGTCCACGCGACGATGGCGCCCCAGAAATTCTGCGCCATGTCCGACGGATAGCTGTGCACGACCGCGATTTTCGGTAAGAGCGATCCAGCGCCCATCACGGCAGTCAATTCGTAATGCAGCGCGGCGGCACATGTGCCCAGAACGAGACCCCAGAACGCGCCGTGTCCAGTCGTTCGCTTCCAGAACATGCCGAGCAGAAAGGTCGCCAGCAGCGGCGCGTTCACGAACGAGAACACGAGCTGCAGCATGTCCATGATGTTGTTGAAGCGCATCGCTGCGTACGCGGTGGCCATGCTGACGAGCACACCGAACACGGTCGCCATGCGGCCCATCCACAGATAGTGCGCATCGCTCTGGTGCGGCCGGATGTAGCTCTGATAGATGTCGAAGGTCCATACCGTGTTGAACGCGGTCACGTTACCCGCCATTCCCGACATGAAACTCGCGACGAGCGCCGTCAGCCCAAGGCCGAGCAGACCTGCCGGGTAATAGCGCGACATCATCAGCGGCAGCGCCATGTTGTAATCGTAGGTCCCATCAGCGAGCCGCGGCAGCAGCGGCGTCGCACCGGCGTTCGGGTGCAGCGTGAGACCGAGCGCAACGATCCCGGGCACGATCACCAGAAACGGGAACAGCATCTTCGGCATGGCGGCGATGAGCGGTGTCCGCCGCGCCGCGTTCATCGAGTCGGCTGCCATGGCGCGCTGCACGACGAGAAAGTCGGTGCACCAGTACCCGAATGAGAGGACGAAGCCGAGGCCCATCACCATCCCGAACCACTCGACGCCCATCGGATTGGCATCGGCTCGCCCGAGGTGTGACCACGAGTGCACGAAGGTATCCGGGACGCGTGCGGCCAGTCCCGCCCATCCGCCCGCGTCGCGCAAGCCGAGATATGCCACCGGCAGGAAGCCGAAGACGATCAGGAAAAACTGCAGCACCTCGTTGTAAATCGCGCTCGTGAGGCCGCCGAACGCGATGTACAACAGGACGACCGCCGCCGACAACGCGATGCTCGCGTGAATGTTCCACCCGAGCAGGAGTGCGAGCAGCGCGCCCATCGCGTACATGCTGATGCCCGACGAGAACACGGTCATCACCGCGAAGGTCATCGCGTTGAAGCCACGCGTCTTCTCGTCGAACCGCAGCTTGAGATATTCGGGAACGCTGCGCGCCCGCGAGCCGTAATAGAACGGCATCATGAACACGCCCACGAACGCCATCGCGGGAATCGCGCCTACCCAGTAGAAGTGGCTGGTGAGGATGCCGTATTTCGCGCCGCTCGCCGCCATCCCGATCATTTCCTGCGCGCCGAGATTCGCAGACAGGAACGCGAGGCCGGCAACCCACGCGGGCATCGACCGGCCGGCCATGAAGAACTCCGTGCTCCCCACCATCTGCCGGCGCAGCAGAAAGCCGATGGTGAGCACGAACACGCCGTAAACGACGAGGAGGAGGACGTCGACCGAAGCGAGGTGCACTCGATGACTAGCGGCTCGCGGTCGACGGCGCGCCCGCCGACGATCGATATTCCTTCGTAAAGCCGTTCCGTCCATTTTTCACGGTGAAGCTGCCGTCGCTGCGCGCCGTCACCTTGATGTGGTTGCCGCCGTCTTCCTTCGTGAAGTTCGCGATGAAGTTGTCAGCCGATTGGACATCCTTTGCCACGAACTCCGAGAAGTGAAGCTGCCAGAAGTCCTCGAGACCCGGTGAGCTCTTGACGATCTGGAACGTCCCGGGCGTGCCACCCTTTGTCGGGTTGTTGTTCATGACCGCCACGCGCGGTTTGATCGTGTGTACCAGCGCCTCCGAACCGGCCCAGTCGGTGCCGTGACGCGTGGTGCGATACAGCGCGAAGGTGCCCAGCAGGTTTCGAGGGCACACCAGCTGCATTTCCTGGTTCCACGTCAAATCGGTGAGATCGAGATATCGGAACTTGCCAAAGTCGATCGTCATGCCGATGCTTTCGTAGTTGTTCGGCGTGTTGTCCTGCTCGCGCTCTTTGGCGTTTGCGCAGATCGGGTTTGCCGCCGCCCGCACGCCCGGCACCGGGTTCGTCGTCAGATCGCCGGCGGAAGACACGATGTTGACGTCGAGACCGGCGACCGGAATCTTCATCCCGGGCTTGGGCACGGTGACGTGCATCTTCGCGCGCACCGGCAGGTAGGAGTTGAAGCCGGCTGCGCGGTTGCCTGCGAGCTCATCGGCGAACTCGCCCGGATCGTAGACGCGGCGGATCGGCACTTTGTCGGCAAGCGCCGCGACGCCGCCGACGTGATCGCCGTGGTAATGACTGACGACCATGTAGTCGATGCGATCGACCCCAGCATCCTTCATCGCGGCGACGATGCGATCCGCATCACGCCCCGGCGGATTGGTCAGGTTGCCGGCGTCGATGAGGAACGCTTCCCGCGCGCCCAGCAGCCCGTTGGTCGGCGACACGAGAAGGACGGATTGTCCGCCCTCGGTATCGATGAAGTAGATCTCGAGAACACCCGGCGGCTGCACCGGTGTCCGCACTACGGGCGCTGTCGCCGTCTGGCCGTGAAGGGATGCTCCGACCAGTGCCACCACCGCCGCTGCAATCGCCAGCGCTATCCTGCGCATCGTGCCCTCCGTGAATGCGGAGGCGGACCTCAAGGTCCGCCTCTACGGTCAATAGGTGAACCGGAACCCGAGCTGCGCCATCCGCGGCTGATACGCCACGTTCGTGTTCGACGATGGCTGTCCGTAGAGTTTATTGCTTTCCACGGTCGTATATGAACCGTAGTTCGCGTGGTTGAAGACGTTGAAAACTTCCACGATACCGTCGACACCTGCATGGCCAGCGAGCGTCACATGCTTCTGCAGACGCATGTCGACGCGATGAATAGCATCACCGACAATTCCATTGCGAGGCGTGAAGCCACCGCCGGCGCTTGCCGGCCGCGGGCGCGCGCTGCCGACTGTAGTACCGGTATCGAGCACGTCGCCGCCGTAGGTGGTCGCGAAGCGCTGGCCCGAGCCGTAGAAATAGAGACCGCTCACCTGGATGCCGTACCCAGGCTGCCAGATGCCGTTGAACACGGCGCGATGACGCTGGTCGGTCGCCGCCAGTCCGTACTCTTCACCGAGCGGCGCCTGCACGGCGAACGCGACGGGACTCATCACGCCGCTCCACGGCGCGGGCTGCCCGTCGCGGAGCGTGGATAGGGTGTAGTTGCCTGACGCCTGCCAGCGGTGGCTCATGCGCTTGGTGAACGAGAGCTCCAGGTCGTTGGAGTTGCTGCGCCCCTCGAAGATGTCCATCGGCACCTGGCCCCAATCGGGGTATGGACGATGACTGATGTCGGTGAACGGGTAATTCAACCCTGTCGCGGGGTTGAAGCTCAGATTGATGTTGTACCCCGTGACGCGATCCTTCCGCAGCCCGTTGAAGGAGTAATCGGCGGTGACACCCATGTCGGCGCCGATCTGACGTTGCATACCGATGGAAGCTTGGTAGCTGTACGGATACTGAGCGTTCGGCGGAGCGATCGTCTGTCCGAGCGCGCGCCGGATACAGCCAGGCACGGAGCGTACGTTGCAGAAGGCCTGTTCCAGATCCTCGACGCGCGGCAGCGGACCGTTCCACGGGTTGACCGCAAAGTCCGGCCGTCCGTCATAGAGCGCCGACAGCACACGTTGCGAGTTCGCGAAGCGGATCGGATGCGCCACCTGGTTGACGAGCTCTGAGAAGTACTTGCCGGCGCCGCCGCGGATCACCGTGCGGCTGTCCAGGCTGTACGCAAATCCGAAGCGCGGGCCGACATTGTTCTTGTCGAGCGGACGGTTGCCCGGCAGGAATGGCGGCACCGCCAGCTCGTTGGCGAAGACGTCGGTTTCCAGGTCGTAGCGCAGACCAAGATTCAGCGTCAGCGACGGGGCCACCTGCCAGTCGTCCTGGAACCATCCACCAAAGATGTTCCGCGGGCTGTGAATGATGCAGCTGCCGAACTCGGTGCGGAATTCACGCGAAATCGGCGAGAGCGGGGCGATGTTCCACGCGTTCGGATCGAGCGGGAAGAGCTGTTCGATGTTGGCGGGGACGGGCCCGTTGTCCGCGATGAGGTTGCCGCGCAGGAAATTACACCAGTCATGCCACGTCAGGTAATTGAGATACTCGCCGCCGAGCCGCAGATCGTGGCGTCCTCTCATGTTGCCGGAGAAGGAGAAATCGTCGCGTAGGGTGTAGACCTTCTGACCGATGTACTGCGGGAAGTTCGTCCCGCCTCCGATGTTGAACCCGCGCAGCGTGATGACCGGCGGCAGCTTCCGCTCGTTGGCGACCGGGTTGCGTGCCGCCGCGAGACCGGTGGTCGCGTTCCAGGTGGCGGTCGGCCCCTGGTCCCAGTGGTTCGCCGCCCATCCAAGCTTCAGCTCGTTGATCGTGCGGTTGTTGATGACGCGCGTGAGCGTGCCCTGTACGGCCTCGGCGTACTTGTCGAACTTGACGGCGTTCGCCGGATGGTTCGTCGCGCCGCCGACGGTCGTCTGCGTGCCGTCGTTGGGCTGGAAGTCGCGCCACATGTAGCTCGACACGGTCAGCCGACTCTTGTTCGAGAGCTGCGCGTCGAGCCGCCCCATCGGCTTGTGCTGGCGACGCACGGCGGTCAGGTCCACGTTGAAGCTCGGATACTGCGAGTTGTGCGTCACCGTGATCGGCTCCCGCTCAAACTCGTAGTTGAAGAAGTAGTGCACCCTGTCGCGACGGATCGGTCCGCCGATCGTCGTGCTGACCTGCTGGTTCGAGTAGGGCAGCACGCGGTGCTGCACGAAATCCTCCGCATTCATCGTGTCGCTGCGGAAGTAGCCGGAGAGGGTGCTCGTCAGCGTGTTGGTGCCCGACTTGGTGATCACATTCACTTGCGCGCCGGACGAACGTCCCTGCGTCGCGTCGAAGCGGCCCGTGAGCTGGAACTCGGCAATGGCATCGCGGCCGAAGCTCGGCTGCCGGTTGGAGCCTGAGCAGCAGTTGTTGGTCACCTGCATGCCGTCGATGTTGAGTTGAACAGAGCCGTACGCCGCCGGCAGGCCGCCGGGGTCGGTGTGATTCACCCGGGCGCCAGGCACAAGCATCGTCAGGTCGAGGAAGTTGCGGCCATTGACGGGCAGCTCGGAGAGCTGCCGCGAGTCGATGTTGCCACCCAGATGCGACGAGCTCACGTTGACGAGGGCCGCTTCGCCGGTGACCGTCACCGATTCTGAAATCGTCGATGGCATCATCACGAGGTTCAGCGAAATCTGCTGCCCGACGAGCACTTCGAGTCCCATTTGCTGAAGGGTTGCGAACCCCGCCAGTTCTGCGGTGATGCGATAGACGCCAATGCGGACAGGAATGCGGAAGTTGCCACGTTCGTCGGTGAACCCTTCGAACTGCGTGCCTGTGGCTTCGTGCACCGCACGCACGGCTACGCCGGGAAGAACTCCCGCAGTCGAGTCCTTCACGGTACCGGAAATCGTCGCTTCCTGGGCGAACACTGCCAAAGGCAGTGCAAGGCAGGACAACAGGATCAAAATGAACGGCCGAACAAGTCCACGTCCCATCGGTGATCTCCTTCCGCAAGCGCGTTGTCGCTAACAACGTGCGTTAGCAAAGGTCGCGGGTGATCCCAGGAGCCGACGACGATCCCTTGTGTTCGTGTGTGTGCCGTGTGTTCGCTTCCCCTTAACTCTGTGGGCTACCTCCGGATGATTTCTATTTCTTCGAGTCGCCTAAGACGACATCCGCGGTTCTGTTTCCTTCCCACACCGCGCTCTCCCACTGCTCGTCCACCGGCTGGCGCCGGTAGTCCACACGCAGTTTCCATGGCTGCGTGTACACCTTCCGATCCTCAATGGTCGCGATGTAGACGATGTGATCGGGCGCCGTCGGCGTCCACCGTTCGGTCACATGCAGCGTGTCGGAATGGAAGTCGCCGATGATCGTGAGCCACGTCTGATCGTTGAGGTTGGCGACATCGACGACGAGCGTGTTCCCCTCCCAATGCCCACGCGAGTCGCCCATCCAGAGTTTGATGTCCTTGCCGGCGTGTGGACGGCCATCGAGCGGAATCACGCGATAGCTGTGATGGTAGTCGTAGGTGAGCAACACCGTTCCCGGGAACTGCTTGATCTGATAGGTGCCCTGGTAGCTGATACGGGGCACGCCTTCCTGAAATCCGCGGCTCACCGGATCGAGAAACTGCGGCTTCGACGGCTGGCGATGTTGCTCGTAGAGAAACGCGCGGTATTTCGCGGCCCACGGTTGATACGGAATCTTGCCGTCAATCGGATCGATGATCGGCCGGCCCACCATTGCCCGCTGGCCGCTGATGGCGATGTGCTCGGCGCGGTCGGCCTCGGGATCTTCGATGCTGTAGGTGATGATGTCGCTCGCCTGGTTCCACTGGCCCTGTATGTTCGGCTGACCATCCGGCGTGCGCGGTGGCTGCCAGTTCGGATCTTCCTTCGGCGGATTCCTCGGATCGATCCAGCCCGGAGGCGGCGGGTTCTTCGGCGGCGGCGGTGGACCCTGCGCGGCAATGCGCGCGACGCCCACCGACAGGATGGCTCCCGCGACGACCGACGCGATGACCGCGGCAAACGACGGCCTGCTCATAACGCCTCCTGCCTCAGTTGGACGGCACCGGGGCATGGAACTCATTGTCAAACGCGAAGCATTCGTATTCCAGGATCTGAAAGTTCGGTTCGCGATGGCGGTACAGCACCATGCTCATGCGCCACGGAGCTGTGAATACCTTCGGGTCTTCGACCGTCACCTCATACGTGATGTGGTCGCGATCGAGCGGCGTGAAGCGCTCGACCAGATGCAGCTGCTCGCTGTGAAAGTTTCCGGCACGGTCGAACCACGTTTCGCTGTTGAAATGGACGTTGTCGACGACGAGCGTGTCACCCTCCCAGCGGCCACGCGAGTCGCCCATCCACCAGTCGATGTGGCCTGGCGGGTGCTGCGTCCCGTTCGTGTAGATGGCACGTGTGGCATGCACGTACTCGAACAGCACCGTGATCATGTCCGCTGCCTGAAAGATCTGAAACGGGTACGGCATGTACATGATCCGAGGGACGCCGGGCAGATAACACTTGTTCTCCGGATCCGCAGTCGCGCGTTTCTCGTAGTTCTGTCGTTTCTGCGCCAGGCTCTCCGGCTTGTACGGAATCTCGTTGCCGACCACCACGCCGAGGCCCGCCGGCATGCCTTTCTGCGCGTTGTGATCTTGGATGTCCCAGGCAGCCGTGTTCATTACCTGCCAAACACCGCTCAAGTCGGGCTTGCCGTCCGGAGTGCGCGGCAGCGTGTTACCCGGAGTCTGCGCGCGGGCCACGGAGACTGCGGCGCCCAAAAGGAGAACGATCGAAATTGCTGTCGCCGAGGCCGAAAGGCGATACGGCATGGCAGCCGTTTTATACACCCGGTGGGTGTATCGTCGCCAGTGCGACGAACGTTGCTGGAACCTCTAGATGGCCGCCTCGGATGCAGGAATTGCGCGGCCGATGGCCTGTGCAATTCGCGGATAGACCTTCCGCGCGTTCAGCTCGAAGATTTTTTTCTTGTCACCGGCATCGAGCGACGGGATCTGGTCGACGTAGCGCTTGGTGTCGTCGTAGTAGTGACCGGTCTCGGGATCGATCCCGCGCACGGCACCCACCATCTCTGACCCGAACACGATGTTGTCGACCGGCACGACTTTCAGCAGCAGCTCGATTCCCGGATAGTGATAGACGCACGTGTCGAAGAACACGTTGTCGCGAATCAGCTCGGTGAGCGGGGGACGCTTCATGTCCTGCGCGAGGCCACGATACCGGCCCCAGTGATACGGCACCGCGCCGCCGCCGTGTGGAATCACGAAACGCAGCGTCGGAAAGGCCTTGAACAGGTCTCCGGTCAGAAACTGCATGAACGCCGTCGTATCGGCGTTCAGATAGTGCGCCCCAGTCGCATGAAAGTTGGGATTGCAGGACGCGCTCACATGGACCATCGCGGGCACATCGAGCTCGACGAGCTTCTCGTAGAGCGGATACCACGCGCGGTCGGTCAGCGGATGCGACGTCCAATGACCGCCAGACGGATCAGGATTGAGATTGCAGCCGATGAATCCGAGCTCCGTCACGCAGCGCTCGAGCTCGCCGATGCACTCGGCCGGCGGGCCGCCCACCGTCTGCGGAAGCTGACACACGCCGACGAACTGCTTCGGGAACAGCGAGCACACACGATGAATCAGGTCGTTGCACAGCCGGGCCCACTGCTGGTTGGCGGCTGCATCACCGACGTGGTGCCCCATCGACGAAGCACGAGGAGAGAAGATCGTCAGGTCGGTGCCACGTGCGGCCTGGAATGCGAGCTGCGGCTGCACGCTCTCGCGAATCTGATCGTCGCTGACCTGCGGCACCGCCGGTGATTCGCCACGCGACTGCCCCGCGATCTGCGCGTCCCGAAACGCCTGGACTTCCTTCGCGACCGTCGTGTAATGGCCATGACAATCGATAATCATGAGTCTCCTTCGCTGCCACCTCGAACCCGAAACCTAGACCACGCCTGACACCTGATACCTGACACCTGACACAAGCTCAGATTCGAGCGTCTCCACATCGATAGCTCGCTCCATCCGCCCAATCGCCAGCGTCGCAATCGCGTTGCCGAGCACGTTGACGGGCACGAACGCGGACGACAGCAGGCGATGCACGCCCAGAATCAGCCCGACACTGGCGACAGGTATCGTCCCCGTTGCGGACAGTGTCGATGCAAGGACGACGATTGCGGACCCCGCAACACCGGCACCCCCTTTGGAGGTCGCCAGCAGAATCGCGAGCAGCCCCAGCTGCTGACCGATCGAAAGATTGATCCCGACCGCCTGCGCCAGAAACACCGACACGCTCGCAAAGTACAGACAGGTGCCATCGTGGTTGAAACCGTAGCCAGCCGGGAGCACCAGCGACACGATTGACGGGTCGACGCCGAGCTGCCGCAACTTGGCATGCAACCGCGGAAACACCGACTCGCTGGAGCTCGTGCCGACGACGATCATCAGCTCCGCGCCGATGTAACGCACGAGTCGCGGCATGTTGATCCCGAATCCCCACGCAATCGGCCACAACACCATCAGCACGAATAACGCGCAGAGGACATAGAACATCAACACGAGGTTGCCGAGCGCGAGCAACGAGGAGGGGCCGAACCGCCCGACGGTAAACGCCATCGCGCCGAACGCGCCGATTGGCGCCACGTACATCGCGAACGCGATCATCTTGAACAGGACCTGCGAGAGCGCGTGAACGCCGTCGATGATCGATCGTCCGCTCGGACCGAGCGCCAGCAGCGCAAAGCCGAACATCACGGAGAAAAACAGGACGGGGACGACATCGCCTTCCGCGAAGGCACCGACGGCGCTCGTCGGGACGAGGCTGACGAGAAACTCGCCGTAGCTGAGAGGCCTGGCCTGCTGCTCGACGTCGACCACGGCGCGATCCTCGAGCGTTTTCGGGTCGATATTCATGCCGGCGCCGGGTGACCAGGCGTTCACCACCAGCAGGCCGAGCACCAGCGCGATCGTCGTCACGATTTCGAAGTAGATCAGCGTCTTGATCGCCACGCGGCCGACGCGCTTCGCCTCGCCGACGCTCGCGATCCCGTGGACGACGGTGCAGAAGATGATGGGAGCGACGATCATGCGCACGAGCCGGATGAACAGGTCGCCCAGCGGTCTCAGCGAATCGGCGCTCTGGGGCCACAGATATCCGACCAGGCTTCCGAGGGCCATCGCCGCGAGAATCTGCACGGACAGGTCCCTGTACAGAGGACGTGCCCGGCGGCTGCTGACGTGCGAGGGGCTGACGGCTGTCGCCATCCGTTCAATCCGCGGCTGCGCCGAGGATGCGCACGGCGTCGGCATAGAGCTCGTCCGCGGTCGGACGCCGCGAGATGAGACCCTGCTGATGTGCGTAGGCAATCGCCTGCTCCAGCGATCGCCGGGTCGCGCTCACGCCAAAGCGCAGCGGGTCGTCCGCACCTGATGGCAATGCTGCACGGGCGCGACTCTCTTGCAGCACACCGAAGATCTCGCGCACGACATCGGGCCGCGACTCGGCGATCTCCTTTCGAATCACCGCCATGTGGTTGATGGGGACGCCGCCATGGACGCGGGCCCAGCGCTGCGCCTCCCCGGCATGATCGGAAAAGAGATGCCTCAAGGGTCCCTGCTCCGCGATGTCGCCAAGAATCGCCGCATCAACCTCACCATCGAGCAGCATCTGCTTCAGCTCTTTCCCCGCCGGTGCCCGTTCGACGTTGCGAGGATCGCGATACTCGGCAACGTGCGGCTCCTCGAAGGTGACCCACGTGACGCTCTCGAGATCAACGCCATAGTCCTCGGCCAGGATCCCGCGCACCCACATGCCGGTCGTGACCGTGTACGCGCGGACGCCGACGCGCTTGCCGCTGAGATCGCTCGGCCTGAGTGCGCCGCGATCCGCGTTGTAGAAGATCGTGTGATGCTGACCGCGACCCATGATCGTGGCGGGCAACAACACGTAGGGCTTTCCGTACTCGTGGCCCTGTAAGTAGGTGGCGATGGCAAGTTCAGCGAAGTCGTATTTGAGCTCACGCACGACCGCCTTGAACTGTGTGTTGATCACCTTCACGTCGGCGAAGTCGAACGTCACCAGCGGCGAGGACACGCGACCGGTCTTCAGGGCCTCGGTTCCCGGGTGATTGCCGAGCAGCGAATAGAGCGACATGGGGGAACTTGTCGTCAGAGTCATTGATGATTCGTCAGCGCGGGATACAGCGTTTTGGCGGTGCGCGCGAAAATCCATTCGCGATCCGCTTCAGGCACGAAGCCAAGTGTGTCCTGAGCAAGCGCAACGAGCTCGGGCAACGAGCGCTCAGAAGCTGGAAAGTTCGAGCCCCACGTGATGCGTGGCGCGCCGAACTCGGCAATCAGGCGACCGAAGAACGTGTCCGGCGTCGCCTTCCCCGCTCTGGCGCCCACAAGATTGCGCTCCGTGACCTTGAGGTAGACACCCGGGAATCGCGCGAGCCTCCAGAGACTATCGGCGGCGGTGTACGGGGGACCGTCCTCCTGGGTTGGGCGTGCGAGGTGATCGAGGATCACGCGCAGGCCGGGAAACCGACACAAGATGTCCTCCAGCTGCGGGATACCCGCCGCTGTCATCTGCAGGCAGACGGGCAGGCCAGCCTCCTCTGCCTTCTGCCACCCGGCGAACGACCGCGGATCGTCCAGCCATCCCGCCTGACCGGGCATCGTGCTGCCGGTGGTGAACAGCCGCATTCCCGTCAGCCCGCGCCGCATCCAGAACGCGATCATGTCGCAAGCATCCGGCGCAAGGATGTCGCACGAGAACACGCCGGTGAACCGTGACGGATGTGCGGCAACCGAATCCGCGACGTACGAGTTGTCGTGGCCATAGCAGGTCGAGGCCTGAACGACGACGGCCTTCGCGATTCCGGCCCGCTTCTGCTCCGCGATGAGGTGGTCGACGTCGACGGGACGCTTCCTCGACCAGTCGGACTGATGTCCGCCAAGCGGCGCATGAGGATATCGCTCGGTATCGGCCGCAATGACGTGAGGATGGGTATCGATGATCGGAAGGTTCACGAGGCGCAGTCTGAATTCTAGACTGCCCACCTACTGTTCCAGCAAGACGCGGTGCTGGCGCTCATCAGCAGATCTGTGTCGGACTGACCGTTTATCATCGTGGCGACGGTGTAAGCTCGGCTCCCTCGGCGTCAGCGATAGGAACAACGAATGAGTGATCATCAGCCCCGGATCGGGTTGCTCGGTTTCGGCGAAGCAGGGTTCCACCTCGCGCGCGGCCTTCGTCGAGCGGGCGCCCCGCCACTGGTTGCCTTCGACATCAAGGCGCCTCACGGCACCGAGGACGACCGCATTCGTACACGTGCGGCGGAGACGGACACACGCCTCGTCGACACGCCACGCGCGCTCGCCGACAACGCGCACGTGATCCTCTCCGTCGTCACGGCGGCATCGGCTCGCGACGCTGCGAGCAGTCTCGCCGCTGACCTGACCACGGATCATCTCTACGTCGATCTGAACTCGGTGTCGCCGGCGACCAAGCAGCAGATCGCGGCGGTCATTGGCGGTGGTGCCGGCTGTTTCGTCGAGGGCTCGATCATGGCGCCCATCTCCAGCGCGGATCACCAGGTGCCAATCCTGCTCAATGGCGCCGCGGCTCCAGAGCTGGTCAAGGTCCTGTCACCGTACCGGATGCGCCTCGACGTGATGGACGGCGCAATCGGTGCCGCTGCCGCCGTCAAGATGTGCCGCAGCATCGTCATCAAGGGCATGGAAGCACTGATGGTGGAGTGCGCGCTTGCCGCCGGCGAGCATGGGGCCACCGATCGCGTCTACGAGTCTCTCGCGGAGACCTATCCGGGCATGGACTGGCGAAAGACGGCGCGTTACATGATTGGCCGCGTGCTGGAGCACGGCGAGCGGCGCGCGCACGAGATGGAAGAAGTCGCCGAGATGCTTCGCGCTACCGGCATCGACCCGCTGATGGCAGAGGCGACCGCACGTCGCCAGGGCTGGGAAGCCACTCTGCGGGCCGATGGACGCCTGAATGGGCCACGCCCCGATACCGTCGAACGTTTACTCGAGCTGCTCGTCGATCGCCGCGACGTTGTGAGCGCTATGCGGCGATAGCGGCGCGAGCGCTGGGAACGTGTCTACGGATACCCGCCAGCGCGACGAGCACGAACAGCATCAGCACCGACCAGAGGCCGAAATATGCCGGTGGGCCGCCACGATCGATCGCGGCCGACGCCGCGTACGCAGCCACGACGTTTCCAATCCGACCGACGGCGACAGCAAGCCCAACGCCCGTGCTGCGGATGGGAGTCGGATAGACGTGAGCCGCCAATGCATACATCGTCGTCTGCACGCCGTTGAGCAGGCCGCCCGTTAGGAGCAGCATGGCCATCAACCCGGCGGTGTTCGCGGGATCAAGCGGCCATCCGGCGAGGATGACGCCGCAGACGACAGCGCACACCGACATCGTCAGCATCGTCAGCCGCGAGCCGAGGCGCTGCAGCACGACTGCACCCAGCAGCGCGCCGATAATCCCGCCGTAGTTCGACATCGCAAGGGCACGGCTTGCCGCCGGCTGGCTGAAACCGATCGATGCACTCGTCAGCAGGGCTGGAAGCAGCAGGATGACGGCGTAGTTGACCATCAGGCCGAAAAAGAAGGCGGCAGACAACGCGATCGTGTCGCGTGCGTAGCCGCCGCGAAACAGGCTCGCAATCCTGTCGATGGGCATCGGGGCGACTGCAATCTCGGAGGGCACCGAAAACGTGGCATCAGGAGCCACGTCGTGACCGCTCCGACGAAGAAGACGAACCAACTCAGACCACCGTTCGCGATGACGCGCCAGGAACTTCGGCGATTCAGGAATCACCTGCCACAACACCGCGCTGATCACGAGTGCCAGCGCGCCGCCCACCAGGAAGAGCGCACGCCAACCATTGCGAGGGATCACGAACGCCGCAAGCTCACCCGCAAGCGCGCCACCAAGCGGAATGCACACAATCGTGGAGGTGACCGCCAGTGGTCGCTGTCGCATCGGTACGTACTCCGAGGCGAGCGTCGCCGCGTTTGGCATCGCGCCGCCGAGGCCGATGCCAGCAAGAAACCGCAGGATGCTGAGCGTGGCAACCGAGTTGACGAACGCCATAACACAGGTCAACGCTCCAAACACCGCGACGCAGCCGATGAGCGTCGGCCGGCGGCCGAAGCGGTCGCCGGCGAGACCACCGAGCAGGCCGCCAATCATCATCCCGAAAGGGCCGATCGCAAGGGCCGTTGTGAAGGCGCTCCGCTGAACACCCCATTCACGAATGAGGGCAGGAACCGCATTCGGCAGAAGCTGGTTGTCGAGCCCGTCGACGATGATGGTCATCGCGGTGCCGAAGATCAGGAGCTTCTGGTAAGTACTCCAGGCGCCTTCGTCGATCAGACGTCCGGGGTCGAGTGCCTGGGTCGTTGGGGCGTGTGGCGGCATATATGGCTCGTAATATAGTCGCTGCCGTGCCTGTTTCCTTTCCGCGATTTGGTGACGTGGCTCACTTGGGCCACATCGAGCTGCTCACGCCTCGCCCGGAAGCGAGCCTCGACTTCTTTACCTCAGTCATCGGCCTGCACGAGACCGCGCGCTGCGGAAATTCGGTCTACCTGCGCGCCTGGGGCGATTACGAGCGCCACACGCTGAAGCTGACGGCGCACTCGACCTCCGGCATCGGCCACATGGGTCTCCGTGTGCGTGACAACGACACACTTCAGCTTCTGGTCGCGCATCTCGCCGAGCGCAACGTCGCGGGCACATGGGTCGAAGAGATGGGTCACGGGCCGGCATATCGCGTGACGGCGCCGGACGGCCATGCCGTCGAACTGTACTGGGAAACGGAGCGATTCAAGGCCACCCCCGAGATCGCGACGGCGTTCAAGAACCAGCCGCAGCGCTACGTGCCTCGCGGCATTGCGCCGAGGCGCCTCGATCACATCAATCTTCTGGCGCACGACGTAACGCCGACGCGCGAGTTCTTCCAGCAGGGTCTCGGCCTCAGGTTGACCGAGCAGATCATCCTCGACAACGGCATCGAAGCGGGCGCGTGGCTCTCGGCCACCAACAAGTCGTACGACGTGGCGATCACGCGTGACAGAACCGGGGCATCGGGGCGATTGCATCACGTCACGTTCATGATGGACAGTCGCGAGGATGTGCTGCGCGCGGCGGACGTCCTGCGCGATGCCGATGTGAAAATCGAAACCGGGCCGCACAAGCACAACATCGGTCAGACGTTTTTTCTGTACTGCTTCGAACCTGGTGGCAACCGATTCGAAATCGGTGCTGGCGGCTATCTGATTTTCGATCCCGACTGGAAGCCGATCGTCTGGACAGAGGCGGAACGTGCGCAGGGACAGGCGTGGGGCCTGCAGACAGTCAGCTCATTCCATACGCGCGGGACTCCCCCGGTTGAGGGATTCGACTAGAGGTTAGAAGCTGAATGTTCCTCCCAGTTTGATCGTTCGCGCTGCAAGAATCTCCGTCGGCTGCCGCCACGACGTGCCGTAGCGCGTGTTGATCGACAAGATCGGGCTGGCATTCAACGCGTTGTAGGCGTCGAAGTTTCCCTGAAGACGGGAGCGGCCGATCCGCACGGTCTTGGACAACCGCAGATCGACCTGCCGAATGCGATTCTCAAACATCGTATTCGGCTCGATCAACTCGACAGTTGTCGTAGCCGTGCATGTCGCGGCCGCACCGCACGCGCCGAAGTTGCGTCCGAGCGTCGGCCGTGCTTCTGCGTTGCTCACCACGTAGCTGGCCGTGATCGGAATGCCCGGCAGATCCTGGTAGGTCGCACTGGCCTGGATGTCCCACTTCAGCGGATACGCTCCAGAAATCTTCATCTGCGTCTGTCCGGCTAACGGTAACGTCACCTTGCAGAAGCGCTTTTGTGGAGAGTCCATCAGCACGTCGCAATTGTTCGTCGTGGTGTGGCCAGTACCGACCCCACCAGACAGCAGCCCGCCTCGACCGAATCGGAAGTTCGCGGTCAGATCGACGCCGTCGTAAATCTCGCTCTGCTTTCCATAGTTCGACGCGAGCGTCACGAGGTTGTCGTTGATACCGAACTTCGCCGGGTTGATGTCGTACAGGTCGCAGATTTGGCCGCCACCGCCACCCGGCAGGTCCGCATTGGTCGGCGCGCTAAAGCAGTACGGAGAGAAGTCACCGGGGACGACCGCGAGGTTGTCGGTGACCGTGAAGTTCCCGTACCACGTCCTGAAGTACGCAGCGTTCACGGACAGACCGGGGCGCAGCTCGTGCTGCAGCGACACGGAGCTCTGCCAGTTGTAGCTGCGGTTGCCGAACCCGTTGAATGCGTCCGCGCCGAGCCGCGTCTCGTTGGTGGGCAGGCCGAACTTGGTGTTTGACAGCGGACCACATTCGCCGTTGGCGGCTGGCATCACCAGGTCGCAATCGGGAATGAAGTTGCCGTTGGCGTCTGCCCACGTGCGGTTCGCGTTGTTCACCTGCTGGTTGGCCGGATGCCAGAGCTGCGCGAGGTTCGCACCGATCAACGTGACGTAGCGGCCAATCGTTCCCTTGACGGCCGTTTTGCCGTTGCCGAAAAGATCGTAGGCCACGCCGAGTCGTGGGCTCAGATCCTTGAAGTTCGGCAGATTCTTGGCCTCAGGATAGAACCGGGCCGGAACGAACAGGCCCGCCGCCGCCGACTGCGCGGGGTCCCACGCGTTCAGGTAATCGAACCGGACACCGAGGTTCATGGTCGCTTTCTTCACAGTCCACTGGTCCTGCGAGTACAGGCCCATGTTCACCAGGCGGTTGTTGTTCACCGCTGGCGACGCGAAGATCGTCACCTGAGTCGGCGCGCCGTTTCGAACCGTGTACGCGCGATCGCCGATCATGAATGAGTCGTGCCCGCGCTTGCCAATCTGGATGAACGTCCCAATCTTGAATGCGTGCGAACCGGTTACATAGGACGTCGCGAAGCGGCCGTTCGTCTGGTCGTGGGTGATGGTCCCGTATCCGCCATCTGTGTTCGTCGCCGTCGCGCGCGAGTTGAACCGATAGCCGGTTGACAGCTCGGTGACACCGATATCTTTCGCCGACAACGTAACGTCGTCAGGCGGGTTGTAACCGTAGGTCGCGCGGTAATTGGCGACCGCCGATTCGAAGAGCAGCCTGCTCGTCGCGGTGTAGGTCCACGAGCCGTCGACGAAATTCTCGCGGTAACTGTGATAACCGAGCCCCTCCGGCGCCGCATTCGCCTGGATCTGCGGACAGTTGCAGTTCCGCTGCAGATCGTCGCCCGCCGAAATCTTCTGCTTGTCGGTCGCCTGTAGCGTGAGACGAATTGCATTGCTGCGGCGCGGGTTGCGCCGATAGAACGGCCGGTCGAAGTCGGGTGTGTAGACAGCTGTTCCCTGCGTCTTATTGAAATAGTTGCCGGGAGTGGGGCTCGGCGCCTGGCTGTCCCATGTGCGCTGCGACGCGTAGAACCAGAGGCGGTCACGAATGATCCGTCCGCCAAACGCCGGGTTGACGTCGTAGATCTTCCGGATCTTCAGTGGAGGGATCAGGC
>DASTZI010000263.1:0-5013 GCA_035764385.1 Vicinamibacterales bacterium
CGGTTTTCAAGACCGCCGCCTTAAACCACTCGGCCACCTCTCCGCGCGATCGGAAGTGTAACCTCCAGCTGCTTCCCGACAACGTCGTCAGTGATGCTCCAAAAACGGACATGCGACAGGTTTTATGCCCAGTTTTGAAACTTTGCCATCCCGAATGAGTAGTTGCTATAAACATCGTTTATTCAAGATGTTAAGAGGTAATAGGAGCGTCATTTTGGCCCGAGACTGATCCAAAGCGAGTCGGGCATTATCGTTGCGAAGGTGGCGTCCAATGCTTCTGAAGTCCTTCGGAGTCAGTCGGACCGTATGAAAGGACGGAATTCCGACAGCTCCACATTTATCGGGTTGCCGCCGGTCGCCCGTGCCTACGTGGCATTCGTGATCGCAGCAGGCGTGGTGTGTCTGGTCACGGCGATGTCTCGCGTTCGGCTGAACACCGAGAACATCCTGCTCTTCGTGACGTTGCTGACCACTGGTGTGGCGACGTCCGCAGCAAAGATCGAACTGCCGATCGGGCGTAGCCAATCCAACCTTTCGTTGTCTCAGGCGGTGAACTTCTGGGCACTGTTTGCGATGCCGCCTGCCAACGCCGTCTGCATTGCGGCCGTGAGTGCCTGGGCGCAGTCAACGGTGTACGCCTCGGGACGTAATCGGCTCCATCGTGTCCTTTTCAACATTTCGTCGTTGGTCGTGACGGTGTCGCTCGCCGGCGTGCCGCTCCTGTGGTCTGGTCTCGCGCCCGACGCCGCAACTGCCGCTCTGGTTCGCGCCGCCGCGCTCGTCGCCCCGTTTTACTTCCTCGTGAACAGCCTCCTGGTCGCCGGGGCAATCTCGCTTTCGACTCGACAGCGCATCTGGGGCACGTGGCAACAAAATTTCCTGTGGAGTGCGCCGAGCTATTTCGCGGGCGCGGCACTGGCGGCACTCGCGCATGTCGCGTGGACGCGCGGCTGGTTCGTGTGGCTCGCGCTGCTCGCGTTGCCGCTGTATCTCGTCTTCCGCAGCTATGACACGGTCGTCGCGCGTCTTCGCAAGGAACAGGACGACACGCGCCGGGCAATGGACGTACAGCTGGCAACGATCGAGGCGCTGGCGCTCGCGATTGAAGCGAAGGCCGGCTGCACCCCGGAACATGTGCGATCAATCCAGCACTACGCGGCCATGCTCGCCGAAGCGGCGGGCATGTCGGATGCCGAGGTGCAGACCGTCCGAACCGCGGCCCTGCTGCATGACGTCGGCAACCTCGCCGTTCCCGAGCACATCCTCTCGAAACCATCAGCGTTGACCGCCGAGGAGTTCGAGCGCGTCAAGATTCATCCGCGGGTCGGAGCCGAGATCCTGGGCAACGTTCCGTTCGCTGGTCCAGTCAACGAGCTGGTTCTTTGCCATCATGAGCGGTGGGACGGCCTCGGCTACCCAGGTGGTCTCCGCGGAGCAGAGATTCCGCTCGGTGCGCGCGTCCTTGCGATCGCCGATTGTTTCAGCGCGCTTCAGTCCGACCGGCCGTATCGGCCGCAACGCAACGAAGCCGCGGCGCTCGCGGTCATCTGGGAGCATTCGGGCACGGCGTACGATCCATCGCTCGTCGAGTTGCTCACCAGCCGCCTCCATGTCGGCGGTCCCGTGACAGAGCAGGCCGCGGCATCGAGCGGCAAACTGGCGTTGCAGGACATTGCGGGGGCCCATCGCGAGGCACAGACGCTGTACGAAATCGCGCAGGCGCTCGGCTCGAGCCTCGGCGTCGCGGAGGCGATGGCGCTCATTCAGCAGAAGATGAGCCGGCTCATTCCATTCGTCACCTGCGCGCTGTTCCTTGGTGACGACGAGCATGGGTACACGTGTCGATATGCACACGGTCCCGGAACCGAGGCGCTATTCAAGTCGACTCCCAAATCGTGGAACGAGCTCTCCCAGCGGATTCCCGTGTGCGCGGACGGACGCGCGGGGCATGGCGAGGATCTGGCGTCGGTACTGGCGTGTCCGTTGCGATTCAGCGATCGGCTGATTGGCGGCATCGTGATCTATCACATGGTCGACGACTGCTTCACCGACGAGCACCGGCGCGTACTCGAGCGCGTCAGCGATCAGGCGGCGGCGGTGATTTACAACTCGACGCGCTTCGAGCAGACGCAGCACGAGTCGCATACCGACCCGCTGACGGGCCTGGCGAATCGTCGCTCACTGGATCGCCAGGTTGAGGCGGGCGTCGCCCACGCCCTTCGCGCGAAAACCAGCTTCAGCGTCGTGGTGCTCGACCTCGATCGGCTGAAGGAGATCAACGACACGTTCGGCCACGAAGCCGGCGACCGCGCGATCCGTGCCGTCGGCGACGGGCTTCGCAAGACCGTCCGTCAGACTGACATCTGCGCTCGATTCGCCGGCGACGAGTTCGTCGTCATTCTGTGGGACTACACGCCGGAGCATGAAAGCCGGCGCGTGCTCGACATGCAGGGTGCGGTCAGCACGCAACCGTTCGAGCCGCGCCCTGGCGTACGAATCGCGCTGTCGATCAGCGCCGGTCCGGCGCGGTTCCCAGACGACGGCAGGACGTTCGAAGAGCTGCTGGCAGTCGCCGACGAACGCATGTATCGCGACAAGGCAGGACGACGATCGCGCAGCACGCGCGCGGCGCTTGAACTCAAAGCGGTGTAAGAAGTGCTACCCGCGGGTAATCGTGTCGCGGCCGTCCATATACGGCCGGAGGGCGGCAGGAATTGTCACCGACCCATCTTGCTGCTGGTAATTCTCGAGGATCGCAATCAGCGTACGGCCCACGGCAAGACCCGATCCGTTGAGCGTGTGTGCGAATTCTGTTCGGCCACCCGCTTCGGGTCTGAATTTGATATTGGCGCGCCGCGCCTGAAACGCCTCGGTATTGCTGCAGGAAGAGATCTCGCGGTAGGTCTGCTGACTCGGCAACCAGACCTCGAGGTCGTAGGTCTTCGCAGATGCAAATCCCATATCGCCCGTGCACAGCAGCATCGTCCGGTAGGGAAGCTCGAGCCGGTTCAACACTTCCTCAGCGTTGCTCGTCAGCCGTTCCAATTCGTTGTATGAATCGTCCGGGCGTGCAAACGCCATGAGTTCGACCTTGTCGAACTGATGTTGACGAATCAGCCCACGCACGTCGGCGCCGTACGATCCCGCTTCGCTGCGGAAACACGGTGTATACGCGGTGTAGCGAATCGGGAGTGAGCGCCCGTCGAGAATCTCACCCCGATGCATGTTGGTGAGCGGCACTTCGGCCGTCGGCACGAGGTAGAGATCCCAGTCACCGGCAATCTTGAACAGATCTGCCTCGAACTTCGGCAGATTCCCCGTTCCGGTGAGCGTCGCCGTGTTCGCCATGAACGGCGGTTCGACCTCGGTATATCCGTGCTCTTTCGTGTGGAGATCGAGCATGAAGTTGATGAGCGCACGCGCGAGGCGGGCACCGGCGCCCATCAGCACTGTAAAACGCGCACCGGCGATCTTGGTCCCCCGTTCGAAATCGATGATGCCGAGTGCAGGACCGAGATCCCAATGGGGCTGCGGCGCAAACGAGAACGTTCGCGGTGTGCCGACGCGACGAACCTCTTTGTTGTCGTCTCCGCTCTTCCCAAGCGGAACACTCGAATGCGGAATGTTCGGGATGACCAGCAGGCCCTGATTGCGCCGCTGCTCGAGCAGATCGAGCTCAACGCCCAGCTGCTTGATCTGCGCGGCGCGTTGGCGATTCGCCTCCTGAATCTTGCTCGTGTCCTGTCCTTGCCGCTTCGCCTTCGCGACCTCGTCCGCAGCTGTGTTCTGTTCGCGTTTCAGCCCTTCCAGCTCTGGGAGGAGCCGGCGGCGGCGCGCCTCGAGCGCGGCAAGCTCCTCGAGTTCGCGCGTCATGTCGACGCCGCGATTGGCGAGTGCGGTGCGGACGGCGTCAAGGTTGTCTCTGAAAAGGGCGGGATCGATCACGGGCGCGCTCGCGTGCATCGTACAACAGCCGTGCCTCGCCCACGTGCATGATGAGGTGAACGCATGAACGCGGGCTGCGATACGATCAGCGCCATGGCTGGCGCGATTCGCAAGGCGGTCTTTCCCGCTGCAGGTCTTGGCACGCGATTTCTTCCCGCGACCAAGGCGCAACCGAAAGAGATGCTCGTGCTCGTCGACAAGCCGGTCATTCAATATGGCGTCGAGGAAGCGGTCCAATCCGGCGTCAGCGACATCGTCATCGTGACGGGTCGCGGCAAGAACGCGATCGAAGATCATTTCGATGTTGCCGTCGAACTGGAAAGCTATCTGGAGCAGCGCGGCAAGACGTCATTGCTCGAAGAGATCCGCAAGATCACGCAGCTGATCAACGTGGCGTACGTCCGCCAGGGGGAGCCGCTTGGCCTCGGCCACGCCGTGCTCGTGACGCAGAACCTGATTGGCGACGAACCGTTCGCGGTGATCCTTGGCGACGATGTGATCGATGCCACGCCGCCGGCGCTCAAACAGATGATCGACGTGTTCGCGCGTGTGGACGGACCCGTGTTGGCCGTCGAGCGAGTTCCGGCCGATCAGGTTTCGAATTACGGCGTGGTGAAAGTCGATGAGTCTGCCGGCAATCTTGGACGCGGTGTCTATCGTGTCGCGGACCTGGTGGAAAAACCGCGCCGCGAGGACGCGCCGTCGAATCTGGCGATCATCGGGCGTTACATTCTCACGCCGGATATTTTCCCCTCACTCACTGCGACCGCGAGCGATCGCACCGGAGAGATTCAACTGACCAACGGACTTCGCGATCTTCTCCGCGCCCGCCCGATCTATGCATACGAGATTGACGGTGTTCGACACGACACCGGCAACAAGCTGGGCTTCTTGAAGGCGCTGGTCTACTTCGCGATGCGGCGGCCGGATCTTGCAGAACCCTTCCGCAAGTACCTCGAGGACGTGTTCAGCCTTTCGACTCCTTCGAGGTAGACGAGGCAGAGGAGCTGTCGCTCTTGGCGGCATCGCTCTTTGACGCCGTGCTGTCGGTGCTCGCGGAATTCGATT
>DASTZI010000264.1:0-24716 GCA_035764385.1 Vicinamibacterales bacterium
GATGCCGACAAACGAGGAAAGGCTTTCGACCGCAGGATCCTGCGTGATGACGGCGACGGCGTCGTTCTGCAGGTCGACCATGTTCGTGAACGAGATGCTCTGCGACGCGACCGAGACGCCCTGAATCACGCCCGTGTCCTGCACGGGAACGAAGTCTCTCGGCACGATGAAGAACAGGAACGCCGTCAGCGCCAGCGTGACGAGGAATCCAAGCAGCATGAGCGTGTGATGCTCGAGGACCGTGTCGAGCGTACGGCCGTAGCCGCCAATGATCCGATCGAAGGTCCGTTCGGACCATTGATACAGGCGACCGGAGTCTTTGGATGCGCGCTCGAGCAACCGCGCCGACATCATGGGTGTCAGCGTCAGCGAGACGACAGCCGATATCAGAATCGTGACAGCAAGGGTGACCGCGAATTCGCGGAACAACCGGCCGATGATGTCGCCCATGAAGAGCAGCGGGATGAGCACCGCGATCAGCGACACCGTCAAAGAAATAATCGTGAAGCCGATCTGTTCGGACCCGCGAAGCGCCGCCTGCAGCGGCGACTCGCCGGCTTCGATGTAGCGCGCGATGTTCTCAATCATCACGATCGCATCATCGACAACGAAGCCGGTGGAGATCGTGAGCGCCATCAGCGTCAGGTTGTTGAGGCTGTAGCCAAGCAGGTACATCACAGCGAAGGTGCCGACGATCGATAACGGGACAGCCACGCTTGGAATGATCGTGGCCGACACCGTTCGCAGGAAGATGAAGATCACCGCGACGACGAGCGCAATCGTGAGGAGTAAGGAGAACTCGACGTCCCTGACCGATGCGCGAATAGTGTTGGTGCGGTCGGTCAACACGGTGACCTTGATCGAGGCGGGTAGCGACTGCGTCAGCCTCGGTAGCAGCGTTTTGATGCGATCGACGACTGTAATGATGTTGGCGGCCGGTTGACGCTGGACGTTCACGATGACTGCCGGCGTCCCGTTCATCGTGGCCGCCTGACGGATGTCTTCGACAGAGTCGTAGACGGTCGCGACGTTCTTCAGGCGGACCGGCCCGCCGTTCCTGTAAGCGACCACCAGTTCCGCATACTCGTCACTCGACAGCAGCTGATCGTTGGCGCCGATCTGATAGTTCTGCCGTGGCCCGTCGAAGCTGCCTTTGGCCTGGTTGACGTTCGTGGCCGCGACGGCCGTGCGGACGTCCTCGAGGTTCAAGCCGTATGAGGCCAGCGCGGTTGGGTTCGCACGGATGCGAACCGCCGGTTTCTGACCACCGCTCAGGGTCACCAGTCCAACGCCGGGCAGTTGCGAGATTTTGGGCGCGAGGCGCGTATCAGCGAGATCCTGGATGGTCGAGAGCGGCAGCGTTTCGGAGGTCAGGGCCAGCGTCAGGATCGGGGCATCGGCCGGATTCACCTTGCTGTAAATCGGCGGTGTCGGCAGATCAGCCGGAAGAAATGTGCCCGCGCCGTTGATCGACTGCTGCACTTCCTGTTCGGCGACATCGATACTCAACTCGAGGTCGAACTGCAGTGTGATCAACGAGAGCCCGGTCGAGCTCGTCGACGTCATTTGCTGAAGGCCGGGCATCTGGCCGAATTGCCGTTCGAGCGGCGCCGTGACCGAAGATGCCATGACGTCGGGGGCGGCGCCCGGGTACGTCGTCGCGACTTGAATCGTTGGATAGTCGACTTCGGGCAGCGCCGACACTGGAAGCTGACGGTAGGCGACGATGCCCGCCAGCAGAACGCCGATCATGAACAGCGATGTCGCGACCGGCCGCAGAATGAAAATCCGAGACGGATTCATGGTTTCGCGCCGGCGCTCGCACCTTTCCGACCGCTGGTTGCGACCGGCGCCTGATCGCCCTGCTCGCGTCTGCGCGTGTCTTCTTCTTCCGGCGAGATCGGCACGACCGTGCTGCCGGCCTGCAGACGGTCGACGCCTCGCGTCACGACGACCTCATGTGGCTTGATGCCCGAGGTGACTTCCGACCGCTGGTCGTCAACGGTTCCCAGCGCGACATTCCGGAGTTCTACCGACCGGTCGTTGTTCACGAGGTAGACGAACGTCGTTTGCCCGTTGCGCTGAACGGCCGCGTTCGGGATGAGCGTGACGCCTTTCTTCCGCTCGAGGAGCATTCGCGCATTGACGAACTGGTTCGGGAACAGCGCGTCATCTTTGTTCGGCATCGTCGCGCGAAGTCTCAAGGTGCCGGTGGTCTGGTCGATCTGGTTGTCGAGCGTGGTCAGCGTGCCGCCGCCAATGACTTTCTTTCCGTTGCGATCCATCGCATCCACGGGCAGTGATTTGCCCGCTCTGAGCGCGGCGCGGACGGCCGGTACCTGCTGCTCGGGAATCGTGAAGATCACGCTGATCGGCTGCGTCTGTGTGATGACGAGGAGCGGCGTGCTTGTGCCCACGGAGACGAAGTTCCCCGGATCGACGAGCCTGAGACCAATCCGGCCGGAAATAGGGGCGGTGATGTGGCAATACAGCAGATTCAACTTCGCGCTGTCGATGTCTGCCTGATCCGTCCTGACCGTTGCCTCGCCTTGTGCCACGGTCGCACGCTGCGTCTGTAGAATCTGCTGTGAGACGGCGTGCTTCGTAATCAGGTCTTCGTACCGGTTCAAGTCGATCCGCGCGTTCTGCAGCGCCGCCAGATCCTTGGCCAGTTGTCCTTCTGCCTGTTCCAGCTGCACCTGAAATGGACGGGGATCGATCTCGACAAGGGGCGCGCCTTTCTTGACGGTGTCGCCTTCCTTGTACCTGACTGCCATCAACTGACCGTCCACGCGCGTTGTGACGGTGATCGTGTTCAGTGGTGTGACCGTCCCGAGTCCGGTGACATACACACCGATGTCACCCTTCTCGGCCTGGCTCACCATCACCGGAACTGCAGGAGGGGTTCTCGGTGCTGTGGCCCGTCGTTCAGAGGCTGTACGCCAGTAGTGGGCACCAGCAACACCGACGACGAGTAGCAGCGCCAGCCATGCAAACCAGTGCCGGCGACGCCTCCTCGGGACCGCTATCGAAGGGTTGTGGGTTGACTCAGCGCCGGGTCGTGGATCAGGCGGTGGAGAATCGCTGTTTTCACTCATGCCGCGACCCGTCAGTCAGAACCGGCTCGTCCGGTGCAAGCTTGGTTCCGGCTTCAATGAGCTCCGTCCTTTGCCTGGACGCGGCGGTAATATAGGCGCCACGCAGAAGGGCTTGGAGCGACTGATGAATCGCCGAATCCGGATCCTGATGCTCGGCGCCGCGTTGAGCGCATTGGTTGGGGCGGCTTCGATGCGATCGCTAAGCGCGCAGCAGGGTCAGCGCCCTGTACCGCCGCAGGGCTATATCACTGGTGTTGTACGCAGCGGCGGCCCGGAAGCCGGTGTGTGGGTGATCGCCGAAACGAAGGATCTGCCGACGCCGTTCACGAAGATCGTCGTCACCGACGATCGCGGACGCTTCATGCTGCCGGAACTGCCTGACGCCACCTACAGCGTCTGGGTGCGCGGCTACGGCCTCGTCGACTCGCCGAAGGTTCAGATGAAGCCGGGGTCGACGTCTGTGACGTTAAGCGCCACGGCTGCGCGAACGCCACAAGACGCGGCGAAGGTGTATCCCGGCAACTATTGGCTATCGCTCATGGAGCCGCCGGCCGCGCGCGAGTTCCCCGGGAACGGCACCAACGGCCTCGGCCCCGCGATGCTGACGCAGAACCACTGGATCAACTCGCTCAAGTCCGACTGCAACTTCTGCCATCAGCTTGGCAATCAGCTCACGCGCAGCGTCGATCACATCTTCAAGGCGAAGCCGGAGCTGAAGACGCACGAGGAAGCATGGGAGTGGCGGCTCGGGACCGGCGTGCGCGGCACGGCGATGTACTCGGTGCTGACGAATCAGGGGAAGACGCGGCCACTGCGGACGTTTGCGGACTGGACCGAGCGCATCGCGAAGGGCGAAGTCCCGCCGCCGCCTCCGCGACCGAGCGGGCTCGAGCGCAACGTCGTGCTGACGCTCTGGGACTGGGGCACGGATCACTCGTTCATGCACGACGAGATCGCGACCGACAAACGGCATCCGACGGTCAATGCCTACGGACCCATCTACGCGGTGTCGGCCGGTCATGGGACGCTCGTCATCCTCGACCCACTGACGAACCGGACCGAAGAGATCGAGATTCCGACGCGCGCGCCCCGCGCGGAGGTGCCCTCACGGTTCCCGAAACCCAATCGGCCGTCGCTGTGGTGGGGTGACACGCATCTGTGGGGGAATCCGCCGTACAACCCCGCCGATCCCCACAACCCGATGCTCGACAGCAAGGGCCGTGTGTGGATCACGTCGAAGATTCGTCCGAATCAGGATGCATCGTGGTGCAGCGATCCATCCAACAAGTACGCAGCGTGGTACCCGCTGCGCAATAGCGGACGGCAAGTCTCTTTCTACGATCCAAAGACGAAGCAGTTCACGCTCATCGATACCTGCTATTCGACGCACCACTTGCAGTTCGACAACGACCCGAATGAGACCGTCTACTTCAACGAACTGACCGGTCCGATCTTTGGCTGGGTCGACACGAAGATCTTCGACGAGACGAAAGACGAGCGGAAAGCGGTCGGTTGGTGCGGTCAGGTCGTCGATACCAACGGCGACGGCAGGATCACGCGGCCATGGAATCGTGTCGCCGGTCGCGGTGAGTCCATCCTCTATCAGGGTGATACCGCCAGCGGCAGTACCAATGCGGGCGCGCGCGGCGGTGGCGGAATGGATCCCGCGCTCGACACGGAGGTCGACTTCAACCTCTACTCGGCCGTGCCGAGTCCCGTCGACAATTCCATCTGGGGCGTGTCCGAACGCTTCCCCGGCTATCTGGTGCGCGTCGACCGCGGCGCCAATCCGCCCGAGAGCTGCCACGCCGAAGTGTTCCGTGTTCCCGAGCCCGGATTCGATCCGCGCGGCGTCGACGTCGATACGAACGGCGTTGTCTGGACGGCGCTCGCCGCGAGCAGCCATCTCGCCAGTTTCGATCGGCGCAGGTGCAAGGGCACCATCGGCCGGAAGATCGACGGCAGCGAATGCCGCGAAGGCTGGACGCTCTATCAGACGAACGGCCCAAAGCTGAAAGGGACCGACATTCCCGCCGACTTCCATTATTTCAACTGGGTCGATCAGCACGACATCCTCGGACTTGGGGCGAACAAGCCGTTGGCAACGGGATCGAATTCGGATGCGCTGCTCGTGCTCGATCCGCAGACGCGCGAATGGCTCACGATGCGCGTGCCGTATCCGCTCGGGTTCTACTCACGCGGCATGGACGGCCGCATCGATGATCCGAACGCCGGTTGGAAGGGGCGCGCACTCTACGCCAACTACGGGACGCATTTCGTGTGGCACATCGAGGGTGGAAAGGGCACGAAGGGAAAGCTGGTGAAATTCCAGCTTCGTCCCGATCCGCTCGCGCGATGAAGACGTTCACCTGCTCGAAGGAGACACGCATATGACACGTGCACTCGCTGCGACACTCGTCGGCGTGCTCGTACTCGTCTGCTCGCCTTTGGCGCAGACCGGCGGCGGTCGTTTGCAGATTGCCTGGATTGATGTCGAGGGAGGCGCTTCCACGCTCTTCGTCTCCCCCAACGGACAATCGCTGCTGTTCGACACGGGCTTCCCAGGCAACGACGACCGCGACGCAAAGCGCATCGCCGCCGCAGCAAAAGCGATGCGGCTGACGCGGATCGACAACGTCGTCATCAGCCATTGGCACGGCGATCACGTCGGCGGACTGCCGGCGCTGTCGAAGTTGATTCCGATCGGCACGTTCTACGATCACGGTGACGGCGTCGAGCAGTCCGATCGCCCGTTGTACGAGGGCTACAAGGTTATTGCCGGAACGCACCGACACATTGCCAAACCTGGCGAGACGATCGGGCTCGGTGACGTGCGCTTTCGCGTGCTCGTCGCCGAGGGACCGGTTATCGCCAACGCTGTCAATGGCGGCACGACCAACCCGTTATGCACCAATGCCGTGCGGCAGGAACCAGCGGCGCCGGAGAACATCCGGATGGTCGGGATGGCGATCAACTACGGGTCATTCAAGATGGCGACACTGGGGGACGCGGACTGGTCGCGAGAGCTGGAGCTGGCGTGCCCGGTGAACAAGCTCGGGCACATCAATCTGTACACGATGAACCGGCATGGCAGTCTCGACAACTCGGGCGCACCCGCGCTGCTGGGCGCCATTCAGCCGCAGGTCATCGTGGTGAACAACGGACCGCGCAAGGGTTTGGGACAGAAGGTCGACGTCAAGTACGTCACGAAGCAGGGTGAGAAGCCCGCCCCCTACGAGCTGAATTCCTATCTCCGGCTCGCGAAGCTGCCCGGCATCGAGGGCATCTGGCAGTTGCACCGTTCACTGCTCGATGCCGACGCGGCGCACAACACCATGCCCGACATGATCGCCAACCTCGAGGAAGCAGCTGCAGATCAGGCGTACACGATCACGGCAGGCGTTTCGTCCGACGGCGCCTTCACGGTGACGAACTCGCGAAACGGATTTGCCAAAACGTACCGAGCGCGATGAAGCACGCGGCCGCATGCATCGTTCTGCTCGTGGCCACGGCGGCGACGATGGCCGTGGCTGCGCAGGAATCGAAGTCGAAGCCGCCGGCCGCCGCCGATTGGGCGGCCCTCGCGAAGCTGCCAGACCTGACCGGGGTCTGGGAAGCGCCGACGGTCGGCCGCGGTGGACGAGGCCCCGCTGTCGGACCGCCGCCCGTACCTCAGCTCACACCAACCTATGCGGCGAAGAAGCACGAGCTCGACGCGCGCAACCCCGACGACACGGAGGCGGCCAACTGTCTACCAACGGGGATGCCGGCGATCATGGGGCACCCCTATCCGTACGAATTCCTCTTGACGCCGGGGAAAGTCACGATCGTCAGCGAAGCCTACCAGCAGGTGCGTCATATCTATACGGATGGTCGACCGCTGCCAGCGGATCCTGATCCGACGTTCAACGGTACGTCGATCGGTCGTTGGGATCGCGACACGCTCGTCGTCGAGACGATCGGATTCTCGCCGCTCACGACGATTGCGCGGAATACGCCGCACAGCGACAAGATGCGCATCGTCGAGCGGTTCCGTCTCACGGGACCGGACATGATGTCCGTCGAGACAACCGTGATCGATCCGGAGGCATTGACGAAGCCGTGGACGACGATGAGGACGCTGGCCCGGCATCGGGACTGGACGATTCGGGAGTACATCTGCGAAGAAAACAACCGCAACTTCCTCGACGCGCACGGGAAAGCCGGTGTGAACCTCGCCCTTCCGGCGAAGAAGGAGTAAGGCGATGAGTTCGATCGCACGCGCAACGCGTCGCGCGCTGGCTGTGACCGCAATGATCTGCGCAGTGGCCACCGGCGCTGGGGCCCATCACGCCGCGGCGCCGGTCTTCGACCTGAATGCCGAAAAGACAGTGACGGGTGTCGTCAAGCAGGTCGACTGGACGAATCCGCATATCTGGGTCTGGGTTGATGTGCCGAACGCGTCAGGTCAGGTAGAGACGTGGGGATTCGAAGGGATGAGTCCGAACTTTCTCTCGCGCCGCGGCTGGACGCGCACGTCACTGCTGCCTGGCATGCGGATCAGCGTGACGTTCCGGCCGCTCCGCGACGGCAAAGCCGGCGGCATGTTCATGACCGGGAAGCTCGAGGACGGCAACATCCTGACAAGCGCCAGCTGAATAGATGGAGTGAATCGGTATGGCGACCAAACATCTCGTGAACGCCTCAGGCGTCACGCGTCGCGACATGATTCGGCTCGGCGCAGGTGGGCTGGGGTTTGGTCTGTTCGGCGGATTCGGTCCGGTACCGCAGGTCTTCAGTGAGGCAAGTCTGCAGGCGGCCGCGCACGATTCAGGCAGGATCCTCGTCGTCTTCGAATGGTTTGGCGGCAACGACGGACTGAACACCATCGTGCCGTACGGCGATGCGACCTACTACAAGCATCGCCCGACCATCGGCATCAAGGAACGAGATCTGCTGAAGATCGACGCGCACTTCGGCTGGCACAAGTCGATGCGCGGCATGAAGACGCTGTACGACGAGGGCAAGCTGGCGATCGTGCAGGGCGTCGGTTACGACCAGCCATCGTTCTCGCACTTCACGTCGATGTCGTTCTGGCACACGGCGGCACCCAACAGCGGCAACGAGTACGGCTGGATTGGGCGCACCGCGTCGGCACTCGATGCCGATGGCGCGCAGCCGAACATGATCGTGAACATCGCCGAGAGCCAGACGCTCGCGGTCAAGGCCGAGAAGCACGTGCCGCTCGTGTTCATCGATCCGATGAAATTCCAGCGGGGGCTGTTCGCGCAGGAAAAAGCGGTCATTGACGCGCTCAACGCGCAGTCGTCACCCGTTGGAGATACCCACAAGTACGTGTTGGAAGTGAGCCGGAGCGCGGCGCAGGCCTCGGAAGTCGTCCGCGCCGCGTGGGGCCGCTATAAGGGCAAAGACGACCCGGATCTGCGCCTGCTGGATCTCGACAAGGTGGCGGCGCTCATCGAAGCGGACTTTCCCACGAAGCTGTATTACGTACCGCTGCGCAACAGTCTCTTCGACACGCACGTGAACCAGGCGGCGCCGCACGATCGGCAACTTGAATACTGCTCCGATGCGATCGACGGCTTCTTCCGGGAAATGGAACGGATCGGCCGCGCAGACGACGTCGTCATGTACGTCCACAGCGAGTTTGGTCGCCGAGTACCGGAGAACACCAGCCTCGGGACCGATCACGGCACGGCGCAGTTGAACTTCGTGATCGGCAACGCCGTCAACGGGGGCCTGTACGGCAAGCCGCCGAACCTCTCGGACCTGGTACTCGGCGACAACCTTGAGAGCACCACCGATTTTCGTGACGTGTACGCGACGCTGATTGAACGGTGGCTCGGTGCCGACGCCGCAAAGGTCCTCGGACAGAGATTCACCACGCTCGATATCTTCCGAGGGTAAGGCGAGGGGAGAACACGATGGCCACTCGCATGAATTGGTCTCCCGGTCCGGCGTCCTGGAAGGACGACCTCACGCCGATCCGCACGGCCGATTGGAACTACGATCGCGCCGCGCACCTCCTGAGTCATGCGGGATTCGGCGGATCACCGGCAACCATCCAGAAGCTTGCCGATTCCGGACTCGATCGCGCTGTACGCACGCTCGTGCACTATGAGAGCATCCCCAATCCCAGAATGCAGCCCTTTGTCGAGTCGGGTCTTTGGGATCCGACGCTGAACGCATTTCCTGAAAGCCGTCCCGAGGCGACTGATCGCGCCGGTAAGAACGGCGTCTCGATGGGGATCGACGTCAAGCCGTCGGGCAATCGTCCACTGCAACCGATTTCCGATCGCTTCTTCTACTGGCTGCGGGCGACGATGCTCGAAACGCGGCGACTGGGGTACTGGTGGGCGAACCGGATGCTTCAGACCTCGCACCCGGTGGAGCAGAAGATGGCGTTGATGTGGCACGGCCACTTCGCCACCCACGAGAACAAAGTGCGCGACTACCGCAAGATGATGCAGCAGATCGATCTCTTCGAGCGGTACGGAACCGGCAACATCCGCGAGCTGACGGTTCAGATCGCCAGGAACCCGGCGATGCTGTATTTCCTCGACGCGCAGTACAACGTGAAGGGCGCGCCGAACGAGAACTTCGCCCGTGAAGTGATGGAGCTCTTCACGATGGGCGTGGGCAATTATTCAGAGAAGGACGTGCGCGAAGCAGCCCGCGCGTTCACCGGGTGGTACTTCGACGACCTGACCTTCAAGGTCGATCCCGCCAAACATGACGATGGTGTGAAGACACTTCTCGGCCGCACCGGACAGTTCGATGGTGTGGAGGCCGTGAAGATCATGTTCGAGCAGCCGGTGACGGCGGAGTACCTAGCCGGCAAGATCTATCGCTTCCTTGTTCGGGACGAATTGTCGTCCGACCTGCGAACAAAACTCGGCGCGGTGTTGCGCAGCCACGATTACGAGGTCAAGCCGCTGCTCGCGGTGATCCTGTCATCGCGCGACTTCTACAGTCAGGCCAGCTACGGTGGTCACATCAAGGGTCCTGTCGAGCACATGGTCGCGATGATGAAACAGCTGGAGGTCGACGAGCTTCCTGGTGTGCCCGACTTCAATCAGTCCACCATCTCGATGGGTCAGCATCTGCTCAATCCGCCGTCGGTCGCGGGATGGGCCGGCGGCAAGGCGTGGATCACGCCGGGGCTGCTGATCGCACGCGGCAACGTCGCGCGCGAGGTGCTCGTCCCCGATATGACCGGCTTCGAAGACTGGAACTTCGACGCGGGCAGCGACGATCTGCTCGGGCAGCGCCTGCGTGACGGCTACGACATTGGGGCGGCCACGGCGGTCAACAATCCCGCGAACATGAGCGCATTCGACCGCGCTGCGCTCGAGCGGGATGAGCAGTTCAACACCCGCATCTCCGGCTACATCGGCTGGGAGCAGGCGGCCCGCAAGCTCATTCCAACACCGCGTCATGCGGCCCGGTTCGATCTCACGCGGATGATGATGGCCAGCGGTTCGACCACGACCGCGGAAGCCGTCGACTATCTCCTGTGGCGACTCCTCCGTGTGCCAGCCGCCAAGCCGACACGCGACGCGTTCGTTTCGTTCCTCACCGGCGAACTCGGGACCGACAGCCTCGAGCGGGCCAGGAGCTACATGGAAGATGGGTTGCGCATGACGGTGCATCTCATCATGAGCACGCCCGAATATCAGATCGTCTGATGTCGCCAGTTGCGCGGTTCTTCCGACGATAGTCGCAGCGTTAGTACAAACTGCACATGTCTCATTGATCGACGTGATGTTCAAGATCACGCCGTGCTCAAGAAACGGCTGATTTCTTAGCGCACATCAGACAAATCGCTCCGATCTCGGTTCAACGCATGCGGACGATGTTCGCCTGTAGCACAACGTGCGCTCCCGGCACACGTTCATTTCGTTCCTGTAACTCCCATAGATAACGACACTAACGCGGCTAACGACGTCTCTCGCGATGTTGGCGCTGCGGTTGCGGACAGCAGCGGCCATGATCCACGTCGAGAAGACTCGTCCGACTGCCACACGAAGCGCTGCAGCGTCGTCGCTGCCAGCCACCACCCGCCCACGCTCAGCGGAATACACCGCGCATGCTTAACCTGCTTCTGCCTGTTTTCGTTGTCGCGTCAGTGTTGGCGCTGACTCGATGGGTTCCGCGTCATCCGCGATGGCGGTCGGCAATGGTTGTTGTCAACGTTGTCGCAACCAGTCGGTATCTGTGGTGGCGCTATACCGAAACGCTCAATTGGAGTGGCGGCTGGTCGACGGCCGTCAGCGTCGTGATGTTCGGCGCGGAGTGCTACGGCTTCCTCGTGGTGCTGCACCATTACGTCGTCGCGATGCGGACGACGCCGAGGGTGGCCGCGCCGCCGCCTGGACCCGAGTTCTGCCCCAGCGTCGATGTCTATGTCACCTCCTACAACGAGGATGTCGACATCATCCGGAGGACGCTTGTCGGTTGTCAGGCCATCGAATACTGGAACAAGCGCGTCTATCTACTGGACGATGGCCGCCGCACGCACGTGGCGGAGCTATGCACCGCGCTGGGTGTCGACTACATCACGAGAGACAACAACCAGGGCGCGAAGGCCGGGAACATCAACAACGCGTTCCGCCAAACCTCGGGCGAGTTTGTCGTCACGTTCGACGCCGACCACGTACCGGTCAGCAGCTTCCTGAACGAGACGCTCGGGTATTTTCGCGACGACGAAGTGGCTCAGGTTCAAACGGCCCATCACTTCTTCAATCCCGATCTGTTTCAGGACCGTCTGAAAAGCGCCGACTACGTGGCCAACGAGCAGGACATGTTCAATCACATCGTCCAGCCCGGTCGCGACGTCGACAATGCCAGCTTCTATTGCGGCTCGGGTGCCGTGTTCCGCCGCACCGCGCTCGAGAGCATCGGTGCGTTGCCGACGAGCACGGAGACCGAAGATTTGCACACCTCGATGCTGCTGCACAGCAAAGGGTGGCAATCCGTGTACGTGAACAAGGACCTGTCCGCCGGTCTCGCGCCGGAGTCGTTCGAAGGCTACCTGACGCAACGCCGCCGCTGGTCACGCGGTACGTTGCAGGTGATGCTCCGACAAGGCGGATTGACGCTCCCCGGGCTGACCGTCACGCAGCGGATCCACTACTTCGCGACGATGTGGTACTGGCTTCACGGCATCCCCCGCGTCATCTATCTGGTATCGCCACTGTTCTTCCTTCTGCTTGGCATTCGTCCATTGCTCGTTCACCACATGAGCGACCTGCTGGTGTTCTATCTGCCGCATCTGTATGCGTCGGTGGCAGCGTTTCAGGTCGTCAACCGTGGGTTGAGGCGGATTTTCTGGTCGGACGTCTACGAATCGTCAATCGCCGTGCAGATCGCCATCACCGCGTTGATGTTTCCATTCAGCGCGCGGCGCGTGCGTTTCGCGGTGACGCCGAAGGGGCAGGATGCCACGCGCAATGCGTCTCCCAAGAGGCTGGCGCTCGGCTGGCCGCTCGTCGTCCTTTCCGTGGTGCTGGTCGCTGGCGTCGTGCGCGGCTTCTTCGCGATCGCCGCGGGGTCGGGAGATCTCAACAGCTTCAGCATCAACGTGTTCTGGGCGGCCTACAACTTGGTGATCGTCTCGTTCGGTCTCCTCCTCCTGCGTGTCGTGCCACAGGACCGCTATGCTCCGCGTGTTGCGCGGCAGCATCGGTGCCTCCTGCGATGGAGCGGCGGCGAGGCCGAGGGCACGCTGCGGGATCTGTCGGAGACGGGCGCATCGCTTGTGTTGGAAACGCCGGCGCCGCTGCCGGACACGGTCGATATGACCATCACGTCGAAGGAGGGGCGCACGGTTGCGCTCCGAAGCCGGTTGATTCGCAGCGAATATCGAAACGGCAGGGTTGTGGTTGCCCTCGAGTTTCTGGACCGCACGGAGGAGCAGCATCGGGGTGTGATCGAGTTGATGTTTTCCGCGCCGGACTCGTGGAATGTCGATCACGAGCGCACGCTGACTTCGTCCGAACACCTCCGTCGCATCATCGGGTCGCTTCGCGAAATGTACTCGCGACGCCGTGCCCTCCGTCGGCTGGCGCCGCGCTTTCCGTGTGACTTCGCGGTCGTCATCCGTTCGCAGCATGGACCTGAACTCACAGGCCGCATCGTCGACATGAGTCACTTGGGCATGCAGGTTCGCGTTGCCTCCCACCGAAGGAGATGGTACGCGGACGATCAGGTGCACGGGCTCGTCAGGTGGAACGACTCTGAGCGGTCGACGCTTGTCGCGCGCGTCACGAGCGTGATCACGGAGGGGGCGGAAGTGCACCTCGGTCTCGCGTTCCAAGCCCTGAACCGGCAACAGGAAGCTGACATCCTCAAACACGTGTACCCGCAGACGGCAGGCGACGCGGCGAGAGAGGTGGCCGCATGAAATACCCAATGTTCCGCGGCGTTGTGCTGCTCATTGCCTGCTGCGTGTGCGTCCCGCGCGCTGTCACCGGCCAGAACAGCGGTCCAGCCGATACACGTCTGCCGTCACTCGAGGACGCACGACGGCTCACGTGGCGGACGGACACGCGGCCCGCGGGTATCGCCGCGCTGCGTCAACTGGCGCAAACCGCTTCGCCGGACGCACGGTTCGAACTCGGGCGAGTGCTCACGTGGGATCGTCGTACGCGGACGGAAGGAATTGCGGTGCTCCGTGGCGTCGTTGAATTTCGCCCCGGCGATATGGCGGCGACCGAAACGCTTGCAGAGGTGCTCGCATGGGACCTCGCCACGAGAGACGAGGGTGTCGGTCTGCTGCGACGGATCCTCGAGGAGCAGCCGGCACGCGTATCCGCGAGGTTGAAGCTCGCTGAAATCCTGTCGTGGAATGCAGGGACGAGAGACGAGGCGCGATCGCTCTACCTGAAGGCGCTCGGAGACGAACCGGAGTCCGTCGAGGCCGCTGTTGGTTTGGCGCGCACATTGTCCTGGAGCGGTAGGATTGCCGAGTCGCGACGCTGGTACCACCGCATCCTCGCGCGTGATCCGTCGGTGGAGACCGCGCGAGTCGGCATCGCTGAAACAGATGGATGGGAAGGCCGTCCGCTCGCGTCATTGGGAACGCTGGCCCAACGAGGCGCGGCCAGCGTCGAAACACCGGACGCATTTCGTGTGCGTGCCGAGGCCTACTCGAGAATCGGGCGTCCGGCGCAGGCGCTCGCCGAATACGACCGATTGCTGGCGCTGGATCCGACCAACGCGACGGCGCTCGAGGCTTCGCGGTCCATCCGCAATGGTCTTCGGCCAACGGTCGAAATCGGCACCCAGCACAGCACAGCGTCAGGTAGCGCGTTAACGGAACTTGAAGGCGTATCTGTGCCCTTCCGCGTCGCCTTTCACCCCGAGGGCAGTGATGTGGAGCTGTCGATGACCGGCGCTCGCGAGACCTACCGGAACGGCAACGGAGTGACCCGTCGCAGTCTCGTTGGCGCGGGTCTCGACACACCTCTCGGAAACCGGCTTCGCATGTCCGTCGGCGCAACGATTCACGACACGGATGGTGGCCAACCGCAGGTCATGGGTCGTACGGAATTTCAAGTCGCGCTGACGGATCGTCTGTCCGTTCGCGTCGGCGCCGCTCGTGATCAGATCTCGTCGTCGCGCATCTGCGTTGCTGGTGAAACCATTGGCGGCTCCGCCTTCGGTCCCTGTTTCGTGACGCAGGCGCTCGTTGGTGTGTCCGCTCAGCGTCATGGATGGGATGGATGGGCGCAGGGAACCCTGGGCTCGATCCGGGGGCAGCATCTTGCGAACAACCAGCGAGAAGAGTTGTTTGCGGGCGCCGGTAAAAGCTTTCGCATCGGCGGCAGCACGCTCCGCGCAGGTTACGCCCTCACGGGCATTTCATTCCAACATGCGGCTGACCGGTTCCCTGTATCGTTCGACCAACCAGATGCCGCGCTGACCACCGCGTACTTTTCTCCGCGTCTGTTTACGAACCACATGGCCCGACTGGACCTGACACTGCCGGTGCGTGCGGCCTTGTTTGACGCCGGGTTCGGCATCGGGCGACAGCGCGTCAAGGAAGATGTGCGCTATTCCGCCGCCCCCCCGGCACGGTCGTCCGACGCGCACGTGGGCATCCGGGTGCCGAGCGGAGGGCGCATGTCGATTCGCGGCGAGGTGTCCCGTGACAACGTTGCCGACGCGTTCAACCGCATAGCCGCGCGCGTCCAACTAGTGTCCGCCTTTTAGCAGGCGTCTGACGAGCTCCGCCGCTGACCGCCGCCGATTGGGCGGCGCTCGTAAAGCGACCAGACCTGACAGGCGTCTGGGAATCGCCGACCGTCCGCCGTGGTGGAGGAGGCCGTGCCGTTGCACCGCCGCTCATGCCGCCGCGCCGGTCGACTGGACCAATCCGCATATCTGCGTGACGGGAAAGCCGGCGGCATGTTCATGACCGGGAAGCTCGCGGATGGCACGGTTCTGACGAGCGCCAGCTGAATGGCTCGGTCCTATCAGACGCTGGACGACGCGCATTCCTGACCTAACCCACCATCGAACGCGGCGTCCGCTCGTCGCGCACCGCGTCACGTGCATGCGACGCTGACCAATTCCAGCCGCGAATCGATCGAGCGCGATTCCGCGCCCAATCGTGGTTCGCGGTGAAATTCTGAAGGCTTCTTTCGCAACGGTGTTAGGAGATCGTTGGCGGTGCGTTTATCCATAGGAACGCCCCTCGTCAACCGCGTAGGGCCGAATTCTTCTGGGCGTTTTCTTCCATCGCACGTCAACGATCGCTTCGTAGCTGTGAGAATGGAAATGCAACATTTTCGATTGTCACCTGTCGTCGCGGCCTTCCTGTGTGTCTCGGGCATTCTCGCAATTGGCTTGTTTCTCCAGGCGCAGGAGACTGCCCAACTTAGCGTTCGGGTGGTTGACGAGGCCGGTGGAGCATTGCCTGGAGTGACCCTCAGGGTCTCTACCCCTGACGGAAGAAGCTTTGTCTTCGTCACAGATGCAAACGGCAGGGTCGCGTTTCCAAGCGGGATATCCGCAGGGACGTACCGTCTGACCGCCGAATTGACGGGTTTTGCCGTACGAAGTACCGACGTTACCGTCCGAAGCGGCGAGAACCGCACAATGGTATTGACGCTTCCGGTGGGCGCGCCGTCGCCGCCCCGTGCAGCTCCGCCTCAAGACTCTCCTCCTCGCGGCGCTGCGCCTCCTCCACGTGCACGTCCACCTTCACCTCCGACTACGTCCGCGCCACCCGGCGCCACCGCTGGTCGTGGACCGGCAGGGGAGGGGTCAGTATCACGACGGCAGCCAGTCTACTGGAACGTCTGGCAGGAGGAAGGAACAGTTGGACCGCAGTTCGTACCGGCGCCCTACTTGAAACCAGCGACGGATTATTTGCTCGTCCTCGATCTGGCGACGGTGCGTTATGAAAACGGCGTGGCTTCGCGAGCTGGAAGCGACGAACTTAACAAGATAATCACCGAATGGGCATTGAAAACGACCGAGCGAACAGTCACCGTAAAAACGGTCCTTCTGGTCAGCGATCTGTTCGACCAGCCGGCGCAATTCGTCAAAGAGCTGACTATCGATCTCGACAAACTCCGTAAGCAGCTTCAGGCAGCCAATACTCCTTCGGTTAATGCCCTCGACATATTGCGGACCACCAGGGACCCAGACTTCTTGTTAGGACGTGTGAGTTATGGAATAAGAACCCGCGCAGGTTCCCTCGGTCCGGCATCGTTGGGACTTTCGATTTGGGCCGGCAATGATCGCCTTGTTCCTGTGGACGAGCTCTCCATGCCCGTCTGCATCGCGACCGAAGCCACGACGTCCGTCTGTAAGGGCACTTCGGCGACCGCAACAACCCTTAATGGAGTGGACTCCTTTCGAATCGCACAGGAGGGCCCACCGACACCCGACGCATCGCTCCACTTCGTCGATCTCGATGGCCAGGCGATCAAAGGAGTGTTCCATCGCAACGACTGTGTTGATTGCGCCAACTTTGTGACCTGGACGTTAAGCGAGCATAGTTTTGCCGGACTGCATGATCGTCTTGTGAAAACGACTCTCGCCGATTTCGAACGAGCGGCGAGTGACCAACAGCGGCTCAGGATTGGACGAGCACTCTCTAACGTGCTTTTTGCGTCGAACACTGCCGAGGGCGCGAATGCGCAGGCCGCATTTGACGCGTTTGTTCAGGCGACACGCCCGGAAAGCTCAAATGGAAACCGTCGGTCGATCTTTGTGCGGATGGTTGGCAAAGACTCCCAGATGGTTCTCATCCCGTTCGGGATGGCCGCCGTGGAACTGCAAGGGGGCATGGTCGACTTTGTCGGCAACCAATTCAGAGTCGAGATGCCGCTTCCCGTCCAGAACTACGAACCGGACAACCAGCCAATTGCCAAGTGGTACCTCGCTATGCCACCGGCGGGCACCGACGAACTCGGACGGGCCCGTAGCCAGGCAGAAGAATCAATCAACAAGTGGCAGGAGCAGGCAACTCAGACCTTTTCTGACATGACAGCCGTGTCGACCTGGATTGGCGCGCGAGAGACCGAGCAAGCCGGCACAGCGCTAGTGGTCTTGAGCCATCACGCTGATGATCGGCTCTACTTTTCTACTAAAGATCAACTCACCGCGGATGAGATCGCGCGCAGGTTTATGCGCCCCGCGATAGCCATTCTCGATGGGTGCGGTACAGGCGCCGCAGCTGGGAGGCTAATTCAAAACCTGAACAACGCAGGCTTCAGTGCCGTGATTGCCACGGCAACACCGGTGGACTCGGAGATCGCCGGCGATTTTCTAGCTTGCATGGCCGAAACGCTGGACCGCAACCGCGATGACGCGACGTTCAACCTGTCTCTTGCGTTTTCAGACGCGGTACGGTGTGTCCGCGATGAGAAAGAGCATCGCGCCCGCGCATTGACGTGGCTGATGTTAGGCAATGGAAGCCTCAGGCTCACGTCGCCACACAAACAGCCATGAGCACCTTCAGAATCCGCCGCATTGCATTCGTACTGTTCATCGCCGTCCAGGTGATTCGCGGTGACGGAGCGTTCTCCCAGAGTGGTTCGCCACGATTGCGGGTGTTTATCAGCGACCTGCACATGGGCGTTGGGCGCCAATCCGACGGCCTCTGGAATAACTTTGAGGATTTCAGATGGTCCGACGAGTTTGCCGCATTTCTTGCGGAGATCGATCGCGTCGGTCGAGGTGCAACCGATTTGATCCTGGTGGGCGATGCGTTCGAACTGTGGCAATCAACGGCCGATGACTGCATTTACGCGGAGAAAGACTTTGGTTGTACCGAGGCTGATGCAATCGGTCGGATGAGGAGAGTGGTCGCCAACCATCGCGATGAGTTGGCTGCACTCGGTGCGTTCGCGAAGAATGGTACCAACCGCGTTGTGTTAGTGCCTGGGAATCACGATGCGGCGTTGCTATTCGACGGCGTCGCCGACATTGTCGTGAATACGATTGGCGCAGGATCGGCGGTTGAGGTGAGCCGATCTGGCGCGTGGATTTCACCGGATGGTGCTATCTACGCTGAACACGGTCACGAAATCGGAAAGGAAGTGAACCGCTTCGATGGGTGGCCACGCCCGTTCCTCGGCAACCCGCCGCATCTGCGTCGGCCGTGGGGCGAACAATTCGTGCAGCAGTACTACAATCGTTTTGAATCGAAGTATCCGATCATCGATAACATCCTCTCGGAAGGCGTCGGTGTTCACTATGCCGTGAAGGCCGAGGGCGTGGTGGAGACCGCGGCAGACATTGGCCGCTTCGTCAGTTTCTTCCTGACCAAACTCTCATGGGCGCAGTTCAACGGTGTTCTCGGGGCGCCCGATAATGCGGCTCCCCCGGAATGGAATTTCGACGCCATACGGCGGCAGGGCGATCAGTTCTTTGTAGAATCGCTGCCCCCGAACGACCCGCTTCGTTCCGCCGCAGAGCAAGCATTAAGAGGTGGGCAGCTCGGACTCTCAATGAGGGATCTTACTGACGATGACATTCGCGCAATATGCGATGCCCGGGCGGCGCTGAACGAGGCGCAACTGCGCGTCCAGCTCGTGAGCCCACCCAGTTCTTGCCCGGTCAAGACTCTTGGCGCCATGTCGCAGTCTCTGCAGCGGTCACGCGACGCGATTCTTCGCGAGCACCTTCAAGCACGATCCGAGGAACTAAAGCAGGTGCAGCCGAATGCTCAAAAGTTTCAACTGTTTATTTTTGGCCACACACATGAGGCGCAAAGTCCCTTCGAACCAATGTCGGGTCTCTCCAAGTGGCAGCCCATCGTCATAAACACGGGTGCATGGCAGAGGGTTATCTCACCCGAAACCCTCGAACGATGGCGCGGCGCTCGTCCGGCGTCGGTTGTCTTGTCTGCGTTGCCTGAAGCGCTGCCCCCCTGTTACAGCGTTGTTGTCGTCGAGCCATACCAAATCAGTCCGAAAGCAAGTCTCCGCTACTGGACAAACAGAGACGGCCGATGGCAGTTCGCTGACAGCTGTCGATGGGCACCACCTCGCTAAGTAGGGCTCAGTTCGGGCTGCTGCGCTTCGTCAGCGGTAATCAGCTAGGGCAATGGTTGGTGACAATCTCGTTGCGTTTCTGATTGAACGTCGCAATCCAGTCATCGACACTTCCGCCCCCGCGCCACTGAGCGACCTGCGCCACTTCGAATAGATCGCGCAGCTGTCGATCCGTCAGCTGGAGGAGGAGATCCGCGAGAAATCTGCGGCCTGCCTCGCTGATCTGTGGGTTGCCCAGTGTCCCGGTGTTCGATTTGCTCAAGTGGCCGATGCAGGCGGCACGATCCTTCCAGATCGGCGTCTTTGCCCAGTCTTCCAGGTTGACGCTTGCGGTACCTGCACGGTTGAACGCGTTGGCACGCCCGAACGTCAGTCCGACATCGTGCAGAAACAAAAACGGGTGATCGCACGAGCCGGCGGGCGCATCTTCAGACGACGCGCATACGAGCCGCTGTTGTTTCGATTTGGTGTCGGTATGTTGCATGAACACGGCGAGCAGTCTCAGTGCGTCGAGCTGTTCCGGAGGAGCACCTCCGATATTCGCGTCGACGCCATACAGCTCCGAAAATCCCCAATCGGCTTGCCGGTCGCCTTCCCACACTTCCTGGCCGTGCGGCTTGCGCTCGATGACGGCGGGCTCGAATTCGTGCGTGCCGTTGTGAGGCGTCCGGTCCTTCCATGGATCCGATGCGCATCCTTGACAGCTGATCCGCACCGGGTAGACGCGGTTCGCGACGAAACCAAGCGCCCAGAGCAGACGCGTTGCGAGCACTGACCCTTGAACCTCGTGGTTATCCACGCCATATCTCACCTTGACGACGTCGCCGTCAGGCAGGGCGCAATAGAACTTCCTCGATGAGCCCTCGAGCTCCCTTGGCGTGTAGTCGCACGTGACCAACTGATTCGGTTGAAACGCGTCGACGCCGTGGGGCCCGCTGCGAAGGTCCATGTGCGGAACATCAGTCGGCTTCCAAACCTGTGCGCGACGGATGAGCGCGACACGCTCTTCCTTTGTCACGGTCCAGTGAGAATCGACTGAAGGAAGAGCGCTACCGAGTCCTGCGAGGAGCCATAGCACAAGGAAGCGCTGCACACCCTGAGAATGGGCAATTTGCCTGCCGATGGACGGCCACGTCTACTCCGCGAAAGATGTTCTGCGCATCACGGTACTTGGTGGAACCCACCGTATACGCCGCACAGGAAAAGGGGATACGATGCGCTTCACGTTGCTGCCTGACAACTGAACTGCGCAGCCTTCAACGAGCGGGAGATGATGATGAAGAAACAGCTCGCGATTGTCGCCGTCGTGGTTCTCGCGATCGCCCAGGATGCCTCATCTGAAGGACCGTCCTATCAGCTCATCGAAGGCTTCTTCAAGCTTCCCGCGGGTAGAAAGATCGGCTCAACCGCCGGCATCACCGTCGATCGCGACGGGAAGAGCATCTGGACGTTCGATCGCTGCGGGGATCAGTACTGCGTAGGTTCCGATGTCGCGCCGATCCAGAAGTTCGACGCGTCAGGAAAGCTCGTCACAAGCTTCGGCGCGGGAATGTTCGTGCGGCCGCACGGCATTCACGTCGATCGCGACGGCAATGTGTGGGTCACCGACGGTGAAGGGCCGGACGGCAAGGATCCGCGCAGGAATGGGAAAGGCCATCAGGTCTTCAAGTTCAGTCCGGACGGGAAGCTCCTGATGACGCTCGGCAAAGCTGGCGTTGCGGGCGACGGTCCAGACACCTTCAACATGCCGTCCGCAGTCCTCGTGGCGCCGAACGGCGATATCTTCGTCGGGGACGGCCATGGCGGCATGTCGAACGCGCGCATCGTGAAGTTTTCGAAGGACGGAAAATTCATCAAGACGTGGGGAAAGAAGGGGAGCGCGCCGGGCGATTTCGACGCACAGGGACCGCACGCCCTCGCGATGGACTCGCGCGGGCGCCTCTTCGTCGGCGATCGTGGCAATAACCGCATTCAGATTTTCGATCAGGACGGCAAGTTCCTCGAGGAGTGGCGGCAGTTCGGAAGACCGAGCGGGGTGTTCATCGATCGCAACGACACGCTGTACGTCGCTGATCACCAATCGAATCCGCAGACCAATCCCGGCTTCATGCCAGGGATTCGCCTCGGGAGCCTGAAGGACGGCAAGGTGACCACGTTCATTCCCGAAACGGCTGCCGAACCGTCACAGGAGAACGTGGCCGCCGACGCTGCCGGCAACGTTTACGGGTCGTTGACCGGCGGCATGGCGCTGAGGAAATACGTCCGCAAGTAATCGTTGGAATAAACGAGCCTTCCTCCCAATTATGAGTAATGGATGGGTGAGGAGGCTGGTATGAGTTCGCCAGTTCGCGGTCTTGACGGAGTAGTCGCCGTTCGCACGCAGCTCGGTCTGGTCGATGGGCAGCGAGGAGTTCTGATCATCAGGGGCTATCCCGTCGAAGAACTGGCGGGCACCGTGACCTTCGAGGAGGCGGCATATCTCCTATGGAACGGCCGCCTGCCCGATCGGTCAGAAGCCGACGCGCTGGATCGCGAGATCGCTGCTCTTCGACCCATTCCGCAGATGACGATGGCGCTTGTCGTCGAGGCGGCGAAGCGGGGAGTGCCAGCCATGGACGTCCTGCGGATGGCGTGCTCGACGTTCTCGCTCGAAGTGGCCGACGCCAATGCCATCAATCACGACGCCGACGTGGCGAACGCGAAGATGCTGGTGGCCCGCTTCCCGACCGTCGTCGCGGCGTGGGTCCGGGTCGTCGCGGGCCACGAGCCGATCGCGCCGCGCGTCGATCTTCCGCTGGCGGCAAACTTTCTGTACATGACGACTGGCGCCGAACCTGACCCGGTCGCCGCTCGAGCGCTCGAGGCGTATTGGGTGACCGTGATCGACCACGGCCTGAACGCGTCGACGTTCACGGCGCGCGTCATTGCCAGCACGCGTTCGGATATGGTGAGCGCCGTGACCGGAGCCATTGGCGCACTCAAGGGGCCGCTTCACGGCGGAGCGCCCGGTCCCGTCCTCGACATGCTGCTCGACATCGGCACGCGCGAAAACGCGGAGCGGTGGGTTCGCGGGGAACTTGCCGCCGGTCGGCGGATTATGGGGTTCGGGCATCGCGTCTACAAGGTCCGCGATCCTCGTGCGGTGGTGCTGGCCAGGGTCGCCGCCGAGATGTCCGGCGCGCAGCTGCAGGATCGACGGCTGTTCGAACTGGCGCGCGATGTCGAGAAGACGATTCTGCGAGTGCTCGACGACGTGAAGCCCGGTCGTAACCTGAAGACGAATGTCGAGTTCTACACGGCACTGGTGCTGCAGTCGATCGGATTGAAGCCGGCCGTCTTTTCGGCGGTGTTTGCGTGCGGGCGCTGCCCCGGATGGTGTGCCCACGTCATGGAGCAGCACGCCCAGGATCATCTGATTCGTCCCGAATCAGAATATGTCGGACCGCGCGGCCTCGTGGTGCAGCTCTAATCCGGTCCGAAAAAAACGACGGAATATTTGGCGGCCTCTCACGATTAGTGGAGGTGTGAGGAGGCGTCTTATGCAGAGTAGTGGTTCGATGAAGCGGTTGGTGGCGAGCGACCCCGACGAAAGGGCGATGCGGTTTGCACGCACGGTGTTCACGTGCGCCGGCATCTGGGGTCTCGCTGTCCTGACACCGCTCTATTTCAGTTTCGATCTGGTCGGCCGTTTCTATCCGCCCGCAATCACCCACCCGGATTTCTTTTATGGCTTTGTCGGGGTCGCGATCGCCTGGCAGATCGGATTTCTGCTCATCGGACGTGATCCCGCGGGGCTGCACATGATGATGATTCCGGCCATCCTGGAAAAATTCGGGTACGTGGTCACGTTGAGCATTCTCTACGCGCAGGACAGTCTGCGCATGGGGCAGTTTGTCGTGGCCGTCCCCGACTTCGTGCTCGGACTTCTCTTTGTGATCGCATTCCTGCAGATCGAGGCGGCCCGCCGTTTTCCTGAAACGGTGCTCGACTATTCAGGTCTCTTCGGCGATAGGTGACGGCGCTGAGGAACACCTGGGCACCTGACCCGAGCTCAGGCATGTCTGGGGTGCGGTGAGTTGATAATTCAGAGGAGTGTGACTCTGAAATGAGCCGCAACCAACGAGGTGCACCATGAACGACGGGCAGATTGACCAGAGAGACATACGACACGTTCAACCGCGCGCAACTCGCGCTGCTGCTATTGGCGCGGCGGCCTTGGGCGCGGTCGCGCTTGGGAGCGCGGCGTTTGGTGCGATCGTCATCGGACGTCTCGCCATCGGCGCATTTGCGATGCGACGCGGGCGGGTGCGCACGCTCATCGTCGACAACCTCGAGGTGCGGCGTCTGCACGTTGGCGAGCTGACGGTCGACACCGGCCTGCCGCGGTGATCGCGACATCGCGTCACTTGTGACGCGTTATGTGGTGTCGGCCAGGTTTTCCTGAATGAACCTCGGACTGAGGTGGACATCGAGCTGCACCAAGGGAACATCGCCGATGCACTTGAAGCTGTGGATTTCGCCCGCTTTGATGACGAGGATGTCGCCGGCACCGGCCTCGAATTCCTTCCCATCCACGACATAGCGGCCCCGGCCTTCGCGGATGAACTGGATCTCGTCGTACGGATGCCGGTGCGGGCCGGGACCGCTGTCGGGCTTCCCATTGAAAAGGAATACCGAAATATGGACGTCGCCCTGGTCGGCGCCCACGAAATTATGCGAGCTGCCGCGGTAGGGCAGATCCTCCTGTCGAACTCGGTACATGATTCCTCCTCGTGTCGGGTGCGTGGCGACGGCAACGGGCAGCCGACCGAAATTCACGCGAAGTGTCGCCGGCCGCAAGAATTTACATTTGTAACATCAGTGACGGAGTAAAACTTCCGTCTTTATATGTACACACGCCTCCTACGTAAGTCAGTGCACACCAAGAAGTTCACCATCAGCCACGATCAGCAGGACGGATGGGAAGTTTCCGAAGAGGAGGACAGCCGCCTGGTGCTATCCGTTCGTTACAAGGACTGGCATCGGGTCGAACGCGCGATGCAGACGTTCGCTAACAAAGCCAAATCGCTCCGGCAGCGTGGTTGGGCCGATTATGTCGTCACGG
>DASTZI010000265.1:0-2081 GCA_035764385.1 Vicinamibacterales bacterium
TCCATGCGCTGGCCAAGCAGCTTCAGGACGAAGGTGCCAAGTCCTTCGTCAATTCGTGGAACGACCTGATGGGCGTGATCAGCTCCAAATCAGCCGTACTCAAGCGAGCGAGCTAGCGCGGTGAAAGCGGAGTCGCGGCCCGCCCAGCGCCGACGAGGGCGGCAAGATCGAGCTGACGTCGCAACGACGTCCGCGGCGGGGAAAGTCTTAGTCGTCGACGTGGGCGGGACCTCGGTCAAGATCCTTGCCACCGGACAAAACGAGGAGCGCTCATTTCCATCCGGTCCGACGTTGACCCCCAGGCAAATGGTGTCCGGAGTCAAGAAGCTCGGCCGGGGTTGGACGTATGACGTGGTGTCGATCGGCTATCCGGGCCCGGTTCTCCACGGCCGGCCAATTGCTGAGCCGTACAATCTGGGACGCGGATGGGTTGGCTTCGATTTCGCAGCAGCGTTCGGTCGCCCTGTGAAAGTCGTCAACGACGCCGCGATGCAGGCCTTGGGGAGCTACAATGGCGGCAAGATGCTCTTTCTAGGCCTCGGAACGGGACTTGGATCGACCATGATTGTGAACGGGATGGTGGAGCCCATGGAGCTCGGTCACTTGCCCTACAAGAAGGGTACCTATGAGGACTACGTGGGCCGGGTCGGACTGGAGCGCTATGGCAAGAAGAAATGGCGCCATCACGTGGCCGACGTCGTGGCGCGCTTCATCGCCGCGCTCGAGCCCGACGAAACCGTGATTGGGGGCGGCAACGTCAAGAAGCTCCATGCGCTGCCGCCGCATTCTCGCGCAGGCGACAATGCCAACGCCTTCCGCGGCGGATTCCGCCTGTGGGGGGAAGAGCGCGCTCTCCCGCACATCGCGACTCGTTCGAAACTACGGACTTGAGGGTGCCGCAAATGGCTAAACGATCGGAGATACCTCGCACGCGATCGACGAGCAGGCACGCCGTATGGCGCGCTCTCGCAGATCACTATGAGACAATACGGGGCCGGCACCTGCGCAACCTGTTCGCGGATGATCCGACGCGCGGCGAGCGGATGACGGTGGAAGCCGCCGGAGTCTTCCTGGATTATTCGAAAAATCGCGTTGACGACGAGACGTTGAGCTTGCTCGTCGAGCTCGCCGAGCAGTCCGGGCTGCGCGAACGAATCGACGCGATGTTCCGAGGCGAGAAAATCAACGTCACGGAAAATCGCGCGGTCCTGCACGTGGCGCTGCGTGTGCCGAGAGGCGCGTCTATCGTCGTCGACGGCAAGAACGTCGTGCCGGAGGTTCATGACGTGCTCGATAAGATGGCCGAGTTCGCCAATCGCATACGCGGCGGCCAATGGAAGGGACACACCGGAAAGCGCATCCGCAACGTCATCAATATCGGCATCGGCGGCTCCGACCTCGGCCCGGTGATGGCGTACGAAGCGCTCAAGTACTACAGCGACCGCGCCATGACGTTCCGGTTCGTGTCCAATGTCGACGGCACCGATTTTGTCGAGGCGACGCGCGATCTAGATGCGGCGGAAACGCTGTTCATCATCTCCTCGAAGACCTTCACTACGCTGGAGACGATGACCAATGCACAAAGCGCGCGCGATTGGTCGCTTCGCGGCCTTGGCGGTGATGCCAAGGCAGTCGCCAGGCATTTCGTCGCCGTTTCGACGAATGCCGAAAAAGTCGCGGAATTCGGCATCGACATCGCCAACATGTTCGAGTTCTGGGACTGGGTGGGCGGGCGCTACTCCATGGACTCCGCTATCGGCCTGTCGACCATGCTTGCGATCGGGCCTGACCACTTCCGCGCAATGCTGGAAGGGTTTCACGCGGTCGACGAACATTTCCGTAGCGCGCCATTCGGGCGCAACCTGCCGGTGCTCATGGGTCTCCTCGGCGTCTGGTACAACGACTTCTTCGGCGCACAAACCGTCGCGGTGCTGCCCTACGACCAATATCTGAAGCGCTTCCCGGCCTATCTCCAGCAGTTGACGATGGAGAGCAACGGCAAGCACGTGACGCTCGCCGGGACGCCGGTGGACCATCAGACCGGCCCGATCTATTGGGGCGAGCCGGGAACCAATGGCCAG
>DASTZI010000266.1:0-10681 GCA_035764385.1 Vicinamibacterales bacterium
TGAAGATGAGTTCCTTCGCGTTGGCGCCAATGAGATCGGCGACCTGCTTGCGCGCGGCCTCGACTGCCTCTTCCGCCTCCCAGCCGAAGGGATGGTTGCGGCTCGCCGCGTTGCCGAACTTTGCTGTGAAATACGGCATCATCACGTCGAGCACCCGCGGGTCAACGGGTGTCGTGGCGTGGTAGTCCATGTAAATCGGCAATTTCATGTCTTTTTGGCCGGGTCCAATGGACCCGCCTCCACTACGGATCTCCGTTCAAGCCGCGCGATCTATGGACGCGCGTGACGTAACACCGCGGCGTGCGAGACCGACACCGGCGACACGTGCTCCGCCGCGATCTCGGCAATCGTCACGGTTACAAGTGCCGCGGCAATCCGCTCGCGAATCTGCCAGAGCGGATCGCGGATGCTGCACTTGTTGAACTGTTCGCAGTCGTGCTTCTCCGTGGAACACGCGGTGACCGTGAACGGACCGTCGATGGCCTCGATCACGTCCGCTACGCTGATCGTGTTCGCGGGACGTCCGAGCATGTAGCCTCCCCGCGTCCCCTGCGTGGAAGCGAGAAGCCGCATCCGAACGAGCCGCTGAAGCACCTTCGCCATCAGCTCGATCGGGATGTCGTACTGCTCGGCGATTTCGCGGGCGCTTGTTGACGAGACGTCGCGCTTCTGCGCGAGATGTTTCATCGCCATCAGCGCGTAATCAGCTTTCTTGGACAGTCTCAACATGGGCGCCTGTTATATCCGACTGCAATCGTCGTAGTTTACATCAGAAATCGGGCAAGATCGGTCGGAATTCCGGGATTCGGGATCCGGGACTCGGGATCCGGGACTCGGGATTCGCGAAAACTCGGCAGTTTTTTCGAATCCCGACTCCCGAACCCGGATCCCGGTCAGCATCAGTACTTGGGTTGCGACGGATCGACCTTGTCAATCCAGTCGAGGATCCCACCCCTCAGGTTCTTGACCCGCTTCAACCCGACCGACTGCAGATATTCCGTGGCCCTTGCGCTGCGGCCTCCCATCTTGCACATCGCAACGATGTCCTTGTCCGTTGGCAGCTCTGCGTAACGGCGCGGAAGCTCGCCGAGAGGGATCAGGACCGAACCGGGAATACGGCAGATCTGATATTCGTTGGGCTCGCGCACATCGAGGATGAACACGTCATCGCCGGCGTCGAGACGTTTCTTCAAGTCGACCGACGTGGTTTCAAACTGGTTCACACCTGCTCCTGACGCCTGAACGGCCTCGGGTTCCGGACGGATACCGCAGAACTGTTCGTAGTCAATCAACTTGGTTACCGTCGGGTGCGTTCCGCAAACGGGGCAATCCGGATCCTTGCGCAGCTTCAACTCGCGGAAGCGCATCTTCAGCGCGTCGTAGATCAGGAAGCGCCCGATGAGCGGTTCACCTGTTCCGAGAATCAGCTTGATGGCTTCGGTTGCCTGGATCACGCCGATGATCCCAGGCAATACACCCAGCACTCCACCTTCCGCGCAGCTCGGAACAAGTCCTGGCGGTGGCGGCTCGGGATAGAGGCAGCGATAGCACGGACCTTCCTTGGTTGCGAACACCGACGCCTGTCCCTCGAACCTGAAGATGCTGCCGTACGCGTTGGGCTTGCCGGTGAGCACGCATGCGTCGTTCACGAGATACCGCGTCGGAAAGTTGTCGGTGCCGTCGAGAATGACGTCGTACGGCTTGAACAAATCCAGCGCGTTGTCGGATGACACCGTCGTTTCGTATGTGTCGATTTGCACGTGCGGGTTGAGATCGCGGAGTCGATCCCTTGCGGAGTCGAGCTTCGAGCGGCCCACTGAAGACGTCCCGTGCAGCAACTGGCGCTGCAGGTTGCTGAAATCAACGACATCGAAGTCGACCATCCCGATCCGCCCGACACCGGCGGCAGCCAGATACATGGCGGCCGGTGAGCCGAGGCCACCCGCGCCGATGCACAGGACGCTTCCAGCCTTCAGCTTCTTCTGACCATCGACACCAACCTCCGGCATGATGAGGTGGCGTGAGTAGCGTTTGATTTCTTCAGCGGTCAGCTCGTTCGCACTGGCGGCGCGAACCCGTGGGTCCGCGATGGTCGTCGGCGCGCCACCCGCCACAGACGGCACGATGCTCAGGGAATCGCCCGGCTTCACCGGGGTGTTCTCCTTCTGCAGATACCGGATGTCTTCGTCGTTCAGATAGACATTCACGAAGTTTCTGAGCCGTCCGTCATCCGCGTAGAGATGCTTGCGGAGCCCTTCGTACTTCTTTGTGAGGTCGGCGAGCAGCTCGCCGACAGTGCCGCCGCTCACTTCGACAGATTCCCTCTTGTCCGTGAAGGGGCGCAGCGGGGTCGGAATATGAATGGTGTTAGGCATTGAGCTCTTCCTGGTCGAAAGCGGAGCGGTCCTCCCGCAGGCGCCACGCCGTCATGTCAGCTGAGACGCCGTCGCGGACAGAAACGATCACGTACAAGAAAAACGGCCACGCATGGTCAAGGTCATATTGAGACGGGCGCGCCGGATGGTCGGGGTGCGAATGGTAAAACCCGAGCAGCTCCGCTCCCAGTTCACTTGCCCGCCGTTCCGCTGCGCGGTAATCATCCGGCGTCACTCGAAACCTCGTCCGCGGCCCTTCATCGGTCATGTTCGGCAGCGCCAGAGTCGCCGAAACGGTGCCGTCGCGGCCGATCAAAGCGCCGCAGCATTCGTTCGGATACGTCTCCGAACCGTGCGCGCGAATTGCCGCGTCCACCTGTGCGTCCAATCGCGGCGCCATGCCTATCGCGGACCGCCGCCGCCCACGTCGGCGTCCTCATCCCAGAACCGCTCGGACAGGTACTTCTCGCCGCCGTCCGGGAATATCACGACGATGACGGCGTCGGGCGAGCGGCGTGCGACATTGAGGGCCGCGCCGAGATTCGCCCCACTCGAAATGCCGACGAACAGTCCCGTGCGCGCGAGCTGCCGCGTCAGCTCGAATGCGTCTTCGGTGGCAACGCCAAGATCTTCGTCGGCCAGCGACGGGTCGTAGATGCCCGGGATAATCGCGGTTTCCATGTGCTTCAGCCCTTCCAACCCGTGAAGCGGCGAGTCCGGTTGCACGGAAATCAAGCGAATCGACGGATTGAATTCACGGAAACGGCGCCCCGCGCCGACGAACGTACCGCTAGTGCCGAGTCCGGCGACGAAATGCGTGAGGCGTCCGCCCGTCTGCTCGATGATTTCGGGTCCCGTCGTGTCGTAATGCGAGCGCCAGTTCCCGACGTTGTTGTACTGGTCGACGTAGAAATACAGGTGTGGCTCGGCCGCGTACAGCTCTCGCGCCTTGAGGATCGCGCCGTCCGATCCCTGCATCGGATCCGTGAAGACGATCTCGGCGCCGAACGCCTTCAGGATGCGTTTCCGCTCGGGTGTGACGTTGGTGGGCACGCACAGCTTGACGCGATAACCGCGTGCGGCGCCAATCATCGCGTAGGCGATACCCGTGTTGCCGGAGGTCGCGTCGAGGATGATCTTGTCGCGCGTCAGCGCGCCCGATTTTTCGCCGTCTTCGATCATCCGCAGCGCGGGACGGTCCTTGACTGAGCCACCAGGATTCTTCCACTCGGCCTTGTCGTAGAGCTCCACGTTCCGCAGTCCGGCTTCGAACGAAACGAGCCGGATCAAGGGGGTATTGCCGATCAAGTCGACGATAGACGTGGCGTTACGCGGGAGACCCGGTATGGCGACAGGCATGTCCGACTAGGAAAGTCCGAATTATACAAACCCTGATGCCATTCGCCCAAACGGGCCTCAGAGACGCAAAGACTCAGAGAGACCAAATTCCCTCTGCGTCTCTGAGTCTCGGCGGCTCGTGGCCGAACTGGATCAATAACTAACCGACAGGTTTACCGTCAGGCGTGACGACTTCGACCGGCGCGATATTGAGCTTGCGCAACTCGGGCTCGATCTTCGCCCGGTCCCCGACAGCCACAATCACCATCCGCTCCGGGACGAGATACTTCTTCGCCGCGTCGAGCGACTGATCCGCGGTCACGGCGTTTACGCGCTCGGCGACGTGGGTGAAGTAGTCGAGGCCAAGGTCGTAGATGAAGACCTGCGCGAAGCTGCCGGCAGCCGCCTGACTGGTCTGAAAGCCCGCCGGCAGCGATTGCGTACGCGCATCCTTTGCGCGCGCCAGTTCCTCGGTCTTCATCGGCGAGCCCGTCATTCCGCGAACTTCCTTGAGAATCTCGGTCACTGCGGGTGCGGTGACATCGGTCCGGACGCCCGTCGCGATCGCAAACGGCCCAGCGCCTCGACGGAAGTCGAATCCGGAACCGGCGCCGTAGGTATAGCCGTGCTCTTCGCGGAGGTTCATGTTGATCCTGCTCGAGAACAAGCCGCCAAGCGCGGTGTTCATCACCTGAATCGGTTGGAACTCGGCCACCGATCGCGACGCGCCGATCGTGGCAACGCGCAGCTGCGTTTGCGGCGCGCCCGGCCTGTCGACGATCAGAATGCGTGCCTGCGTCGACGCCGGAGTCGCCAGCGACGGCTTCGCGGGCATTCCCCGCTGCCAGCCGCCGAACACCTTCTCGGCGAGCGGACGCACTTCGGCCATCGTGATGTCGCCCGCAACAACGAGGGCGGCATTGTTCGGCACGAAGTTCTGCTTCCAGAAGTTCAGCAGGGCATCACGCGTCAGCGCCTGGACAGATGCTTCGGTCCCGATCTCGGTGTAGCCGTACGGATGCCGGTCGCCATACAACGCGAGGTTCGAAATGCGCACGGCCAGCGCGTTCGCGTTCTCTCGTTGCTGAACGAGCTGCGCAAGACGGCTCGAACGCTGTCGTTCGATTTCTTCCGCCGGGAATGACGGATGCAATGCGATGTCCGCCGCAAGGTCGAGCGTCGCGGCGAAATTCTTCTTCAGTGACCGGGCGGTCACGAACGACGCGTCCATCGAACTGTTCGCATTGACCGCGGCGCCCAGCTGTGCGACCTGATTCGCGATCTGGACGGCGGTTCGACTCGCAGTCCCCTGGTCGAGCAACGACACGGTGAAGTTGGCAAGCCCCGGCGCATCCGGTGGGTTGGTGTCGCTGCCGCTTTTCACAACCAGATTGGCAGCGACAATGGGCAGCCCGCGACGCGTGCTGACCATCAACGTGAGTCCGTTCGCCAGCTGCGCGGTCTCCGGAACCGGCACTTGCAGCGCCTTGGCAGGGCCCGGTTTGGGAATCTCATTGCGCCACGCTTCATCGACGTTGACCGATTCGGTGCCCGGACCGGCGGCTGTCGGCGCCGGTGGAGTCGGCACCTGTGGCTCCAGTTCCGGCGTGCCCTTCACCGCGTACACCACCGCACGCGCATTCGGCTGCAACTGATCGCGCGCAAACGCCATCAGCGAAGCCGGCGTGACCGCGCGGATTCGTTCGATGTCTTTCTGCAGGTAGTCGGGCGTCTTCAGATAGTGGTTGTACTCGTTCAGCATGTTCGCGACGCCGTTCAGGTTTTCCAGCCTGCCGATGGTCTGCGTCTCGATGGTGTTGCGCGCTTGGTCGATCTCCCGCTGCTCGACTGGTTTGGTGCGCAGCAGTTCGAGCTCGTCGTTGATGGCTTTTTCGAGTTCTTCGGCCGTGTGGCCCGGACGCGCGGTCGCGTCGATCTGGAATTGCGAACCGAGGAGAAGCGACTGCTGATACGCCTGGACGTTCTGCGCGATCTGCTTTTCGTAGACCAGTTTTTGATACAGCCGGCTCGCACGTCCGCCGCCGAGAATGTCGCCGGCGATGATCGCCTCAGCGTCACCGGGTTTGAAGACAGAGGGCGTCACCCACGCCATGTAGACGCGCGGCAGCTCGACACGATCCGGCACGACCTTGCGCCGTTCCATGGTGATCTTCGGCGTCTGCACGTTGATCGCCGGCACCGCGGCGCCTCGCTTCAGGGGACCGAAGTACTTCTCGACGAGTTTCTTCGTCGCGGCCGGATCGAAGTCGCCGACAATCGCGAGGCTCGCGTTATTGGGCGCGTAATAGCGCTTGAAGAACTCACGGGCGTCCTCGAGCTTGGCTGCCTGAATGTCCGCATGCGAGCCAATCACGTTGGCATAGTACGGATGGTTCTGCGGATAGAGCATGTGGACGAGCTCCTCTTCCGCGTTGCCATAGGGGCGGTTTTCCACCGACTGCCGCCGCTCATTCCGCACCACGTCCTGCTGATTCGCAAATTCCTTCTGGTCGATCGCATCGAGCAGATAACCCATGCGATCCGACTCGATCCACAGCGCCAACTCGAGCCGGTTTGAGGGCACGGTCTCGAAGTAGTTGGTGCGATCGTAATCCGTCGTGCCGTTGATGCCCGTCGCACCCGCCGCTTCGAGCATCTGGAAATGCGAATCATGCGGAGTGTGTTTCGAGCCCTGGAACATCAGATGCTCGAACAAATGCGCGAACCCGGTACGGCCGGCAGCTTCGTTGGCGGGGCCGACGTGATACCAGAGGTTGGCGGTGACGATCGGCAGCCGATGATCCTGGCTGAGGATCACCTCGAGGCCGTTCGGAAGCGTGTACTTGTCGAACTGAATCTTCGGAATATCCGAAGCGGTCTGCGTCGCGCGATTCTGCGCGGCCACCGGCACAAACGCCGCGACGAGCGCGGCCACCACCGCTGCGAGCTTGCCTCGCCGAAGCGTTGTCGCGAAGGCGGGAAGCCTGTGTCGGGTCTTCATATTTATTCCTTTGTCGGCTCGTTGTTGAGGCTCGCCCAGAGGTACCAGCACGCCACGGATCGGTATGGTCTCCACGCCTCGCCGATACGCGTCAGGCGATCGGGCGAAGGCGCCTTGCGAAGTTTATACGCGCGCTGAACCGCCCTGACGATGCCGAGATCGCCAACCGGCAGCACATCGGGACGCTGCAGACGGAAGATCAGAAACATTTCCGCCGTCCATCGTCCAACGCCCTTCACCTGCGTCAAGTTCTCGATGACCGCTTCGTCATCCATTCGGTCGAGCACGTCGAGCGGAAGCCCGCCTTCGACGATTCGGCGGCACAAGTCGCGAAGATACCCGAGCTTCTGCGAGCTGAGACCGACGCTGCGCAGCCGGTCATCTGGCACAGCTAGCACTTGCGCCGGCGTCGGGAACGCATCGAACAACGCCTCGAAGCGCGAAAAAATAGTCGCTGCCGCTTTCGCTGAGAGCTGCTGACCCACGATGGCGCGAGTAAGGGCTTTAAAAGGATCACTGTGCTGACGTGCCGCGAGGCCGCACGGACCGTGCGTGCGCATCAGGCCGCGCAGGATCGGATCGCGACGCGCGAGCAGACGTCGGGCTCTCGTGTAGTCGATCGTTGCCTTTGCTGATAAGGCCATGTCACTCCTTACAATAAGCTTCATGGAGCGCACGTGGAAGTCTCAGAAGTCCGACGACAGCTCAAGCTTGCGATAGATCGCGCGAAAGCGCGCGCGCAGCAGAAACGGCAGAACGTCGCCGAGGCCGAGCGTGCCTACGCTGCATTTCTCGAAGATGTCGCCACACCGACCACCCGTATGCTGGCAAACGCGCTGAAAGCGGAAGGATACCTGTTCACCGTTTCGACGCCGAGCGGAGGCCTGCGGCTCGCCTCGGACCGAGGCCGCGACGATTACATCGAACTGGCGCTCGACGCCAGCGGCGACACGCCCACCGTTGTCGGACGTGTGCGGCATACTCGCGGCTCGCGAACGCTCGAGGACGAGCGTCCGATCAAGCCCGGCGCAGCACTGCAGGATGTCACTCAAGCCGACGTCCTGTCGTTCCTGGTCAACGCGCTCGATCCCTGGCTCGAACGATAGCCTAGCGAACCCGTCTGGCCAGATGAATAGTCATTAACCCGCCGAGCAGTGGGACCACCCGTACGTCCGTGAAGCCGCGTTGACCCAGCAACCGTGCCACTCCTGCGGCGCCGGGATAGTTGCGAATGGATTCGGGTATGTAGCGATAGGTGTCGGGATCGCGATGCAGGACCAACCCGAGGACCGAGCCGACGAGGGTGAGATAGGCCAGATATGCGGCTCGCACGACCGGATGCTCCGGCCTGTTGAAATCAAGCGAAAGCAGCCGGCCATCGGGCGCCAGGACGCGCGCGATCTCCTCGATCGCCTGTTCAATCCGCGGCACGTTGCGCAGTCCATACCCCGCCGTGACGACGGTAAACGAAGACGCGGGAAAAGGAAGTTCCTGCATGTCGCCGGCAACCAGATGCGGCGGCGGCGCCGTCTTGGACGCGGCATGAACGAGCATCTTCACCGTGACATCGAGTCCGACGGCGAGCCGCGCCCGTCGTCGCGCACGCAGGAGGATGTCGCCGGTTCCACACGCCACGTCGAGAACGCGATCGTCTCTCGTCAGTGCCGCCAGCGCGATGAGTCGATCCTTCCAGCGCCGGTCGAGCCCGTACGAAAGCACGACCGTGATGAGGTCATAGCGATCCGCAATCGTCGCAAATAACCGGCGCACGTACCGGCGTTTACCGATCGGAGTCGAAATTTCGGAACGCAGGCTCATGTGCTCAAAGGAACGGTCCGAACGAGTCGAACGATTATTGAGCGCGGACGAGCAGAATCGGAATCTTGACGAGATGGCGGACGCGGTTGACGGTGGTGCCGCGCAGAAGATCGTTGAGAAAGCGATGCCCGTGCGTGGACATCGCCAGGAGATCGACATTCCGTTCCTGCGCGAGGCGGATCAGCTCGTCGGCGGGATCGCCCATTGCGAGTTCGGTGGAGACTTTCAGTCCACGCGCCGCCAGATCGGCGGCAACACGCTGCAGGTAGTCCCGATCGTCTTTCATCTCCTCGGATTCGCGCAGCTGGAGCTGGTCGAAGTTCCGGGCGGCCCACCCATCGGCGACATGGACCAGATGCAGCTCCGAGCCAAATTGGGCCGCGAGCTGCCGCACGTGGTCGAGAATCGCCTGATCGGCGGGCGAATGCTCGATGGCCACGAGAATGCGGTGATACATATCAGGCCACTGTCTGCACGAGCAGCCACGCGTTGAGCGCGGCAATGATAACCGCGACAACCCAGGCAAGGTTCCGCATCCAGGGGGGCGCCACAAACGGCCCCATCTTCGCCTTGTCGCTGGTGAACATCACGAGCGGAAACACCGCGAATGACAGCTGCAAACTCAAGATCACCTGACTCAGGATAAGCAAGGCGCCGGTTCCGCGCTCGCCGTACAACGCGACCACGATGATGGCCGGAATAATCGCAATAAGGCGGGTGACGAGTCGCCGAAGCCACGGACGGACCCGCAGGTTGATGAAGCCCTCCATCACAATCTGCCCCGCCAGCGTGCCGGTCAGTGTCGCGTTCTGGCCCGAACACAGCAGCGCGACGGCGAACAGGATGCTTGCCGCGCTGCTCCCGAGCAGCGGCGACAGCAACTGGTACGCGTCCCCGATATCCGCGACGTCTTCATGCCCCGTCCCGTGGAAGGTGGCCGCCGCCATAACGAGAATGGCTGCGTTGATGAACAGCGCGAACATCAGCGCCGAGCTCGAATCGATCGTCGCAAATCGAATCGCTTCGGTCTTGCTCGCGGGGGTGTCGACGTACTTTCGCGTTTGGACGATGGACGAGTGCAGGTACAGGTTGTGGGGCATCACCGTCGCGCCCAGAATGCCGATCGCGATGTACAGCATGTCCGGGTTGCGAAGAATTTCCGCCGAAGGGATAAAGCCCGTCGCCACCGCGGCGGGCGTCGGATGCGCCAGCCACAGCTCGATGGCGAAGCAGCCGGCAATCATCAGGATCAGCCCGACCACCAGTGCTTCGACGTAGCGGAATCCTCGGTGCTGCAGGAACAGCACAATCAGCACATCGAGTGCTGTCAGACAGACGCCCCAGATGAGTGGAAGGCCGAACAGGAGGTTCAGCGCAATCGCCGCGCCGATGACCTCGGCAAGGTCGCAGGCAGCGATGGCAATCTCGCACAAGATCCAGAGAGCGATCGTGACCGGCCTGGAATAATGATCGCGGCACGCCTGCGCCAGATCGCGGCCGCTCGCGATGCCGAGCCGTGCGGCGAGGGCCTGCAGCAGGATCGCCATCAGGTTCGAGATCAGAATCACGCTCAGCAGCGTGTACCCGTAGCGCGCTCCGCCGGCGAGGTCGGTCGCCCAGTTCCCCGGGTCCATGTAGCCGACCGCCACCAGATACCCCGGACCGGCAAACGCGAACAGCTTTCGCCAGAATCCGGCGTCCTGAGGGACAGCTATCGAGCCATGCACCTCGCGGAGGCTGGCCTCACCGCGCGGCAGACGCCATCCGTCATTACGGACCTCAGTGACCTGATCCAGTTCGCCCGCCATTTTGACTTATCAAAATTATCTTCACGATGACTCGAAAGTCAATTTATGATCGGGACTAGGTAGCTGTTGAAACATCGGCATTCGACTCCTTGGGCATTGGCCCTGTACCCTAATACCCATAAAGTACTTTCCCACAATGACTTACGGGTAAGTTCAGCTATACTGCTTGCGTCCCCCCGTAGCTCAGTTGGAAAGAGCGGGCCGTTCGAATGGTTAGGTCGCGGGTTCAAGTCCTGCCGGGGGGACCTAATCCCTGTTGCATGCAGGGATCGGGTCCGATACGATGCGGGTAACCATTCGAACCGCCCGCAATCGTTGCGGACAGCAGAAGGCCGAATTCT
>DASTZI010000267.1:0-18959 GCA_035764385.1 Vicinamibacterales bacterium
CGGCGTTTGTTCCGGCCGCACCGCTCGAAGACGAGCCGCGCGTAACGGCTGCCCCACGCCCGCATCGATTCTCCGGCCGCCATCGACGGACCGAGCACCTCCAGATACTCGCCGCGCAGTTGCGGCGGCAGATCGTCGAGCTCAATGTGATTGGATTCTGTGAGCGCGACGGCACGTTCGATGAACCGCTCGAGCTCGCGGACGTTTCCAGGCCACGTGTACATCCGCAGCGCATCAACCGCTGCATCCGATAGCGACAGCTCGCGCGTCTTGCTGTGACGTGCAAGGAAATACGTAGCAAGCTCGCTGATGTCCTCGCGCCTGGAACGCAACGGTGGCACGTGAATTTCAACGCCTCCGAGCCGATAGTAAAGGTCGGTTCGAAACAGGCCGCGCGACACCATGTCGGACAGCGGCCGATTGGTGGCCGCGACGATTCGGGTATTCACGCGTCGCGATCCGTGCCCGCCGACTCGCTCAACCGCAACGTCCTGAATGGCACGCAGCAGCTTCGCCTGCGCCGAGAGCGACAGGTCGGAGATTTCATCGAGAAACAGCGTGCCGCCTTCGGCATGCTCGAACTTGCCCTGACGGCCGCGCACACCCGTCGCCGTCCGTTCCTCGATGCCGAACAACTCGGCTTCGAGCAGCGTCTCCACGAGCGCCGCACAATTGACGGCGACGAATGGACCGGTGCGCCGGCGGCTGACCTCGTGAATCTGGCGGGCGACCAGTTCCTTGCCGGTCCCGCTCTCGCCTTCGATGAGCACGGTGAAATCGGTATGCGCCACGCGTTCGAGACGGCCACGGAGGGTCTGCATAATGCCGCTCGAACCGATCAGCGGCGCCACACCGTCGGCCGGTCGCGCGGTGCTCGACACGCGGCTGCGGGATGCTTCCAACACCAGGCCACCGAGCTGTGCGGCAGCCACGAGAAAGTCGAGCTGAAGATCCCCGGGCGGGCTTGCCGCATCAAATGTCACTTCCAGCATTCCCTGCGTCCGGAGATCGCCAGTCGGCACACCCAGCACGATCGATTGCGACGTGCGCGTCGGCGTCACCAGACGTGCGTGGCACCGCAATGGAATTTCGCGAAGCCGCACGACCCGCATACCGGCGATGCGCTGAACCTCGCGTTCGAAGACCGCCTGGAGATCCCGTTCAACGGGATCCCCCACCAGCGATTCGCCTACCGCCCGCAACACCTGCGCCATTCCATCGTCGACTACGTCCATCAATTGCCTCCGCCTCGGCTATACCAAGCGTGATGCCACGGCCGGCAATGCGGGAGTTTCCTCGGCAGATGGAGCTTCTGCGAATTCGATGTCACAAGACGACGGTCGATCCGGGTAAGGGATGCCCGGCTGGATTTCGGGCGCGAGGACGGGCGAGGGCACAGCATACCCGGCAGCCCGCACGTCAACGGCGCGGTCAAATGAGAACGCCACTCGATAGCGCACAGCGTCGGGCTCGACTGTGACCACGAAGGCACGTGCGACACGACTGCGGACAAGCATGCGTCCCTCGGCCGAGACGATGTGGACGTCGAGATGCCGGCCTGGCAGCAGTCGCTCGGTGGTTTCCATGAGCGCGCCCCAGCTCGATGCTTCGACGACCCGCAGCCGGCCCCCGGTCCGTAAGCGGGCGTGCCCGAGCGGTTCGTCTGCAGCTACGCTCCGACGCGCAGCGCGGCGCCGTTCCATGTCAGAGGACTTCCACCCAGGCACCGCTGCTCGCGACCAGGCGGAGCACACGTGTGCGGCCGGTGGCGCCAAGCACACGAACGGCGTACTCGGATCTGTCCGCGCCGCGCAGGTACAGCGTTCGCGACGAGGCTGTCCCGAGCGGCGAGAAGGACATCAAAGCGCTCGAATCAAAAGTGGACGTCACGGCAGGATCGTTGAGAAAGAGCGCGACATGTGGGAACAGATTTGACAGACGGACGGGAACGTCGATCGGCGTGTCGATTCCAGCCGCGATATCGCGCGTGCGAACGCCATCGGCGTTGTTGTCCACGTAAGTGCCTACTATGAACGTGCCGTCAGCGGCACTGAACAGCAGCGCGACATTCGAGGACCGTGCGACGGCCTGTGCACGCGCGAGTGCGAGCCGACTCGCGAGGTAGCGTGCTGCGCCCACGGTCCGGCCACGCTCGACACCGGCTGTGAGCTGAGGAATTGCCGCTGCGGCAAGTACCGCAACGAGACCGGCCGCGAATACGACTTCGATGAGCGTATAGCCGCGCGACGTGCCGGCGCGTGCGGGCCGCGGGCGGCGCGGCGCGCCCCCGCGACCCGACACGACTGCTACTGACCTGACTTCGGAGCGGTGACCGTGATGAGCGGTTTCATTTTGAGGAAGCTCTTCTCCCCAACGCCGCTGACATTCATCAGGTCTTCCACCTTCTTGAACCCGCCGTTCTTCTGCCGATAGTCGATGATTCGTTCCGCCATCTTCGGCCCGACACCGGGAATGGTGGCGAGCTGCTCGACGGTTGCGGTGTTCAAGTTGACCGGTGCCGTAGCGGTCGCCGTGACCGTTGCTGCGGCCTTCGACGTCGTGGCCTTGTTCTGCGCGCTCGCGACAGCGGCGCTTACTGCGATTCCGAGAATCGCAGCCATCAGGATGCGGGTGATCATCTCGTCCTCCTCGTGACATCGTTTGCGGATTGAAGGTTCCGGCGATCCTGCTCCGATGCGTTAGGTCGGGCGCACGGGCCTTGTAAGACCGCCGGAACATCCGGCCATTGTGCAAGTGGATGGCCGGACGAGAGATGGAACTTCTGTCGTTGGATGTTGAAAGGAACGTGCGACTTATTGGCCGCGCGGGGGACGCGGCGGATTCTGCGCGCGTCGAAGGCGACAACCGGAGTGGACGCCTGGCAAACCCCGGTTGTCGGTGACACCGGCCGAGGACTTACTTCGCGCGGCCTTTGTACCCCGTCGACAGCATCTGGACCTTCCACGCAGCGTTGCGGCCGACGATGTAGAGCGTTTTCTTGTCGGGTCCCGCGAAAGCGAGGTTCTGCGGCGCACGCGCCAACGGGATTGTTCCCAGGTGCTGCCCCCGCGGGCTGAACACTTGTACGCCGATGGTGGTTGCCACATATACGCGCCCCTCGGTGTCGACAGCGAGGCCATCGGCGCCGCTCGCGACGCCCTGCGCGTCTTTCTGGACGCCTTCGTACCTGGCAAAGTTGCGCTTGGGCCCGAGGGTGCCGTTCGGCTGAACGTCCATCGCGATCAGATACTCGCCACGCGTGTCGTTGACGTAGAGCGTCTTTTCGTCGGGACTCAGCTGAATGCCGTTGGGATTGGTGATGCCCTCAGCGACCTTTGCAGCGCGGCCGCTGTTCGGCGCGATGTAGTACACCGCGGCCACGAAGGGTGTCGCCGATGGGGCCTTACCTCGCGCCTGCGCCTCGGAGAGCGGTCCTGGCACGGTGAAGTAGATGCCGTCGTTCTTGGCGAGGACGAGATCGTTCGGGTTGCCGTTGAAGTCGTCGGCCAGCGTCGCTTCGGCGCCCTTGGGCCCAATCACGCCGATCTGGACGTGCGCCGGTCCCCGCTGGACCGACACCATTCGCCCCTTCGAGTCGAACGCCAGGGCGTTCGATCCGTTCGCATTCTCGAGATACGCCGAGACCTTGCCGTCTCGATCGATCCGCGTGATCCGGTTCGCGCCGCCTTCGGTGAACGCGAGCGTGCCGTCGGGAAGCGCAATCGGTCCTTCGGTGCCCTGAAAGTCATCCTTGATGACGATGACCTTCGTTCCCGCCTTGACCACGCCCGGAATGTCCGGTGCGACGGTATCGGTCGCAGGCGGTGGCGGGGCCTGACCCTCCCCTCGACCCTGACCAAGCGCCGGCGCGGCGCACATCGCGCCGAGCATGAAAACTGCGACAGAAATTTTCATCGTTCCGCTCCTTTGGAAGACATGAGGACGACAAATGAACGATCGGCTAATGAGCGGAATGCAGTGGAGATTACTCCGTGTCGCACGCCTCCAGATCAAATCTGACGAAGTCGGCGCGATTGTAACGGATCTTATCGAACGGATCTTCGTGATCCCAGGGCGAACTCAGCAGCACCGTAGAGCACCGTCGTCAGAGTTTCATGCAACGGAGACCTGCGAGTTGCGGTACCACGCCACCGTTCGGGCCAGCCCTTCTTCGAAGCTGACGATCGGCTCGTATCCCAGAATGTGGCGGGCTTTGGAGATGTCGGCCTGCGAATCCTTGACGTCGCCCGGCCGCGGCGCCGCGTAGATCGGTTCCACTTTGGCCGCGACGAGATCGCGGATGGTCGTAAACAACGTGTTCAGCGAGATCCGGCCGCCGGTCGCGACGTTGATGACTTCGCCGCTTGCACCCGCCGCGGTGCACGCACGAAGCACGCCGTCGACGACATTGGCGACGTAGGTGAAATCGCGTGTGTGCTCGCCGTCACCAAAGATCGTCGGTTGACGCCCCTCGCACAGTGCGCTGATGAACAGCGAGATCACTCCGGAGTACGGTGACGACGGATCCTGTCGCGGTCCAAAGACGTTGAAATACCGGATGGTCACGGTCTCGAGGCCGTAGAGGCGTGTGAACATCTGGCAGTACTGCTCCGCGACGAGTTTTTGAAGGGCATACGGCGAAAGCGGCGCCGTCGGCATCGTCTCGATTTTCGGCAGCGTGGGCGTATCGCCGTACGCGGATGATGAGCCGGCGTAGACGAGGCGTTTGACACGTGCATCGCGCGCTGCAACGAGGATGTTCAACGAGGCGTCGATATTCGCGCGGTTCGACGTGATCGGATCCTGCACCGAGCGCGGGACCGACGGAATCGCCGCCTGATGCAGCACGTAATCCACCCCCGTGACCGCACGTCGCGCGACTTCCAGATCGGCCAGGTCGCCTTCAACGAAATCCACCGCCGTGAGGTGCGCGATGTTCTGGCGCTTCCCGGTGCAGAGGTTGTCGACGACGCGCACGCGCTCGCCGCGGCGAACCAGTTCTTCCACCAGATGAGATCCGATAAAGCCCGCGCCGCCAGTGACCAGATAAGTCGCCATAGTGAACTGAGAGCTGAGCAAAAAAAGAGCCGTGGGTTAAAGCGTCACAGTCAGCCGATAAGCCGAATTCTGTCCGCCTTCGCGGCCTGACGGCCGCTGCGGCGAGACGATCATTCCTCTGGGACCGTGATTGCTCACGGTTTCTAGCGACCTACCCGGTGGCTCGGACGGGCCGTCCGTCAGGCGATGCCTTTGCCACCCTATTTGGTCTTGCTCCGTGCGGGGTTTTGCCTGCCACCGACGTTACCGCCGGCGCGGTGCGCTCTTACCGCACCTTTTCACCCTTGCCCTTCGACTCGCCACTTTCGTGGTTCGCTCAGGGCGGTATGTTTTCTGTGCCACTTTCCGTCAGATTGCCCTGCCCGGGCGTTACCCGGCGCACTGCCCTGTGGAGTTCGGACTTTCCTCTCGCCCTAGCGCCAAAGGCGCGAAGGCGGGCGATCGTCTGGCTGACTGCGACTACTCCATTATCAAATCCCAACGCCCAAATCCCAAAACCCAAATCGCAACAACTACGAGCTTGGGGTTTGGGATTTGGGATTTGGGATTTGGGATTTCCTGCTACCCGTCGATTTCCTGTTTGATCCCGTACTGTTCGAGCTTCTTATAAAGATTGCTTCGCGGCGTATCCAGCGCTTCGGCGGTCTTCGAAATGTTCCAGTTGTTCTCGCGGAGCTTCTCGACCAGAAAGGCGCGTTCGGCGGCCTCCTTGAACTCTCGCAGTGTGCCGGCTGCTGGTGTCGGGCTGCTCGACGGCGCGGCCGCGGCCGCGGTCGATTGCACCGGAACCGCCGCTTCTGACGCCATCGGGCGCGCAGCTGAATCGCCGCGAACCTCGGCCGGAAGGTCCTCGACGCGAATGAGATCGCCGGGCGCCATGATCATCACGCGCTCGACCGTGTTACGAAGCTCGCGAATATTGCCTCGCCAGCGATAACGCTGGAGCACTTCCATGGCCCGTGGCTCGAACCGCTTCGGCTTCAGGTTGTGCTCCTCGCTCGTCAACTTCGCAAAATGCTGCACGAGCGCCGGGATGTCTTCGCGTCGATCGCGGAGCGGCGGCACGAGAATCGGGATGACATTGAGGCGGAAGTACAGGTCTTCCCGGAATTCGCCGCGCGCGATCGCATCTTCGAGATTCTTGTTCGTGGCGGCGATGACTCGGACATCCACCTTAATCGTGCGAGCCGAGCCGAGGCGCTCCACTTCCTGCTCCTGCAGGACGCGCAACACCTTCGCCTGGGTCTTCGCGCTCATATCGCCGACTTCGTCGAGAAAGATCGTGCCGCGGTCCGCCTGTTCGAACTTGCCGATTTGCTTCTCCGTCGCTCCGGTGAACGAACCCTTCTCGTGTCCGAACAATTCGGACTCAATCAGCTCCTCAGGAATCGCCGCGCAGTTGACTTGAATGAACCGTTGCCCCGCGCGAGGGCTATTTCTGTGGATCGTTCGCGCGACGAGCTCTTTGCCGACTCCGCTCTCGCCCAGCAGCATCACGGTCGCATTGGTCGGCGCCGCGCGCTGAACCGCCTCGAGCACCTTCCGCAGCGAGGTACTGTTGCCGACGATCTCGTACTTCGCCTCCATCGCGAGTTTCAGCTCGCGATTCTCGCGGCGCAACGAGCGCAGCTCGAGCCCCTTCTGCACCGTCACCAGCACGCGTTCGCTCGTGAACGGCTTCTCGATGAAGTCGAACGCGCCGAGCCGTGTCGCCTGCATGGCATCTGTGATCGTCCCGTGGCCCGAGATCATGGCCACAGGGAGCGATTCGTCCATCCGCCGGATTTCGGCCAACGTTTCGAGGCCGTTGGTGCCGGGCATCTTGATGTCGAGCACCACCATGTCGGGAGGATCGCGCTTGATCTGCGCGAGTCCGTCCGGGCCGGACGCGGCGCCGCTGAACTCGTAGCTCTCGTACTCCAGAATCATCCGCAGCGAATCGCGGATGGCCGATTCATCATCGATGACGAGGATCCGAGGCTTCATGGGCGACTCAGAGCGCAACGGTCTCTGTGCCTCTGCGCCTCTGAGGCCCGTTCGATGTTTGCACTGTGCATTCGGAATTTGAATTTACTCGATCTTTACCGTCAGCAGCGCGCGCGTATCGTTCTCCGGCTTGTAGACGTACAGGGTGAGGATGTCGCCTGCCTTGGCGGTCGCGGTCAGGCGCCGGTAGTCGTCCACGGAGCGCACCGGATGACGGTTGATCTCGAGCAGCACGTGTCCGCGCTCGACTTCCGCGTCAAAGGCAGGACTCATCGGCTCGACGCGCGAAATCACGACGCCCTGCATCCCGTCGGGGAGCTTGAACCGATCGGCAAAATCGCGATCCAGATCTCTGACCGAGAGGCCCAGTCCGGATCCGCGCGCGCTCGACGGCTGCGGCACCTGATCGTCGGTGCCGGCCGGCCGCCGGTCGCGCTGCGGCCGCTCGGCCAGCTTGACCGGAATGTTGATCGGATGATTCTCGCGGAGAATCTGCAGTGAGGCCACCGTCCCTGGCTGCCGTGTGGCAATCATCTCGATCAGCTGGTCGTTGCCGCTCACCGGTTTGCCGTCCACCGCCACGATCAGGTCGTAGGCGCGGATGCCCGCGCGGGCGCCGGGCGATCCCGACGTGACGTCCTGCACCAGAGCACCATCGTTGGTGGCCAGGCCGAGCGACCGTTGTAGGTCCGGATCGACGTCGCGGAGTGACACCCCGATATAGCCCCGCGACACATGTCCTTTCTCGCGGAGCTGCGGAAGAATCGCCCGCGCCTGATTGATCGGCACCGCAAAGCCGATGTTCGCGGCGCGAGAGCTGATTGCGGCATTGATCCCGATCACTTCGCCGCGTGCGTTGATCAGCGGCCCACCGCTGTTCCCGAAGTTGATCGCCGCATCGGTCTGGATGTAGCGGTCCAGGGAGCTGTCAAAGAGCTTGCGCCCGATAAAACTGACCACGCCGACCGTGACCGTGTGTTCGTACGCGAGCGGATTGCCGATCGCGACCACCCATTCACCGACACGCAGCGCATCCGAGTCGCCGAGCGACGCGTACGGCAGCGGCCGCGTGGAGTCAACCTTGATGAGCGCGACGTCCGTATCGGGATCGGAGCCGATCCGCGTGGCGTGGAGGTTGCGGCCATCCGTCAGGCGCACCATGATGCGATCCGCGCCGTCCACGACGTGATGATTGGTGAGGATCAAACCCGCAGGGTCGATGACGAAGCCGGTGCCCGCCCCCCGGCGCGGTCCCTGCGGATCGCGGCCGCCGGGACGATCGAACAGCTCCGGCCCGTCCGGCACGGGAAGACCGCCAAACCGTCGGCTGCGAGCGGATCCGCGGGTGGTCGCGTCGATATTCACCACGGCCGGGTTCAACCGTTCGGCCACATCGGCAAATGAAGAAATCACCGGTGCGAGTGTGGCCGCGGCACGGGTCCGCACTGAAAACGCCGGCGCAGTTGGCGCGGAAATCGCGGGCTGTGGCGTCATCGAGCCGGCGACTATCAGCCCAATCAGAAACGCGATGGTCGCCGTCAGGCAAACCGTGACGACCACGAACCGACGGGTCATGAACTCAATTATGAAGGGGGAAGGGGGAAGGGGGAAGGCCTACTTGATCAACTCCACAAACGCTGCTTCATCGAGCACGGGAATCCCAAGCGTCTGAGCCTTCTCAGCCTTGCTGCCCGGCTCTGCGCCAACAATCACACCGGTCGTCTTCTTACTGACAGAATTCGTCACCTTCGCCCCGAGCCGTTCGAGCGCGGCTGTGACCTCCTCCCGCGACATCGATTGCAGGGTCCCCGTAATGACATAGGTTTTGCCCGTCAGCGGACCAGGAGCCTCGGCGGCGACGCGCTGCTCGAGCGGCACCTCCATGTTGATGCCGGCCGCGCGCAACCGATCGATGAGCTGCCGGTTCCGGGGCTCGTCGAACCAGCTGCGCACCGATTCCGCGAGGACGGGTCCGATTTCCGCGGTGTACTGAAGCTGCTCCTCGCTGGCCGCGCAAAGGGCCTCCATTGTCCCGAAGGCCCGTGCCAGTACTTGCGATGCGCGCTCACCGACGTGCCGGATTCCGAGGCCGTAGATCAACCGCCACAATTCGTTGCTACGACTCTTCTCGATTTGCAGCATCAGCTTCGCGGCCGACTTCTTCCCCATGCGTTCGAGCTCTTGAAGCTTCTCCGCCGTCAACGCATAGATGTCAGCGTCGTCGTGGACCAGGCCGGCGTTGATGACCTGTGCGATCAGCGACTCACCGAGGCCTTCGATATTCATCGCTCCTCGCGAGGCGAAGTGCTCCAAGCCGCGCTGCAGCTTCGCGGGGCACGACGTGTTTTCGCAACGCCACACCGCTTCGTCTTCCGGCCGGTGCAGCGTGCTTCCACATCGCGGGCAAATCGTTGGCATCACCCACGGCGTGGAATCTGTGGGCCGCTTGCTGAGAATGGGACCGACCACCCGGGGAATCACATCGCCGGCCTTCTCGACGATGACCCAGTCGCCTTCGCGGATGTCTTTCCGAGCGATATCGTCGGCGTTGTGGAGCGTGGCCATGGATACGGTCGATCCGGAGACAAAGACCGGATCGAGGTTCGCAAACGGTGTCACCGCGCCCGTGCGCCCGACGTTCACCTCGATGCTCTTGAGGCGCGTGGTCTTCTGCTCCGCCGGGAACTTGAACGCGACCGCCCATCGCGGAAACTTGCTCGTCGTGCCGAGCCGCGCCCTGAGGTCGATGCGATCGAGCTTGATGACGACGCCGTCGGTGTCGAATTCGAGCGTGCGGCGCTTTTCGTCCCATTCGCGGCAAAAGGCGAGCAGCTCCTCTACGCCTCGGCATCGTTTCCAGTGCGGTTCGACCGGAAGCCCCGATTCCTTGAGTGCTTCAAGGGTTCGGGCGTGGGTCGGCGGAGACTCGCCGACCACCTGATAGGTCCACGCGCTGAGGCCGCGCTTGGCGACGAGCGCGGGATCGAGGTTCCGCATCGTACCGGCGGCCGCATTCCGTGGATTGGCGAAGAGCGGCTCGCCCGCGTCGGCCTTTTCCTTGTTGATCCGCTCGAATACCTTCCGGGGCAGATAGACTTCGCCTCGGATTTCAATCCTTTTCGGACCTTTCAGGTCCGCGGTCCTCAACTTCAAAGGTATCGCGCGAATTGTGCGAACGTTCGAGGTCACCTCCTCGCCGCGAATTCCATCTCCGCGGGTTGCGCCGCGCACCAGGATCCCGTCCTCGTAGGTAAGCGCCAGGCTGAGACCATCGATCTTCAACTCCGCGACGTAGTCCACTTGCTCGGCGGCCTCGCCGGAGGAGGTGAGGCCGCGGCGTACGCGGGCGTCGAACTCGCGCAACTCCTCTTCCGAATACGCGTTATCGAGGCTGAGCATTGGTTCGGCGTGTTCGACGGTGACGAATCCCGCCGCCGGCCGGCCGCTGACCCGCTGCGTTGGGGAATCCGAGCTGACGAGGTCCGGATTCTCCGCTTCGAGAGCCTCGAGCTCCCCCATGAGCGCGTCGAATTCCGCGTCGGCTATTTCCGGATCGTTGAGGACGTAGTAGCGCTCTTCGTGATGGCGAATCAGGCGCCGGAGTTCAGCGATACGTTCCGCGGGGTTCATCGCTCTTTAACCACGACGCACGAAGCTTCGTGGTTTGAATTCAGCGGTCCCGTGACAGGACGTAATCGGGCAGATACATCAACGCGTCACGCTCGGCGCTGGCTGGAAAGATCTGCAGCGCGTCCTTGGCGCGGGCGACGAAGTCGGTGGCCACGCGACTCGCGTAATCGATCGAACGGTGCTGGGCGAGCAGGTTCCTCAGCTCGCGCCATTCGTCTACTGACGCATTTCGTTCCTTCACGATCTTGCGGATCAGCAGCTCCGCGCGCGCGTCGTTGCTTGCGAGCAGGTGAATGACGGGAAGCGTCATTTTCCCTTCACGCAGATCGCCACCAACTGGCTTGCCGAGCGCGTCCTCCTCGCCGGTGAAGTCCAGCAGATCGTCGACGAGCTGGAAGGCCATCCCGATGTTCAGCCCGTAATCCCAGAGCGCGTCTTCCTGCTCGGTGTTCGTGCCTGGCCCGAGCATGCCGCCGATGCGGGCGCTTCCGGCGAACAGGTACGCGGTCTTGCGGCGGATGATCTCGAAATGCTCGTCCTCGGACAGATCGACGATGCCGTTCTTGGTGAGCTGATACAGCTCGCCCTCAATCATGCGAAGCGTGACCTCGCACAGCAGGCGGATGAAGTCGAGACTGTCACGCGACAGAGCCATCGACATCGACTTGATGTAGAGAAAGTCGCCAAGCAGCACGGTGACGTCGTTGCCCCAGCGCGAATGGACCGCCTGGCGGCCTCGCCGCATCTCGGATTCGTCGATGATGTCGTCGTGAACGAGCGTCGCCGTGTGGATGAACTCGATGACCGAGCCGAAGAGCGCCGCGTGCTCACCCGTGTAGCCGCTCATGCGGGCCGCCATCAGCAGCACCGCCGGTCGGATGCGTTTGCCGCCGCCCTGCTGAATGTAATGCCCGATCGTCGGAATCAACGCCACCTGTGACTCGAGATGGCGGACGAATTCGCGCTCGACCTTTTCGAGGTCGCCACGAATCGGCTCGAACATCTGCGCGAGAACGGCCGCTGAGGGTTTGTGCGCGGTGGGATTCACGCGGGTCAATCATATCCCGGCTGAAACAGGCGTGCGAAGTTGGCGCGAGCCGCGTCGCCGATCGTCGTCACGTCAACACCGCGGAGCGCCGCGATTGTTTCTGCAACGTGCACGACGTTGGCGGGCTCGTTGCGCTTACCACGATGCGGCACCGGCGCCAGAAAGGGACTGTCGGTCTCGATCAACAGCCGTTCGAGCGGCACCATCTTCGCCACCTCTTTCAACTCGCCCGCGCGCGGGAAGGTGACGATGCCCGCAAGCGACAAGTGAAATCCGAGATCGAGGACGCGCTGCGCCATCGCGCGGTCACCGGTAAAGCAATGGAAGACGCCGCCAACCTCGTGCGCGGCTTCCTCGGTGAGAATTCGAAACGTATCCTCTTCGGCTTCGCGCGTGTGGATCACGATGGGCAGCCGACGATGCTTCGCCAGTCGGATCTGCTGACGAAACACCTCCTGCTGCACCTCGCGAGGCGCAAAGTCGTAGTGGTAGTCGAGGCCGATCTCTCCGAGCCCTCGAGTCAACGGCTGCGAGTCGATGACGGCAGCTGTGGTTGTCGCTGCGTCCACAGGATTGCCGGCGAACTTCCCCGCCGCATGCGGATGAACGCCGACCGAAAACCTGACGGCCGGCCACTGAGCGGCGAGATTGCCCGCCTGCGCGATCTCCGGCTCGTCATCCGCCGCGAGAATCACGAGCGCATGCACGACGCCCGCAGCTTGTGCGCGACCGATGACGTCGGCTAGATCCGCGGTAAATTCGGGGCCCGCAATGTGACAGTGTGAGTCAACTACCGTACTCGAGCTCCGGGCGGAACGGGTTCATCGAAGCTCACGAGGATCGGCTTGCCGTCGCCCACGCTGGCAGCGAGCACCATGCCGTTTGATTCGATGCCCATCAACTTGGCGGGTTTGAGATTGAAGACGATCGCAATCGTCCGGCCGAGGAGCTGCTCGGGCTGATACGCTTCGGCAATTCCAGCGACGATCGTCCGCTGCTCGTTGCCGACATCGACCTTCAGCTTTACGAGCTTCTTCGACTTGGGAACCGCCTCAGCCTCCAGCACTTTGGCAACCCGCAGCTCGACCTTCATGAACTCATCGATCGAAATCCGGTTGTCCTCCGCCGGCGTGACCCCTGCTCCAACTGCCTGGGTGGCTCCTGGCGCGGATACCGTTCCCGCACCCCCAATCGGCTTCTGTTCACCTTCGGTCGTCATCGCGCGCAACTCCTCCACGTTCTTTTCAATGCGCGGGAACAGCGGCTCGATGGCTCCAAGCCGTGTGCCGGCGCGAAGTGTGTTGGGTCTCAAGTCGGTCCATTGCTCCTGCGGCACGCCGAGCATCCGGCGGATGCGCCCGGCCGCTTCCGGCATGACCGGATCCACCAGCGCAGCAATCACACGCAGCGCGTCGGCTGAGCGGTACAGGGTCGTCTCCAGCAACGCGCGATCCTCGGGCTTCTTTGCGAGCCTCCACGGCTCGCGCTTGACGATGTACTGGTTGACGCCGCGAACCAGGACATCCCAGATCGCCTGAAGAGCGACGCTCAGTTCGAACCGGGCGAAACCGCTGCGGGCTGTGTCGATGGTCTTCTGAATGTCCGCCTCGAGCGAACGGTCCAGATCATCCGCGGCATGAGCGGCCGGGACGGAGCCGTCGCAGTAGCGCGCAATCATCGTCGTCGTGCGGCTGACGACGTTGCCGAGATCGTTGGCGAGGTCCGCGTTGTACCGCGTCAGAATCGCTTCGTCCGAAAAGTTTGCGTCCTGGCCGAGCGTCATCTCACGCATCACGAAATACCGCAGCGCGTCGACTCCAAATACGCCGGCGTAATCCTGATACCGTGCGACGTTGCCAATCGACTTCGACATCTTCGCGCCGCCCATCAGCCACCAGCCGTGGGCGATGATGCGCCGCGGTGTCAGGATGCCGGCCGACATCAGGAACGCCGGCCAGTACAACGCGTGCTGCCGGACGATCTCCTTGCCGACGAGATGGGTGACGACAGGCCAGTACCTCTGAACGCGGCTCTCGTCGGCCGTGCCAAAGCCGAGCACGGTCAGATAGTTCGTGAGCGCGTCGAACCAGACATACATCACGTGTTTCGGATCGTCTGGAACTGGAATGCCCCACTGAAATGATGTGCGGCTGATGCTCAGATCCTGAAGCCCTGCTGCGACAAACGCGCGGACCTCATTCAGCCGAAACGCCGGCTGCAGAAACTCCGGGTTCGCGTCGTAGAAATTGAGAAGCGGCTGTTGGTACTTCGAAAGACGAAAGTAGTAGCTCTCTTCTTTCAGGCGCTCCACTTTGTTGCCACACGTCGGACACTTGCCGTCGACCAGCTGCGTTTCCGGTACAAAGATCTCGTCGACGGTGCAGTACCAGCCTTCGTAGTCGCCCTTGTAGATATCGCCGCTGGCCGCCACGCGCCGCCAGAGTTCCTGCGACGCACGATGATGGCGCGGCTCGGTCGTCCGGATGAAATCGTTGTTCGAGATGTTCAAATCGCGGCACATCTGTCGAAAGCTGGCCGCTATCTGCTCGGCAAAGACTTCGGTCTTCAGCCCAGCCTTCTGAGCGGCGCGCTCTACCTTCTGACCGTGTTCATCCGTCCCCGTGAGAAAGAACACGTCGTCGCCGAGCAGCCGTCTCGATCGTGCGATAGCGTCAGCGACCATCGTCGTATACGCATGCCCGATGTGCGGCTGAGCGTTGATGTAGTAGATGGGCGTCGTGATGTAGAACGGATTCATGGGCGGCGGGTGTCGAGCCACGCCTTCGTGGCGGCGGCCTGGATCTCCTTGACGCTCCTGCCCGTAGCGTTCGCAACACGGACACAATCGTCGAACTCGGGTGCAGCGTTCAGCACTTCGCCGCCGCGCCTGGCGATCTTGAATCGAATCGGCCCGAACGGCGTCACGACGTGTTCGGTTTCGCGATCGAGGCACTCGCGAGTCATGTCGCGATGCCTGACGCCAATCGTCGTCGTCTCGCGAAAGATTGTTGACGTCAGCTTCTCGCGCGTGGCGGGCGTCGCAATCACCGACAGCAGCGTGCCGGGCCGATTCTTTTTCATCTGAATCGGCGTATAGAACACGTCGAGCGCTCCTTCGGCGAGCAGCTTCTCCATCACGACGCCGAAGATCTGCGGATTCATGTCGTCGATCTCGGCCTCAATCACCGTGACGGTGTGCGACGAGGCGGATGCGTCGGAATCGCCCACCAGGACCCGCAACACGTTCGGCGTATCCTCGAAATTGCGGGCGCCCGCACCGTATCCGATGCGGCGAATCTTCATCGGCGGAATCCCGCCAAATTCCGTGGCATATGCGGTCACCAGCAATGCCCCCGTGGGGGTGACCATCTCCGCACCTTGCGTGCCCGAATAGATCGGCACCCCCTCGAGCAGCCGAACCGTGGCAGGTGCCGGCACCGGATAGAGGCCGTGCGACGATCGGATCGTCCCGCTGCCGACGTTGAGTGGTGAGGCAATGATGCGATCGGCGCCAATCAACTCGAGTGCATGAACGCTGCAGACGATGTCGACGATGGAGTCGAGAGAGCCGACTTCGTGAAGATGCACCTTGTCGGCTGACGTTCCGTGAATGGTACCCTCCACTTCACCAAGTCGTCCGAACAACGCCTTCGCACGCGCCTTGCCGACCGAACTCAGCCGCGAGCCGTCGATGAGCGCATAGATCTCCGTGAGCGTTCGGTGCGCGTGTGCTTCGGTGGCCACCGCGCCGTGCGTGTGATGGTGATGGCCGCCGCCGGTATCTTCTCCGCGGACCTGGAACTTTGTCGCGCTGATTCCTGCGCGTTGCACACGCTCAGTCCAGACTGCACCATGATCGATGGACAGGCTGCCCAGCGCCGCCCGAATGTCGTCGAGCGGAACGCCTGCATCGATCAGCGCACCGACGATCATGTCGCCGGACGCACCTGAGAAGCAGTCGAAGTACAGGACGGTCACAATCCGACAATCTTACTCGACAGGCGCGGTCAGCTTCCCGGCCTCCGCCAACGAGTAATACCGCTGGTCGGCGAGAATGAGGTGATCGATGACGTCAATGCCCATGATGTCGCCGGCACGCAGCATCCTGTACGTCAACAGCAGATCGTCCTTGCTCGGCCTCGGATCACCTGATGGGTGGTTGTGAAAGAGGACGATGGCTGCGGCAGAGGCCGTGGCCGCCTCCCGGAACACCTCACGCGGATAGACGACTGCCGAGTCGAGCGACCCAACCGCAACCACCTTCACTCGTATCAGGCGGTGCTTGGTGTCCAGCATGACGATGCCGAACTGTTCGACGGAGGCCGCGCCATATTGCGGCAGGAGATAACAGGCAAGCTGCTGCGGCGTGTGGTATTGCGGACGTTCAAGCGCGGTTCGTATCAGCGTGCGTCGGCCCAGTTCGACGGCCGCGACAATCTGCGCTGCGCGTGCGGCGCCGACGCCGGGCACGCTGAGTTCGTCAGGGGCACGGCGTGCCAGCGCGTGCAGTCCGCCGGCGCGTTCAAGTATGCGGTTGGCCAGTTCCAGCGCATCGCATCCGCGTGAGCCGCTGGCAAGAATGATGGCCATCAGTTCGTTGTCACCGAGCGCGGCAACACCAAAACGTTGCAGCTTCTCGCGCGGCCGATCGTGCTTGGCGAGCTGTTTCATGGCGCTATACTCAAATCCTCATGTCGCTCCGGCTTTTTGCATGCATCGCGGCCGCAATCTTCTTCCTCGCCTGTGCCGACCCGCCCAACAAGGAGATGGATCAGGCCCAGGGTGCGATTGACGCGGCGCGCGCCGCCGGAGCGGATCGGTACGCCTCCAGTGAGTTCACCGCGGCGACCGACGCCCTCAAACGCTCGCAGGATGCCGTGACGCAGGGTGACTACCGCCAGGCCCTCAACGAGGCGCTCGACAGCCGCGAGCACGCCCAGAACGCCGCCCGCGAAGCGGCCGAAACGCGGGCGCAGCTTCGCGGCGAGGTCGAACGCGACATGGCCCAGATCGCTGCGCTCATCGCCGAAGCCAATACCCGCCTGGCGGCCGCCGGTCGAACACGGACGCCACGCCGGGTCATCGACGCGTCGCGCAGAGAGCTGGCCGCCGTCAATGAGCCTGTGCAAAAGGCGGGCGTAGCGATGAAGGCCGACGACTATCTCGCCGCCCGCACGGCATTACAAGGTGTTAAGGAGCGCATCGAGGGGGCAATGAAGGCGCTGGAAGCGCCGGCAGTGCAATCTTCGCGACGCGCGCGCTAGGCTAGGTAGGCAGTTCCTTCGAACACGAGTTCAGCCCAACCGGTCTGGTAAATCCCATCCTCGCGCCATTCGACCCGCTGGGTGCCACCGGGTGCGACGACGTCGACGTCGCGCGCCGCGCCACCATGTGCGGCAGCGGCAACCGCCGCGGCAGCCGATCCGGTTCCTGACGAACTGGTCGGGCCCACGCCGCGCTCCCAGATCACGATCCGAACGCGATCCGGCGCCTCAATGTACGCAAATTCGACATTGGTACCGGCCGGAAAGAGCGCATGGGTCGATAGCGCGGGACCCAGTCGGTTGAAACGACCATCGTCTGGCAACACACCCAGGACGACGCATTGCGGATTACCAACCGATAGAACCGAAGCCGTCACGGTTTCGTCGAGAACTCGGATGTCGAGTTGCCGGATCTCCGCGGGCGGCCCGAGCCCTGTCCGAAACGTGTATCTCGATCCTGCAACAGCGAGCAGCTCCAGATGCTTCGTTCCCGCGCACGTCTCGACCGTGATGGTGGATTTCTCGGGCAGCCGTTGCCGCCGCGCAATCAGCGCCGCCAAACAGCGGAGACCGTTGCCCGACAACTCCGATTCGCTGCCATCGGCATTGAACAGCCGCATGGTCGCGCCACGCTCGCGCAGAGCGTAAAGGACGACGCCATCGGCGCCTGCTCCGGTGTGACGTGCGCAGAGGCGACGAACGGCGTCAGGTGAGAGCGGCTGCCGCTGATCAACCAGCAGGAAGTCGTTCCCGTACGCGTGCGCCTTTGTGATCTGAAGTTCGCGGCTCACGGCACCTGGAACGCGGTGAACACGTATGTAAATCCGGCGGTAAAACCGACGCCGGGATCGTTGTTCGTTGCGCCGAGCAGCAACGCCGCATCCCCACGCAATCCGCCGTAGGTGTAGCGCAGCCCCATTCGAACAACGCTGCGCGACTCGGTCCCCGGCAGCGGCCCAGCGCCGCGAGTGTTGGCGCGCCCGGTCACCTCACCGACCACTTCCGCCGCGTTCGTTATGGCGCGGGCAAACGAAACGCCGTACAACAAAACATCGTTCTGACGATTGCCGTTCGTTGGATCGCTGAGAATGCCAAGGCCGACGTTCCCGACAATCCGCACCGATTGCGTCGTCTTGCCCGCAAGCACGGTCGCGAAGAAGTCGGTGGTGTCGAGGCCGAGGCCGCTTTCGTTGCCAGCGTTCGGCAGCTTCGTGGCAAAGCGGAAACCAAACGCCGGACGCGAGCTCGTTTCGCCTGCGATTCGTATCTTGGTTCCGACGATCACATCCTCCGCATCTGTGGTCGAAGAGCCCGTGGCCGTGACCAAATCCGACAACGGCGCCGGACGGCGGCTGTCGATTGACAGCCGCGAAAACGAGATCTGATCGAACTGAACTTCAGCGATCGAGCTGACACCGATGCTCACGCCGCCAATCGGCACGCGAAAGAGGTCGCCGCGCAATCCCGAGACCGGGTAAACCGCGTCGTTGTCAAACTCGACCCCTCCCTCGACGAGCACGCGACCCGCGCCGATCGTCTCGGGATCTTCAGTGAGGAGCGGCCGCTGCTGTGCCACAGCGCTGCCCGCCCCGAGCAGGAGGATCAGACTGGCGACAATTATCCGCATCGTTTTGGTTTTAGAACTGACGTTTGCTGTCGATCAAGACGGTGACAGGTCCGTCGTTGACCAGCTCGACGCGCATCATGGCCTGGAATTCGCCGGTGGCAACCGGCAGTTGTGCTGCGCGCAATTCTCTCACGACGCTTTCGTAGAGCGCGCGTGCGGTGTCTGGCGGCGCGGCCGCGTCGAACGCGGGCCGGCGGCCCTTTCGAATGTCGCCGTAGAGCGTGAACTGCGAGACCACCAGAATGCCGCCGCCGGCGTCGGCGACCGATCGATCCAGGTTACGACCGGCGTCTCCCTCAAAGATGCGGATGTCCCGAATCTTTGCGGCAACATAGCTGGCGTCCTC
>DASTZI010000268.1:0-2716 GCA_035764385.1 Vicinamibacterales bacterium
GGCGAACAGCTCGTCCTCCTGAGCCTGAAACCTGGAGCAAGTAAAAAATTGAGAACTCCAGGACTCGCGTCTATCTGAAAAGGAGCAAGATGCAAATGAAACGCATGTTGAACGGACTCGTTGTCTCCCTGATGCTGGTGGGATTGACGCTCGGAGGCCAGCGCGGCCTTGCCATCACTGGACGAGGTGCGCAGGCAGGCAGCGAGTTCATCATTCTCGGCACTGCCAGTGGACCCAACAGCGAAGCGAATCGCGCGCAGCCGGCGAACGCGTTGCTCGTGGGCGGACAGCTTTATCTTATCGATGCAGGAGACGGTGCTGTCGCTCAACTCGCAAAGGCGAATCTCCGTGTGGGCGCTACACGCGCTGTGTTCCTGAGTCATCTGCATTTCGACCATACCGCAGGCATGCTTGGCGTTATCGGGTTGCGGATACAACTCGAGACGAAAGGAACCTTGCGCGTTTATGGACCTCCCGGAACCAAGGCGTTCATTGATGGTTTGCTCGCCGCTTCAGCGCCCGCGATGCGAACCGGTTATGGAATACCGGGCCAGACCTGGAGCACGGACGTCCAGACCACGGAACTGAAAGATGGCTCTATTGTCACGGTGGATGGATTCAAGGTCACGGCTGCAGAGAATAGTCACTTCAGCGTGCCCGAAGGGACCACAGATCGCCCCGAAGGAATCGGGTTGTCGTATCGATTCGATCTGGCGGATCGCTCGATCGTCTACACCGGTGACACGGGTCAAAGTAAGGCTGTCGTTGCGCTCGCGCGTGGCGCCGACCTTCTCGTGAGCGAGATGGTCGACGCCGACGGCGTGCTTGGCGGCGTGCGTCCGGTGGGCGCCCGCGGAGGTGCAGCCAATGCGGCGCCGACGGATTTTGAATGGCATTTGCGTGCGCACCACATGAATCCTGGCCAGGTTGGAGAATTGGCGAAAGCCGCCAACGTGAAGCGAGTCGTCATCACTCATTTCGCTCCAAACCCGACCGGGCCGGAGCAAGCGCGCGAATACCTGAACGCAATTCACGCGCAGTTCTCCGGTGAGGTACAACTTGGTACGGATCTGGGGCGCTACTAGTGGTTGCTCGCGGAAGCCACGACTGCTATAAGGCTCTGCTATCGAAAAGGAGTCCGGTATGTCCATCTTTGGAGTGAGATTGCTCTCGGCTGTCGTCGTCGCGCTCGCCGCGGCATTGTGCGTGTCAATGACCCTTGGAGGGCAAACTGGCGCAACCGCGTCCAAAGGCGAGACCGAATGGCGGTTCTTCGGGAGTGACACTGGCGCAACCCGGTATTCGCCCGCGAATCAGATCAACGCCGGCAACGTCCGCGATCTTCGCGTGGCCTGGCGCTGGTCGGCACGGAACTTCGGACCCCGGCCCACGCCGCAGATGCAGGTCAGTCCACTGATCGTCGACGGTGTGATGTATACGACAGCCGGTGTCAACCGCGACGTCGTGGCTATCGATGCAGCCACCGGGCAGCTTCTGTGGCACTGGCGCCCGACCGGTGAGCTGACGAGATGGTTCGATATCATCGAGCCGCTCGCCAGAACCTCCGGCCGCGGTGTCACCTATTGGACGGATGGTGCGGGCGACGAGCGGATCTTTGTTGTGATGAACAGCTACATGCTCGTGGCACTCGACGCGAAAACCGGACGACAGGTGGCGAACTTCGGTAAGAACGGCGTCGTGGATATGGCGGAAAACTTCAGATGGAACGAGCGGCCGGGATTACCTCATGAAGGCCGAGTGGCCAATACGTCACCGCCGACAATTGTGGGGAACGTGCTGGTCGCGCCGATCTCGATGCATACGGGGGCCGCGCCGAATCTTCCGGGCGCTTCTATCAACGAACAATGGCCGATGAATATTCCTGGCGACGTCGTCGCCTACGATACGAAAACGGGCAAGATGCTATGGCGCTTCAACATCATTCCCCGCCCCGGAGAAGAAGGCGCTGAGGCCTGGCTCACGGCGGATCCGAAAGTCTGGGATGTCCCTGGCGGTCTGAACGCGTGGGCGAAGCAGCATCCGGAACTCCGCGAGTCGCCGTCGAACCGATACACGGGCAATGCGGGCTTCTGGGCGCCCGTCACAGCGGATCCCGAGTTGGGAATGTTCTATATCGCCACGGAATCACCGACGAGTGACTACTACGGCGGGTATCGGCCCGGCAACAATCTGTATGCCAACTCCGTACTTGCACTCAACGCGAAGACAGGTAAGCGAGAATGGCATTTCCAGCTGACGCACCACGATATCTGGGATTTCGACCCGCCGACTGCGCCGATCCTCGCGGACATCACCGTGGAGGGCCGTCCAATCAAGGCCGTCGTACAGCTCACCAAACAGGGATTCGTCTTCGTGTTCGACCGCACCAACGGCAAGCCGGTATGGCCGATCGAGGAGCGGCCGGTCCCGAAGTCCGATGTTCCGGGTGAGTGGACGTCACCTACGCAGCCGATTCCGACCAAGCCGGCCGGAATCGAAGTGCAGGGGTTGACCGAGAACGACCTTGTCGACTTCACGCCCGAGATCAAGGCTGAGGCGCTTCGGGTCGCGCGTCAGTTCCGTCTTGGAGGTATCTACACTCCGTCATCGCTGCCGAATGCGGCTGATGGAACGATGGGCACGTTGACTGCGCCTTCGGCAGTTGGAGGCGTTAATTGGCAGGGGGGTGCCGTCGATCCGGTCGACGACGTCCTCT
>DASTZI010000269.1:0-16529 GCA_035764385.1 Vicinamibacterales bacterium
TGGCGCGATTGCGCAGCTCGCCGTGCCACACGCGGCCGTTGGCGATGGTGTGCCATAACTCACGCATGAACGCCTTCGGGTGGTATCCGGAGTTGATGATCCGGTGATCCTGGCCGAGGAGCTCTTCGCGGCTGTAGCCCGAGATCTCGCAGAACTTGTCATTGACGTACGTGATCGTGCCGGTCACATCGGTCGTCGCCACGATCGCGGCGTGATCGAGCGCCCGTTTCAAATCCGCGAGTTGACTTGTCGTCTCGACATTGCTCATCGGTATACTTGGGCGTGCCTTCCGCCAGACTCCTGATTGTCGATGATGAAGCGCTGGTCCGCTGGTCGCTGCGAGAGCGGTTGACGGAGGAGGGGTACGACGTCTTCGAGGCCGGGCTCGCGTCCGAAGCGTTCGAGCGGCTGTCGACGACGGAGATCGATCTCGTGCTCCTCGATTTCAAGCTGCCCGACGGCGACGGCCTGTCGGTGCTCAAGCGGGTGAAGGAGACATCCGCCGAAACGCAGGTGATCATGATCACTGCGTTCTCCACCGTCGAGACCGCCGTCGAGGCGATGAAGCTTGGCGCCTACCACTACGTGAACAAGCCGTTCAACCTCGATGAAGTCATGATGCTCGTCGAGAAAGCGCTCGAGACGAGCCACCTGCGGCGCGAAGTGCGCGCATTGCGTTCGAGCCAGGGACGGGAGTTCGCGTTCGACGCGATCATCGGCGCCTCGCCTGCCATGCAGTCGATCAAAACGCTGCTCGCGCGTGTCGCGAAGAGCCCCGCCTCCACCGTGCTGCTGACCGGCGACACAGGCACCGGTAAGGACCTGGCGGCGAAGACCATCCATTACAACAGCGACCGCGCGCGGCGGCCGTTCGTCAACATCACCATGTCGGCGCTTCCCGAACAGCTGCTGGAAAGCGAGCTGTTCGGCCACGAGCGCGGAGCGTTCACCGACGCGCGGCAGCAGAAGCGGGGACTGCTCGAGACTGCGGACGGCGGGACCGTCTTCCTCGATGAGATCGGCGAAATGACGCCGGGTCTTCAGGCGAAACTGCTGCGCTTTCTTGAGGAAAAGACATTCAAGCGCGTCGGCGGTCTTGCCGATATCCGCGTGGATGTTCGCGTCATCGCCGCGACCAACCGCAACCTCGAGGAGGAAGTGTCGCACGGAAAATTCCGCGAGGATCTGTTCTATCGCCTGCAAGTCATGCCGATTGCGTTGCCGCCGCTGCGCGAACGCCGCGGCGATATCCCGTTGCTCGCCGCGTACTACATCGACCTGTTCAACCGCGAGTTCAAGCGTCACGTCCGCGGCGTGTCGCCGGAAGGCATGGCGATGCTCGAACAGTACCAGTGGCCGGGCAACATCCGCGAGCTGCGTAACGCGATCGAACGGGCCATGCTGCTCGTCGAGCATGAATGGCTCCAGCCAGGCGACTTCACCACCCTCACCCGATCGATTACGCCGGCTGAATTCAAGCTGCCCGCCGAGGGCATCAGCCTCGATGAAGTCGAGCGGCAATTGCTCGTGCAGGCGCTGGAGCGGGCCGGCGGAAACCAGACGCAAGCCGGCCAGCTACTTGGCATCAACCGCGACCAGGTACGGTACCGCATCGAGAAGTTCGGCCTCGCCGCCGGCAAGCCCTAAGCTGCCGCGGCCCGAGGCGCCGCCTTCGCCGCCGGCTCGCGAACCGTCAGTACCGGACACGTCGCGGTTCTCACCACTCGCTCGGCGACGCTCCCCATCAGCAGGTGCGACATGCCGCCGCGGCCGTGCGTCCCCATCACGATCAAGTCGATGTCGTGCCCCGCCGCGTATTCGACGATCGACATGGCCGGCGTGCCGATGATCGCCTCGGCGGTGGCGTGGAGCGCGGTTACATCCGACGGCCGGAGCCGCTCATTCAGGCGGCGGGTCGTGTCGGTCAGGATCTCGTCGCGTAATCCCTCGATCTCCGGCACGAAGACTTCGGCGGAGTAGAACGCCCGATACGGATCCTCCGCGACGTGGAGCAGGTGGAGCGAGCCGGCGAACTGCACGGCAACGGCGCGCGCGCATTCCAAGGCCGCGTCCGACGGCGCGCTGAAATCCATCGGAACGAGGATATGGTTGAACATCGTAGCCTCCGACGGGACTGGAGCAGAGTCCGTACCAGGGCTGAATCGTTCGAATCACCCTCGGACCATCTCGACATGATTGCTGACGCCGCGGAATTTTTCGCGAAAAGGCGCTTTGTTCCGCACTCCAGTCGCGGTATGTTTCTTGAAGCTTCCAATCATTGGAGATCACCGATGATGCGCGTAACGTTGGTTGCAATGCTTTTTGGGCTGGTTGCCGGGTCTGCGTGGGCCCAGAACGCGGAACACGGCAAGCAGGTCTACGCCGACTCGAAGTGTGCGGTCTGTCATTCGATCGGCAGCCAGGGTAACAAGAAGGGGCCGCTCGACGAGGTCGGTTCGACGCTCTCGACGGCCGACATCCGTGCGTGGATCGTATCGGCGCCCGAGATGGCCGCCAAGACAAAAGCCGAGCGGAAACCTCCGATGAAGGCGTATACCGATCTGTCGAAGACCGACGTTGACGACCTCGTCGCCTATCTTCAAACGCTAAAGAAAAAGTGAAGCTGCCGCCTGCCGCCCGCAATCCTGTTTCCCTCCTCGGGATTGCGATCGCGACCGCGATGGCGTGGGTGTTTCTCGCGCTGTTCGCACTCTCTCTTCTTGGCTATCTGGATAATCCGTACATCGGTCTGGTGCTGTTTGTCGCCATTCCGGTGGCGTTCGTCATCGGGCTGCTGCTCATACCGATTGGCATCCGGCGGGAGCGGCGGCGGGCGCCCGGCGTCGTGCCCGACTGGCCGGTACTGGATTTACGGGACCCGCATCAGCGATCCGTGGCGATGACGGTGCTGACGCTGACCTTCGTGAACGTTCTGATCGTCTCGATTGCGGCCTACGGGGGCGTTCACTACATGGAGACGACCGCATTCTGCGGGACCGTTTGCCATACCACAATGGAGCCTGAATACGTGGCGCACCAGCGCGGCCCCCATGCGCAGATCGAATGCGTGCAGTGTCACGTCGGTCCGGGAGCGGGTCCGCTCGTCCAGTCGAAGCTCGCCGGCACTCGCCAGCTGTTCGAGGTCGTGACCAATCGCGTGCCGCGACCGGTGCCGCCACCACCGCAACTGATAAGCCCGGCGCGCGCGACGTGCGAAGGATGCCACTGGCCCGAGCGCTTCATCGGCGATCGCACGCGTGTGATTCGCGAATTCGGCAACGACGAAAAGAACACGGAGAGCGATACCACGCTTCGACTCCACGTCGGTGGTGGGAGTCGTGCACGCGGTGTGGGGACCGGCATCCACTGGCACATGAACCTCGACAACGAAATCGAGTTCGTCGTCGCCGCCGATAAACCAGACTCAATCCCGTACGTGCGACTTCGCGACCGTGCAGGAAACGTCCGTGAGTACTTCGCGGAGGGCGCCGACGCGCAGCAGATCACCTCCGGCACACGACAGCGGATGGAGTGCATGGACTGCCACAACCGGCCGGCGCATACGTTTGCGGCGACTGCTATTCGCGCCGTCGATGACGCGATTGCGCAGGGCCTGATTCCGCGCGAGCTCCCGTTTGTCAGGCGCGAGTCCGTTGCCGCGATCCGGCAGACCTATTCGGATCGTCCAGCGGCCATGAACGGCATCGCCTCGCATCTTCGCGAGTTTTACCGCGCGCGCGGCGGCGTCGATGCGGCGCAGGTCGATCGCGCAATACGGGGAGCGCAGGACGCGTGGGCGTCGAATGTATTTCCCGCCATGAAGGTCACTTGGGGCACCTATCCGTCCAATATCGGGCACGTCGACAGCCCAGGCTGCTTCCGCTGCCATGACGACACCCATAAGACCAGGGACGGGCAGCATGTGCTCTCGCAGGACTGCGAGCTCTGTCACACCATCCAGTAAGCTTTAGGCTTCGGACTTGGGGCTTCCGGCGCGGAATATTCCGCGTCGCTCGCTGATTTTCCCCACCGACACGCTAACGATCGCCGGCGGATCGCGTCAGCACGTCTCATCTTTCCGTCAATTTCCACGTCGCATGCTGCGCCGACGCATGGCATCTCTCATGCGGTAGGGCTGCCGGCCATTTCACAGGACGGGCAGCTATGCCGCACCACCGAGTGAACACCCCACAAGGTTGGCTCACGAGCGAATTGGAACGACGCGGTGTGTCGCGCCGTGAGTTTCTAGGCTTCTGTGCCACGACGGCCGCCGTACTCGCACTGCCGGATGTCGCCGTAGGGCAGATCGCCGATGCGCTGAAGAAAACGGAGAAGCCGGTTCTCGTTTGGCTGGAGTTCCAGGACTGCGCCGGCAACACCGAATCATTCCTGCGGGCGAGCCGCCCCACAGCGGCGGAGGTCGTCCTCGATACGCTGTCGGTCGACTACCACGAGACAATCATGGCGGCCGCCGGCCATCAGGCTGAAGAGAACCTCGCCAAGACCGTCAAGGACCGCGCCGGCAACTACATTGCCGCCGTCGAGGGGGCAATTCCGACGGGGGCCAATGGCGCCTACTGCACAATCGGCGGACGCGCGGCGATCGACATCGCGCGCGAGGTGTGCGGCAGCGCGGCGGCGACGATTGCGATTGGCACGTGCGCCACGTTTGGGGGGATCCCTGCCGCCTCGCCGAACCCGACCGGCGCCCTCGGCGTGGCCGACGCCGTGCCGGGCGTCAAGAATCTGATCAACCTATCCGCTTGTCCGGCGAACGTCGAGAACCTGACAGCGGTCATCGTCTACTACCTGACGTTCAAGAAGTGGCCGCCACTCGATCATCTGCGCCGGCCGCTGTTTGCCTACGGCAAGTCCATTCACGACAACTGCGAGCGTCGCGCGCATTACGACGCGGGCCAGTACGTGGAGGCGTGGGGCGACGAGGGCCATCGCGAGGGGTACTGCCTCTACAAGATGGGGTGCAAGGGGCCGGCGACGTTCCAGAACTGCCCGAACGTGCGCTGGAACGGCGGAACGAACTGGCCGATTGGCTGCGGCCACCCCTGCATCGGCTGCGCGGAGCCAGATTTCTGGGACCGGATGACCCCGTTCTATCAGCACCTCGAAGGTGTTCCGGGCTTTGGCGCGGCGTCCAACGTCGACACCATCGGTGCGTTGGCGGTGCTCGGCGTAGGCGCCGCGTTCGCCGGTCACGGCCTGATTCAGATCATGAAGCGCGTCGGCGACAGAACGGAACCGATCGCCCGATCGAAACCTGCTGCGACATCCAATGACACGAGAGGCGGACCTTCAGGTCCGCCTGAACCGCCGGGAGCACCTCTATGAGCCGCGTGGTTGTCGATCCGGTCACCCGTATCGAAGGTCACCTCCGTATCGAGGCGGAGGTCGATGGCGGCACCGTCAAGGATGCCTGGTCGTCGTCAACGATGTTCCGCGGGATCGAGATCATTCTGAAAGGACGCGATCCGCGCGACGCGTGGGCGTTCACGCAGCGTATCTGCGGCGTCTGCACGACCGTCCACGCAATCGCGTCGATTCGCGCCGTCGAGAACGCAATCGGTGCGGCGCCGCCGCCGAACGCGCGGCTGCTGCGCAATCTCATCATCGGCGCACAGTGCGTGCAGGACCACGTCATCCACTTCTATCACCTGCACGCGCTCGACTGGGTTGACATCGTGTCGGCGCTCTCCGCGGACCCGGCAAAGACGGCGACGCTGGCGCAGTCAATCTCAGACTGGCCACTCTCGAGCCCGAAATACTTCGCCGGCATTCGCGATCGGATCAAGGCGTTCGTCGATCGCGGTCAGCTTGGTCCGTTCGCCAATGCCTACTGGGGGCATCCCGCGTATCGCCTGCCGCCTGAAGCGAACCTGATGGCGGTGGCGCATTACCTCGAGGCGCTCGACTGGCAGCGCGAGTTCATCAAGATGCACGCCGTGCTCGGCGGCAAAAACCCGCACCTGCAAAGTTTCCTGGTCGGCGGCATGGCGACGCCGATCGATCCCGACAAGCAGGCATCGATTAACGCCGGCACGCTCGCTGAACTTCAGGGGCTCGTCGCGAAGGCACGCGATTTTGTTGCGCGCGTCTACATTCCAGACCTGCTCGCGGTCGCCTCGTTCTACAAGGATTGGGCGGGACACGGACGCGGCGTCGGCAATTACCTGGTCTATGGTGAGTACCCCGACGACGACAACGCGGACCCGAAGCTGTTCCTGCCTCGCGGCATCATCCGCGGACGCGATCTGTCGAAGGTCGAGCCGTTCGATCACATGAAGGTCACCGAGTACGTGTCGCATTCCTGGTATCAGTACCAGCGTGGCGACGCCGTGGCGCTCCATCCCTTCGACGGCGAGACACAGCCGAACTATACGGGTCCGACACCGCCGTACGAGTTTCTCGGCCTCGAAGCGGATACGACGAAGAAGTACTCGTGGCTCAAGTCGCCTCGCTATGACGGTGAGCCGATGGAAGTCGGCCCGCTGGCGAGGATGCTCGTCGCCTACGCGTCAGGACACCCGCGCGTCAAAGAGCTGGTCGGCTCGGTGCTGAAACAGCTCAACGTCGGACCCGAGGCGCTGTTCTCGACACTTGGCCGCATCGCGGCGCGTGGGGTCGAGACGCTCGTCATCGCCGAAAAAATGAGCGACTGGGTGAACGGTCTCGCCGCGAACATGGCGTCGGGCGAACTGCGAATTCACGACAACTCGAAGTGGGAACCTGCGACATGGCCCGCCGATGCGACGGGCGCCGGATTCCACGAAGCGCCCCGTGGCGCGCTCGGCCACTGGGTGCACATCCACGACGGCACGATCGCCAACTACCAATGCGTCGTCCCGAGCACGTGGAACGCTGGACCGCGCGACGCCATGGGTCGTCGCGGCCCGTACGAAGAGGCGTTGATCGCGACACCCGTTGCGGATCCACAGCGGCCGATCGAGATCCTTCGCACGGTGCACTCATTCGATCCGTGCATGGCGTGCGGCGTCCATGTCGTCGACGCACAGCACTACGAACTTGCGCGCGTGAGGGCCGTATGAGCGCCGGCGCTTCGGCGGCCGCCGCTCCGATGGCCGCTCCCGATGAGATCGTTCGTGTCTACGTCTGGGAGTGGCCCGTCCGCGTGACGCACTGGTTGATTGCGCTCTCGATCCTGGTTCTGTCGGTCACCGGCCTGTACATCGGTCATCCGTTCTTCACGGTTGCCGGAGAAGCGCGTCGGACGTTCGTGATGGGATGGATGAAAGTCATCCATGGCTACACGGCATACGTGTTCATCACAGCGGTCGTCGCCCGCGTCATCTGGATGTTCACCGGCAACAAGTACGCGCGATGGGACAAATTCATCCCGGTCCACCGCCCGCGGCGGCATGGCATCTGGCCGACCTTGAAGTTCTATCTCTTTGCGCTGCGGAAGCCGCCCGGTTTCGTCGGTCACAACCCGGTTGCCGGCCTCACCTATGTCCTCGTCTTCGGCCTCTACTTCCTCGAGATCGCGACGGGTCTGATGCTGCGCGGCGTCGATGCGCCCGCGGGGTCAGTACTGCGCTCGTTCGTGAGCCTTGCGCCGCTCGTCGGCGGTGTCTACATCGTCCGCTGGGTGCATCACATCGTGATGTGGCTGCTGCTTGGGTTCATGGTCCATCACGTCTACAGCGGCGTGCTGATGTCGACGATCGAGGGGAACGGCACGATGGAATCGATCTTCTCAGGCTACAAGTTCGTGCCTCGCGAGGATCTGCAGTACTCGGGCTACCGGTTCATCAACCGGCGGGGCCAGGTCGATGAATGAGCGCACGCCGCTGCTGATTCTCGGCCTTGGCAACGTGCTGCTCGAAGATGACGGCGTTGGTTCGGCCGCGGTGCGGGTGTTGCTCGATCGTTATGTGCCGTCAGAAGACGTGCAGGTGTTCGATGGCGGGACGTTGGGTCTCTCGCTGCTGCCGTACGTGGACGCAGCCGACGCGGTCATCCTGGTTGACGCCGTCAAGGCCGATGCGGCACCAGGCACGTGCGTGCGGCTTGACGGCGACGACGTGGGGCGCGCCGTCGCCACGCGGTTATCGCCACATCAGATCGGCGTCGCCGACCTGCTCGATGGCGCACGCTGGCTCGATCGTGCACCGCACAGGGTGACGCTGCTTGGCATCGTGCCCGATTCGATGGGCCTCGCGGTCGGATTGACGCCGAGCGTGCGCGATGCGCTGCTCGATCTCGTCGAGCTGATCGTCGCGACCGCCAGCGAATTCGGTTTTCCGTTTCGTCCAAGGCTTGCGCATGAAATGGCGGCTGACAGCAGCGCTGCTGACGTCGCTCGTCTTGCCGGGATGCGCTGATGTGGATCGAGATCTGCCGGCGCAGTATCGCCACGTCGTTGTGCCGGAGGCCCAGATGACGTCGCCGGCCGCACGTGAACGAGGACGCGTCTTGTTTCAGGCGAACTGCGCACTGTGCCACGGTGTGCGCGGAGACGGGCATGGCCAGCGCCGGGAGGGACTGGACGTCCCGCCGCGCGATTTCACCGATGCGCGTTGGCGCACGCACACGTCGCCCCGGCACGTCTTCTTTGCCATCCGTGAGGGAATCCGGGGTACGCCGATGCCCGGATGGAAGAGCCTCAGCGAGCAGGACGCGTGGGACCTGACGGCGTTCCTTCTTTCAATCGAGTCCCGGCAATGATGCGCGTCGGCCGCCGCATCGAGATTCGCGGCGTTGTCCAGGGCGTCGGATTGCGTCCGTGGGTGTACCGGCTCGCCACCGAAGAAGGGCTCTCCGGCCGCGTGCGAAATGACGAGGCCGGCGTGACCATCGAGGCGTTCGGCTCGGCGGATGCGCTGGAAGTGTTTACGCGGCGGCTTCAGGCGTCGGCGCCGGTAGCGGCGGCCATCGAGACGCTGAGCGCCTATGAGATTCCATCCGAGCCGCTCGAGTCGTTTTCGATCTCGCTCAGCCACGACGCAGCGGTGGATCGGCGGCTGTCGATTCCACCTGACCTGGCGACCTGTCCCGTCTGTCTATCAGAGGTATTCGATCCGACAGACCGGCGATATCGCTATCCCTTTACCAACTGCACCGAATGCGGGCCGCGGTTCACCATCGCGCACGATGTCCCCTACGACCGCCGCACCACCACCATGGCGCCGTTCACGATGTGTGCGGACTGCCAGCGCGAGTTCGAAGAGGTCCAGAACCGGCGCTTTCACGCCCAGCCGAACGCGTGTCCCGCCTGCGGTCCCCGCGTGCAACTCCTCGGGCACGATGGCGAGCCCCTCGAGGCTGAGGACCCAATCGACCTCGCGGCGGGCGCGCTGGCCAACGGCCTGATTGTCGCGGTCAAGGGTCTGGGCGGGTTTCATCTGGCGTGCGATGCGACCGCATCCGATGCGGTGCGGCGGCTCAGGGTCCGCAAGCGACGAGACGAAAAGCCGTTTGCCGTGATGGTCCGAGACGTCGGCGAGGCGGAATTGCTGGCGACGATCGGTGAGCAAGAGCGGCGGCTGCTCGCTTCGGCAGAGCGTCCAATCGTGTTGCTACGGCGGAGCGCGTCGTGCAACGTCGCTGTGGATGTTGCGCCGGGGAGCCCGCTGATCGGCCTGATGCTCGCGTACACGCCGCTGCATCATCTGCTGCTCCATGACGCGCAACGGCCCCTGGTGATGACCTCGGCCAACCTTTCAGACGAGCCGCTTGCCTATTGCAACGACGAAGCGATCAGGCGCCTGTGCACGATCGCCGATATCTTCCTCGTCCACGATCGCGCGATCGAAACGCGTTGCGACGATTCGGTCGCTCGGGTCGTCCGCGACCGTCCGATGTTGTTGCGGCGCTCGCGCGGCTATGTGCCCCGGCCGGTGACGGTCGCGACGCGGTTCCCGCGCCCGGTGCTCGCGTGCGGTGCGCTGCTGAAGAACACCTTCTGCATCGGTGTGAACGACTCCGCGTATCTCGGACCGCACATCGGAGATCTCGAGAATCTCGAGACTTACGAATCGTTCGAGCAGAACATCGCCTGCGCCGAGCGGATTCTGCGTGTCACACCCGAGGTGATCGCGCACGACCTGCACCCCGAGTACATGTCCACGAAATATGCACACGCGCACCCGGTGGAAACGAAGATCGCCGTCCAGCATCACCACGCGCATGTCGCCAGCGCCATGGCTGAGCACGGGCTCGAAGGACCGGTGATTGGCGTCGCGTACGACGGCACCGGCTGCGGCACGGACGGCACCGCGTGGGGCGGCGAGATCTTGATTGCTCGCTATGACGGGTACGAGCGCGTCGCGACGTTCCGACCTGTTCCGCTGGCGGGTGCCGATGCGGCCATTCGAAATCCGTGGCGGATTGCGCTTGCGCTCGTCGATGATGCGTTCGAAGGAGAAGTGGACCTTGATCCGTTCCCGGTCTTCTCGACGCTGTCGCCGGATGATGTCCGAGTCGCACGGCGGATGATCGCGACACGCTTCCGGTCGCCGCTGGCGCGCGGTGTCGGCAGGTATTTCGACGCGATCGGCGCGCTGGTTCTCGGACGGCCGTACGCGAGATATGAAGGCCAGGTGGCGCTTGCGTGGAACGTTGTTGCCGACTCCGCGGAAGAGGGCCGGTACTACTTCGATTTCGATCGCGGTCAGACGCCATGGACCCTCGACCTCCGCCCGATGGTGCGACAGATCGTCCGGGACATGGCCAATGATGTCGGCGCGTCGATCATCTCCGCGCGCTTTCACAACACGCTTGGTGCGGCAACCAGTGCGATGGTTCGCCCGGTCGCCGCTCAATACGGCGCGCTGCCCGTGGTGTTGACGGGAGGCTGTTTTCAAAACGATCGCCTCGTCGAGCGGGTCGTTCGCGAGCTTGGCGACGATTTCACGGTGCATCTGCACGAGCGTGTGCCGCCTGGCGACGGCGGCATTGCGCTGGGTCAAGCGGTCGTAGCCGGCGCGATCGTTCGCCGATTTGGGACGTAGAGGCGGACCTTCAGGTCCGCCTTGAGGTGGAGGAGTGGGAAATGTGCCTGGGTGTGCCCGGTAAGGTCGTCTCCGTCGACGGTTCGATCGCCGTCGTCGATTTCTGGGGCGTACGCAAGCAAATTTGTCTCGACGTCGTTGATCAGCCGGTCGCGCCCGGCGACTACATCCTGAATCACGTCGGTTACGCGATTCGCCGGATTCCGGCGGAGGAGATCGGGGCGACGTTGGCGCTGTACGAGGAACTGCTTCGTCATCCTCCGGAGGAAGACGACCTGATGGCGGCCGACGTTCGGAGCGAAATCGATGGAGCCGCCGATGACCAGCCATAACGGCGGCGTAGCCGAGCTGAAGTTTCGTGATCCGGCGCGCGCCCGATCCCTCGCAGACGCGCTGACACGCGTCGTCGGCGACATCGATCGGTCACCCGTCTCGATCATGCACGTCTGCGGGAGTCACGAGCAAGCGATTGCGCGGTTCGGACTCCGCGCGACGCTGCCGCGATCGCTGAACGTCATCATGGGTCCTGGCTGCCCCGTTTGCATCACGGATGTGCCGGAAGTTGACGAAGGGGTAGTTCTCGCACGGCAAGGCGTGAGGATCGCGACCTACGGCGACATGCTGAAGGTGCCGGGGACGTCGCTGTCACTGGCCGATGCACAGGCTGAGGGCGCGAAAATCGATGTCGTCTACAGCGTCGCGCATGCGATCGAGCTGGCGAAGCAGATCGACGAGCCGCTCGTGTTCTTCGCGACGGGCTTTGAGACGACGGCGGTCGCGACCGCGGCCGCCATCCTTCGCAATCCGCCGCCGAATTTCTACGTACTTTCCGCGCACAAGTACATCCCGCCGGTAATGGAGATCGTCGCGGAAATGCCTGATACACGCGTCGAAGGTTTTCTTGCCGCGGGGCATGCTGCAACCATTACAGGCTGGGGAGTGTTCGAGCCGTTCGTGGCGCGTCACCGTCTGCCGGTCGTCGTCGCCGGATTCGAACCGCTCGACATCCTCGCGGGACTGGTACGGCTCGCTGAACTCATCCGCGACGGCCGGCCGGCCGTCGAGAACATGTTTCCGCGCTGCGTCACCAAGGACGGCAACCTGCGCGCGCAGGAACAGCTCTGGCGCGTGTTCCGGCCGATTGGTGGACGGTGGCGTGGGATTGCCCACGTGCCGAACGGGAACCTGCGGCTCCGCGACGAGTTCTCTCACCTCGATGCGCGGAAGCGGTTCGACATCGACCTGCACACGCTGTGGGACTTCGCGCCGGCGGCGCTCGCGCAGGAGTGCATCTGCGGCGACATCATGGCGGGGATCAAATCGCCGCACGACTGCGCGCTGTTCGGCAAGGCATGCGTCCCGCATTCGCCCGTCGGCGCCTGCATGGTGAGCAGCGAGGGCACGTGCAAGATTTGGTACCAGTACGGCGGACATCCGGATCTCGGGTCGGTAGGGCGGACCTTGTCCGGTCCGTCGGAAGGGATCAGCGATCGTGGCTACTGTGCTCGATGAGCGGATCACGCTGAGATACGGCGCTGGCGGCCAGGCGATGCGCGCGCTGATCCGCGACGTGCTGACCGACGGTCTGGTCCGCGAAGAAGAGTCGGGCGCGATTGGCCTGGCGGCGATGGACGACGGCGCGGCGCTACGGATTGGTAATCAGTGGCTCGTGGTCACAACCGATTCGCACGTGATCCAACCGGCGTTTTTTCCCGGCGGTGACATCGGACGGCTCGCGGTCTCGGGTGCGGTCAACGACCTCGCGGTCATGGGAGCGACCGACGTGCTCGCGCTCACGTGTGCGGTCATCATCGAAGAAGGCTTCGCGCGCGACGATCTCGTCCGCATTCAGCGTTCCATCCGACAGGCGTGCGACGAGTCAGGCGCCGCAATTCTCACCGGCGATACCAAGGTGATGGGGAAGGGCGAGCTGGATGGCATCGTCCTCAACACAACAGGCATCGCGCTCACGGATCGGGTCGTTCCCGACGCCGGACTGCGCGTCGGCGATGTTGTCATCGTCACGGGCACGATCGCCGATCACGGCATGGCCGTGATGGCGCGACGACATGGGTTGGCGCTCGACGCCGATTTGAAGTCCGACGTTGCCCCGATCAACTCGCTGATCCGCGTCGCGCTCGACAGCGCGCCGGGAGCGGTGGTGGCGATGAAAGACCCGACGCGCGGCGGGGTGGCGTCGGCGCTCCACGAGATGGCGGAGAAGAGCCGTGTGGGGATTGTCGTCGACGAACAGGCCGTGCCTGTGGCCGATACGGTGCGTGCAGCGGCGGAGCTGCTCGGAATCGATCCGCTGCATGTCGCCAACGAGGGCAAAGCGTTGCTTGGCGTGCGGCCCGAGGCCGTCGATGCGGTTTTGATGGCGTTGCGGATGCATCCGCGAGGCCGCGATGCCGTGACCATCGGGCGATGCGTCGGCGAACGGATTGGGAGCGTCGTGCTCGATACCGGATTCGGCCGGCGCCTTGTCACGGAACCGGACGGCGAACTGCTGCCGCGAATTTGCTAAGCGCGAGGTCCAGCATGGAAGCAACTCATATCGGAACAGGCATTGAGGATGGCGTCGGGTTCATCACGATCGACCGTCCTGATCGCTTCAACTCGCTCGATGTCCGCACCGCCCAGGACCTCCGGCGCGCCGGGCTCGCGATGGCGCGTGACGGTGAGGTGCGCGTCGTGGTGCTGTCGGGCGTCAATGGCGTGTTCTGCAGCGGGGCCGACCTCAAATACATCCGCGCCGGCGGAGAACCCGCGGACCTCGCGTATCTCACGCCTGAGGCTCGCGAAACGCCGTCAGGATACGGCGAACGCTTCAAACAGATTCTCGAGTACCTCCATAGCACCATCGCGGAAATCCGCCGCGCGCCGAAGCCGTTTATCGCGGCGGTTGACGGTATCGCGGCCGCCGGCGGATTCGGGCTGGCGATGTGCTGCGACCTGGTGCTCGCGTCGGAGCGTGCAGTGTTCGAATGGGCGTATTCGAAGACCGGGTTGACAGGTGCGGAAAGCTCCACCTTCATGCTGCCGCGTCTGCTCGGCTTCCGACGAGCCATGGAACTCGTGCTGCTCAACCCACGCCTGGATGCGCGACGCGCACTCGACATCGGACTCATCACGGCGGTGTATCCGGTGGCAACATTCGATGACGAGGTCCGGCGCTGTGCCAGATCGATCGCGGCCGGCCCGACCGCTGCGCTGGCGATTGCCAAAGCGCTGATGAATCAGAGCGCCGGGATGGATCGCCTCGACGCGCACCTCGATCTCGAGCTGGATCATCTGAGTCGAATTGCCGACGGCGCGGAATTCGCGGAAGGCCTGGACAGCTTTTTTGCCAAGCGGCCGACGCAGTTTGCGAAGCGCGCATGAAGCTCGCGTCTCCGTAGTGGTGATCGTGAAGGACGCATAGATGCACGAGTACTCGATCGTCCAGGCGTTGCTGGCGCGCGTGGACGCCGAAGCGCGTGCGCGAGGGGCAACCGCAGTGCATCGGCTCACGGTTCGGATCGGCGAGCTATCGGGCGTCGAAATCGATCTGCTCGCCACGGCATTTGTGACGTTCCGCGATCGGACGATCTGCGCACACGCCGACCTCGACGTGAGGGCTGTCGCCGCCGTTTGGGCCTGTCCGGTCTGCAGCGAGCGAATCGAGCGCGGTTCGATGCTGCGATGCGCGGCCTGCGGCGTGCCCGCCCGTCTGACACAGGGCGACGAGATTCTGCTCGACCGGATTGAGATGGAGGTTCCGTGATGTGCGACAGCTGTGGATGTGGCGATCCTGAAGTGATCCCTGTCGATGTGCACGACAGGATTCTCGCGGGTAACGATCGAACCGCTGCGCATAATCGCGAACACTTCTCCGATCGGCACGTCACGGCGATCAATCTGATGGGCTCGCCCGGGGCAGGGAAGACTGCGGTCCTCGAGGCAACCGCGCGGTCATCGGCGGGCCGTGAAGGCGCGCCCTACCCCCGCTGGCGACTCGGCGCGCTGGCCGGCGACCTCGCGACGGATAACGATGCGGAGCGCCTTCGTTCCGCCGGCATCCTCGCCAAGTCGATTACGACCGGATCCGCCTGTCACCTCGACGCCGCGATGGTCCATCGAGGCCTGCACGACTTGCCATGGCACGACGTCGATTACCTGTTCATCGAGAACGTCGGCAATCTCGTGTGCCCCGCTGTGTACGACCTCGGCCAGGCGGCGAACGTCGTGGCGCTCTCCGTCACCGAGGGAGTCGACAAACCATTGAAATACCCGGTAATGTTCCTGAAAGCCGATCTCGTCCTCATCACCAAGATCGATTTGCTGCCGTACCTGCCGAAGATTCGCGTAGAAGCAATCGCCGACGCACTCGCGCACGTCATGCCGCGACCACGACACATGTGCGTCTCTGCGACAACCGGCGAAGGAATGGGACAGTGGCTGAAGTGGCTCGAACAGGTGCGAGTGGCGCAGCCGTGCCCCGAGGTCAGGCACCACCCGTGAGTGCTATCGTCGACGACGGCGCACGAAAAATCGTGTATTGGCATCGGGACCTGCCACCGCTCGACGCTGATCTGATGGCAGAACATACCGTCGAGGCCAATAGCAGGCGAGTCCCTGGAGTGCTCGCTCACCGTGCCGAGCTGTGGGATCGATGCTATCGGGAGCTGATGGCCGCCGCGGAAAGCCGCCTGGTGCAGGAGGTCGTCCGCCTGGGAGGTGACTTCGCGCACGTGCACGATGAAGCGATCGATCCCAAACACGACGCCGCCACCGGCGAGGCATGGCTACACGGTCGTTTCAGCTACATGTTGTACCGGCGATCGCGGATGCCTCCTTAGCGGTGAGAGGCACGCGCGCTTCGATCGAGCTACCTCGTCGCGGCTGTGAACGAATCACAAACTGTCCCTCGACGGCTTTCAGCCGTTCTTTCATGCTCGTCAGTCCGAGTCCGCTTCCTTGGGTCGCCTTGAAGTCGAAGCCGACGCCGAGGTCGTCAACCCTCAACTCGATTTGATCGGTCCCGCCGCGAAGCAAGACCTCGACTTTCGCTGCGCCGCTATGCTTGACTGCGTTCTGCAGCGCTTCTTGCAACACCCGGTACAAACATACCGCGGTGCGCTGCGAAAGCTGTTTCGGGACGCTCTCCGCGTGGAATTTCACGTCGACACCGTGATGACTCGAAATGTCGCCGCACAGTGCCGCCGACGCCTTCACGAGTCCCAGATATTCCAGTTGCGGCGGATGCAGCCGCTGCGAGAGCGCCTGCACGTCCTTCAGGAGCCCGATGACCTCTCGCTGCGCGTCTACGATCTTGTGGATTTCTTTCGTCATCGTCCGCACAGCCGCCAACGCACCTAGGCGGGCGGCGATCATTGCCAAACGTTGATTGATATCGTCGTGAAGCTCTCGAGCGATGTGGGCGCGTTCTTGCTCCTGCGCCTCGATCAGCCGCTGGCTGACCGTGGACAGCGCCTCTTCGGCTTGGGCACGTTCGATCAGGTCCGCGGCCTGCCGGACGAGAATATCGAACAGTCTGAAGTC
>DASTZI010000270.1:0-6813 GCA_035764385.1 Vicinamibacterales bacterium
GCCGGCGATTCGTCGGTCGGCGTGCGACCGCACCAAGCGCGGCTGTGGTGCTGCTGACGCGACGTCAACCGACTCCGCTCGGGGCATCAGCAGCCATGCGGCCAAATACGCGATAACGCCGAGCACAACCGCACCAGGCCAAATCGACAACACCACCCACGCGGCTCGAACGAGCGCCACATCCGTATTGAAGTAATCAGCTAAGCCGGCGCAGACACCGCCGATCTTGCCTTCCGCAGGCCGCCGAACAAGGCGCCGTCTTGGGGGGTTGCCTTCGGATCCAGTCATCTCAATCTCCACTCTCATGAACCCATACGAGGCCCGTTCGCCGATGGTTTCATGCGCTAGACTTCCTCCTTCGCACCGGATTCGAGGCGCTCAGATTCCCAGGAGGACAGCAATGGCAACAACCTACGAGGATCTGAAGAAGAAAACCGTCGCGGAGCTCCGCGACATGGCGAAGGGCCTCACGCACCAAGCCGTACAGGGCTATACGCAGATGAATAAGGAGCATCTGCTGCCAGCATTGTGCAAGGCGCTTGGCATCGAACGCACCCATCACCATGCCGAAGCGGGCTTCGACAAATCACAGATGAAGACACGCATGAAAATGTTGCGCGCCGAACGGGGCAAAGCGCTCGAGGCTCACGACTCCGCGAAGCTGAGAGTGCTTCGCACCGAGCTGCACGCGCTCAATCATCGCATCCGTACGCACACCGTCTAGTCGGGGGGCGCTGGCACGATCGTGCCGAGTACGTCCTTCAGCCGGCGCTGCACCTCGTTGCGCAACCCACGTTTCGCGGCAGCGCCGGCGTCGATAGTGACGCGTGGCGACGTCAGCGTGCCGCCGATGACCGCCGGCAGCACAATCCGGTTCCCCTCGCGCGTATAACGCGCGAGGTCGGTCCCTGCCTGTGCCGAAAGCGCTTCCGACAGCGATAGGTCCACATGTCCGTCCATCGCCTTGGTGGGAATGGTGAGCGTTCCCTGACCGACGAGATCGACATCGGCGGAGTGGAGCGACAACGCCGACGCGGCGACCACCTGATTGACGATGGCGAAGCGTGCGTCGATGCGATCGAACTTGTCGGTCGAGGCGCCTGCGTCTGGTGCAGGCCGGCCAAAGAACAACACGGCGGTGCGCACGAGGCCCAGGCGCTTCAGAGAGCCGGTCGAGATCGTGACCTGTCCTTCTCCGGTCGCCGCGGCAATGGCATCCGCCAACGTCGCGCCTTTCCCGTTGAACGTGCCGCTGCCCGACAGCCGGCCGGTGATCGTATCGGCCGAGCCGCCAAACGCGGCCAACTGCGCCACATCAAGGTCGTCGATTTGGGTCCTGACCGTCGCGCGCAGCGCGCTCACATCCGAATCGAGGTCCAGTACGCCCCGATAAGTGCCGCCGAACAACTGGAAACTCACCGGTGACAACGTGATCCGGTTTCCTTGAGCCACGAGTGTCGAGACGAACTGGCGCACGTCCACCCCGCTGGCGCGGGCTGTTTCGGCAGTCACGTGCGCAACGATGCGTCCGGGGAGGGGCGCCGCGGTTGTCGGACCGCGACGCGGCGTCCGCGGCGCAAAGGCGTCTGCGAGCGCGATCAGATCGTCAACGTCGACGTGCGCGGCCTCTACCTGAACGTCCGCGTCGAGGCGTGGAGCAAGGCGGATGTTGCCGCGCGCGTCGAGGGTCGTCGTGCCAGATGCCGCGGTGAACCGCTGCAGGCTCAGATTACCCTGCGACAGCGATGCGTCCGCGGAGATCGTGATTTCGCGGCCCCTACTGGCGCTGGTGATGTTGCGCAACGAAATCGTGCGGATCGATTCGAGCTGCATGCCGGCACTCTGTGTCGGGCTTGCCGACGCCGGTTCTGGCAATGTGAATGGAAGCGGCAGGTCGATGCGGCTGTTCGAGACGGCAACCTCTGCGTCCACGATGCCGCGGGACCAGAGCGGCCTGAGTCCGGTTGAAATCTGCAGGTCAGCGAGCATGAGGCGAACCGGCTCGCCTGCGCGGACGTCGTGCAATGTGAGACCGGGCCGTGGAAAGATGCGCGCGCTAGCTGCGCCAATCTTCACGGGTTGGCCAAGCCAGCCGGTCGCCTGACGCTCGAGCGCCAGGCGCACGCCGTCGCCGCTCATGAACTGGTAAAACGCGATGACCAGTCCTGCTGCGATAACGAGCAGAACGCCGACGAGAATGAGAAGAAAGCGACGAGTCACGGTCGACGCATAAAGGTAACAAGAAACAGTGCCCGAACTGCCAGACATTCTTCTGTACCTTCGCGCACTGGAGCCGCGCATCGTCGGGCGGCGTGTTGCCGGTGTGCGGCTCGCCAACCCATTTCTGCTGCGTTCCGTGGATCCGCCGTTGTCCGCTGTTGACGGGCGCCAGGTGGTCGGATTGCGGCGGCTGGGCAAGCGCGTGGTCGTTGAAGCCGATGGTCAACTCTTTCTCGTCTTCCACCTGATGATCGCGGGGCGGTTTCGATGGAAGCCGCCCGGCGCCACAATCCCTGGCAAACTCGGCCTCCTCGCACTCGATTTCGACAATGGAACCCTCATCGTCACGGAGGCAGGTTCCAAGCGGCAGGCGTCGCTGTTTGTCGTCCAGGGAGAAGCCGCCCTTGCGCAACACGAACCGGGCGGGCTCGAAGTGATGGATGCCGATCTCACGGCCTTCGCGCAAGCGCTCCGGCGAGACAATCACACCCTCAAGCGTGCGCTCACCGATCCGCATCTGTTCAGCGGCATTGGCAACGCATACTCCGACGAGATTCTTCATGCCGCACGTCTGTCACCGTTCAAACAGACGGGTAGCATGGCGGATGACGAAATACGCCGGCTGTATGCAGCGACGCGGTTGACGCTGTCACAGTGGATCGATCGGTTGCAGCGAGAAGCGGGCGGAGAGTTCCCCGAGAAAGTGACGGCATTTCGCGAGGGGATGGCCGTCCACGGCCGTTACCGACAACCCTGTCCTGATTGCGGCGCGCCGGTGCAACGCGTGGTGTACGCCGCCAACGAGGCGAACTATTGCGCGAACTGCCAGACGGGCGGACGCCTGCTGGCGGACCGATCGCTGTCGCGGCTGCTGCGGGACGACTGGCCGCGCACGCTCGAGGAACTGGAACGTCGAAAGGGCGGCGTGTAGGACGGACGCGGACTGCGATTCCTGACGCGGACACGCACAATGCTCGTGACTCGACAATGCTCTACTACGACGTCGCGGCGGATACCCTCAGCCGCTATCGACGATTCATGTGGGAGTTCGCGTATCGAGCGACGGGCACGATTGCCGACGCCGACACCGTGTTGCGCGAATGCTTTCCACGTGCGGCCGATCGAGTCCTTGTAAACCACGAATCGGACGCACACCGGTTTCTGACGAGCGGCGCGGCAAAGATGGCACTCGAAACGTTGCGCCAGAGGAAACGTCGGCAGTATGTCGGTTGCTGGTTGCCAGCGCCGATCGAAACGGGAAATGCGGCCTCGCCAGTTGGCCCACGGCCGGACGCCACCGCCGGCCCGCATTATGACGGTGCCGAAAGCGGATCGATGGCGTTTCTGCTTGCACTCGAAACGCTCGAAGCACGCGAACGCGTCCTGTTGACGCTCTGTGACGCGCTCGGATTTCCGGTCCACGATGCCGCAGCGGCGCTCGAGCTCACTTCCGCAACGGGGAAAGCAGCATTGCAGAGCGCGCGTCGCAAGATGCAGCCGTACGATGCTGCCCAAGTGCCACCGACGACCGATATTCAGGCCGGCGTCGCTGTCGTCCTCCACGAGTTCCTGTCGCATCTGCAGGAATACAACCTTCCTGCGCTCGAGAAAACCCTTGCGTCGGATGCCCGCGCTCTCTTCGATAGCGGCGGCGAATTCGTGGCTCCTGCAGGCACCGTGTTCGGCTGCGAGACTGTCGCGCGGCTGCTGGCGCGATTTACAGAGCGCAGCGGACCCGTGAATTTCTCGTTCCGGATGGTAAACGCCCTTCCGGCGGCATTGGGGCACGCCAAAGGGAGGCCTCGCTGGGCGAGCCGCTTCGTGCTCGCTATCGAGGTGTCCGACGGCCTCGTTGCGCGCGTACATGCGGTTCTGGCCACTCCAAAGCTGACGGCCATCCGATTCGACCCGCTCTAACTGACCCGGAAACAGAATCCCTGTAACCTAATCTCCGCCCAGTGATGTCGATGCGCGCGTTTGCGTTCGTGCTTGTCGTGTGTCTCACGCTCGTACCGGCACCGTTGAGCTCGCAGAATCAGCCGGAGCTGCGATGGGGCGGCGATGCCGAAGGTGGCGCACCGTACGTCGAAGCCGATGCCGCCGACCCGACGCGTGTCGTCGGCTTCGATGTTGACATCGCGCAACTCCTGGCGGCGGGCCTGGGACGCACTGCGCGCTTCGTTCAGGTCGGGTTCACGAGCATCGATGCGGCCGCATCGCGCGGCGACTTCGAGGTGGGGCTCAGCGGCATCGAGGACACACCAGCTCGCCGTGCGCGCCTGGCTGTTACGGTTCCCTATTATGAATTTCGGGAAGTGCTCACTGTCCGCTCGTCGGACAAGGACCGGTACCGGTCGCTCGCGGATCTGCGCGGCCGTCGCGTCGCAACGCTTGGAGCAACCCTCGCCTACGACCTGCTCGTCGACGCGGAAGGCCGTGACGGCATTGTTCCGGTGACGTACGAAGACGACGTGCATCCGTACAGTGACCTGGTGCTGGGACGGGTGGACGCGGTCGTACTCGACGCGATTCTTGCGGAACGCGGTGTGCGGCGGAACAACGGGCTGACGAACCAGCCGGCAATCCTCGCTGTGGGGCACTACGTCGGCATCCTGTCCGCGGAGCAGAGCGCCTTGCGCGATCGGATGAACGCGATTCTTCGGGACGCCATGCGCGACGGCCGTCTCGAACGCATCTTCAGACGCTGGAATGTCTGGAACGACGATCAACCCCGGCTGTACGCCCGTGTCCTCGCAGACAATTCTCAGTATCCGGTTTCACCATCGAGCCTGGTGAGCTCGACGACCGCTCCGGACGCCACAACGATGACGCCTGAGGCGATGCGGACGATGTCAGCTCCAGACACCTGGGAGGCTGCGCGTCGGTACCTCCCCGCGTTGTTGAGAGCGGCGCTCATCACGGTCGCGCTCTCCTGCCTCTCGATGGCGCTGGCCGTGATCACCGGCGCGCTAATTGCCAGCGGCCGTATTTACGGAACGGGTCTGCTGCGCGTCGCCCTGACTGGTTACGTCGAAGTCATTCGCGGCACGCCGCTGCTGCTGCAGTTGTTCGTGCTGTACTTCGGGCTAGCCGCTGTCGTTCAGCTTCCTGCCTTTCTCGCCGCGCTTCTCGGCCTCGGGCTGAACTACGCCGCGTATGAAAGCGAGATCTATCGAGGTGCGCTTGAAGCGGTGCCTTCGGGCCAGCTCGATGCCGCGCGGACGCTCGGGTTCACTGAACGGCAGACATTTTTTCTCGTGCGCGCGCCGCAAGCCTTCCGTCTCGCGCTCGCGCCGATGACGAACGATTTCGTCGCATTGCTGAAGGACAGCTCGCTGGTGTCGGTGATCACCGTCGTCGAACTCACCAAAGAGACGTCGATCTTTGCGGCCAATATCGGCAGTTGGGTCATTCCGGGGATGATGTGCGCGGCGATCTACCTGGCAATGTCGCTCCCTCTTGCCAGGTTGGCGAGGCGGATCGAGCGTGGATGGCGACAAGGATGAGCGTCATTGATGTCCGCGCCATGGAAGTCCGCCGGAGCGGACGCGTCATCGTTGCCGATGCCACTTTCGCCGCTGCAGCCGGCGAGATCGTGGCATTGATGGGAGCATCGGGTGCGGGCAAGACGACCATCCTGCGAGCAATCGCCGGCCTGGAGCCGATCGAGTCGGGAACGGTATCGATTCCGCGCCCGGTGGGGATGGTCTTCCAGTTCCATCATCTCTTCGCAAACATGAGCGCCCACAGGAATGTATGGCTTGCGCCCGTGCACGTCTTGAAACAACCGCGTGCGGACGCGGAGCGGCGCGCACAGGAACTGCTTGCATCGCTTGGGGTCGCCGATCGAGCGACGGCGATGCCACACGAGCTGTCGGGCGGTGAGGCGCAGCGCGTGGCGATCGCGCGCGCTCTGGCGATCGAGCCGCACATCCTTCTGATGGACGAACCGACGGCATCGCTCGATGCCGCCAGACGCGGCGATCTGGCCGCGACGCTTCGTCACCTCGCGGGGGAGCGTCGCACCATCATCATCGCCACACACGACGCCGAGTTTGCGCGCGCGTGTGCGCATCGCGCGCTCGCTGTCGAAGGCGGTCGAGTGCATGTTGTATCGTAGGTAACTTCATGGCGCACACCTCGGCGCTTTTCATCGAGCGCGACAGCGAACGGCAGATACGTCACCGAAACAAGCTGTATTACCGGTTCAATCACTGGCCGATCTGGATTTTTGTGTTCTTCATCGCGCCCGGTCCTCTGACCTTCGATTTGATCGAGCGCGGATTCGATCGACAGTTGACCCTGTGGCTGGCGGTCGTGCTGGTGGGAACGGCGATCGCCGGGCTTCGAGGTCGGCTTCCCGGGTGCGAGCCGCGTCCTTACATCATCCGGTTCACCGAAGATCGACCCAACCCGCTGTATCGGCGTGTTTGTTACACGACCGCCTGGGGGGAGGTCGTCGCCTTCGCTGTTCTCAATATGGCCGGGCTGGCATGGGCGGTGATCAGCGGGATGTGGCGACTGAAGCAGCTGTACGCCGTCGCCTATTTCCCGATTGCCGGAAGCGTATGGCTGCTCGGTGCGTGTGGTCGA
>DASTZI010000271.1:0-7911 GCA_035764385.1 Vicinamibacterales bacterium
TACCGTCGCGGGAGCAGTGTTCGCCCAGGAATACGTAGAGTTCACGAGTACCCAAGACCGTTTCGGCGTCACCTTCCCGGTGCAGCCGAAGGTCGAGGAGACGATGTGGAAGTCGCAGTTCGGGTCGATGTTGCCGGCGCGCGTTTATACCGCGGATTCGGGCAGCAGTCATTTCAAGGTGACCGTCGTCGACTACAACAACATCGAGGCGATTGCGACCGAACGCTCGAAGTCGTGCCCGCCCGGCGCTGAAACGTGCAGGGGCGGCGGCAGTTCGACCGGCCTCGGATACTGGAAAGCTGACCTCGCGGGTGCGACGACGTACGCGCAGTGGCAGTTCATGCAGCGTGACGCCAAGATCACTTACCTCGGCTGGAACAACATCGACCTGGTCGAGGGGACGATGATCTACATGACGAACAATCCGGATAAGTCACGCACCTCGGCGGGCATCTACATGCACGAGAACAAGCTGTACATTCTCGAAGGCACGGTCCCCGGCGGCTATCCGGAGCCGGGCTTTTTCCAGCAGTCGATTCGCTGGCTCGATGAGAACGGCAACGGCGTCCGTTACCAGACGCTCTATCACAACGGTTTTCCGAAGCCGCCGACTGGCCGCGGCGGCGCGGCGGGTCCTGGTCAGGGACAGGGCGGAGGCCAGGGACAAGGTGGAGGCCAGGGGCAAGGCGGAGGCCGATAAGGAAACGTCAATGCGTGCAGCCATCATGTTCGCGACCGTACTGCTGACGTTTGCAGGTTCGACGTTCGCGCAGGAGTACGTCGAGTTCAAGAACCAGCAGGATCGCTTCTCGATCGTCTTTCCTGCGCAGCCGAAGATCACCGAGACGACCTACACGTCGGAGTTCAAATCGGTGCTGCCGGCACGCGTCTACAGCGTGGACCAGGGCCAGAGTCACTTCAAGGTGACGGTCGTCGACTACAACAACATCCAGGCGATTGCGACCGAGAAGGCGAAAGCGTGTCCGCCCGGCGCAGAGGCATGTTCAGGAAACACGGGGGCGGCCAGTTCGACGGGGGCCGGCTATTGGAAGCCTGACATAGAAGGCGCTGTGATTCATGCGACCTGGGAATTGATGCAGCGTCCCAACGAGAAGCCGATCTATCTTGGCTGGACGAACATGAATCTCGTCGAAGGCCACATGGTCAATCTCGTCAACGAGAAGGACAAATCGCGGACGTCAGCCGCGATCTACATGCACGAAAACAAGCTATACATCATCGAGGGAACGGTGCCGGCAGGCTATCCCGTCCCCGACTTTTTTCAGCAGTCGGTTGGCTGGCTGGATGAGAAGGGGAACGACATCCGGTATTTGACGATTTATCACAACGGATTTCCGAAGCCAGAGGTGCGTACCCAGGGTGGTGGTCAGAACGGCGCCGGCGGCAACGCGGGCCGTGGAGGACGGGGGAATCAATGACGATTCGTCTGAGGGGTGTCACCGCTCTCGCAGCCACGCTACTTGTTGGAGTAAGCCTGGCGACCAGCGTCGCCGGACAGCAACAGCCGCCCGCGCAAGAAGGCCAGCGACAGGGTGGCGGCGGTCGTCGCGGTGATGCCACACCACCAGCTCCGCCTCCGGCGCAAGCGGGACATCCGGCGGGCAAGCTGGTGATCTGGGGCGACCTCGCCAGCTTCGACAATCCGCCGACGGTACCGACCCACTGCATCCTCAGCAACCGTTTCAAGCGCGGACAGCGCGTCGGTTTCCGCATGACGGCCATCGATGGCGGGACGGGCGAAACCGAGAACACGGCGACGATGGTGGTTCACGTCAACTACATGGGACAGACCATCGACGTCCCGACACGGTGGCGCGGCGTGGGCGGGTTCCCGGCGGCTGAATATCCGCGGCAGCCGTCGGAGATGTGGACCGGCGTGTGGGTGGTACCGATGGATGCCCAACCGGGACGTCTCAGTTACACCGTGACGGCAACTGATCGTTTCGGACGAACGGCAACCTTCACCCCGTTCATCAACGTCGTCCCGCAGCTGACCATCGTCGAGTAGTCGTCTCCATATTTCGTCCACAATCCCCGCGCACTATCGGTCACAGACGGGCCGCCTGAAGGCGGCCCCTACGTGTGAGGCTGATGCTAGCCCCACTACGAGGAGGATGTGATGGATAGTGAATTTCGAATGAGGCGCTGGGCGATCGTTGCGCTCGCGGTTGTGGCGGCGATCGCAATTGGCGCGACGGCGTATCAGGCCGGCGTGTCGCGCGGCATCGCCTTGCAACCACCGGTCGCAAGTGTGCCGGGTGCTCCAGGCGGCGCGCAAGCGGTTCCACCGCCGCCGTACCCGTATTACCCGTATCACTACTACGGTCCGTGGAGAGTCGGATTCTTCGGCCCGTTGCTGACGATTTTCCTGTTCTTCTTCCTGTTCCGCATGCTGGCGTGGGGCTTCGGCGGTTGGGGATGGCGGCGCCGCTATTGGCAGTACGATCCCCAGCTTGGTCCGCCGCGCTTCGACGAATGGCATCGACGCGCACACGAGCGGATGCGTGAAGGAGGGCCGACTGCCTCGCCCCAATCATGACGGCCGGCTGACGGCTACAGGCTTCGGGCTTCCGGCCTGGTGACTCCGGGAGCCGGAAGTCCGTAGCCTGACGCCGGTTCCCAGTGGCACCCATCGTGCTGAGCGCCGCCGTCGTGCGTAAACAGCTCCTGCGGACGCTCGGTCTTTCATTCTTGTTCGTACAACTGTTTGCTGCGCCGTCACGTGCGCAGACAGCCATCACGTGGACCAATCTCGTCAACACGACTGTCACGGAAACTGGGGTGCAGAAAACATCCGGTTGCGACGGGTGTCAAGACGCCGGCGCGTCCTCGCAGGAACAGCTGAGCAGTGACGGCTACATCGAATTCAGCGTCGGCGAGCTCAATACGATGTGGATGGCGGGCCTGAGTCACGGAGACGACGACACCACGTACGCGGACATCGACTTCGGGTTCAGATTTAATGGCGCGGGGTACGCGGACGTTCTCGAGAACGGCATCTACGCCGGCGGGGATACGACCTATGCGGCCGGCGACGTGTTCCGGATTTCGCTCGCCAACGGCCGCATCGAGTACAGCAAGAACGGTCAGTATCTCAAGGAGAGCACGCGTGCTCCTCAGCTGCCGCTGTTGCTCGACTCGTCGCTCCTCAGCATAGGCGCCACGATTCACGATGCGGTGATTGCCATTGCGCCACCACCTCCGCCCGGCGGCGGCTTTACGGAAAAGGCGGGCTCGCCAGTGCTGCGCGCCCGGTTTACCGTACCCCAGATTCAGGCGTTCCTGCCGTCCGGCGATGCGACCGGAAAATTCACGTTTCCTGCCCCATACAACACCGAAGCGGTTCGCCTGACCAGCGCGCAGGATTGCGCGGACGGCAACGACTGTCTGTGGTACGTCGGTTATTCGTACTGGCGGAACATCAACAACCACGTCGGCAGCAGCGACATGTACATCTTCCTCGGCACCGACACGAATCGTGGCGGTGTCGGGCCGATCCTGCTGCGTTACGACAAGAACACCGATGTCGTCCAGAATCTCGGGGCGCTCTTCGATCAAAGCAGTCCCTACCACTGGGCGACGGGTGAGGGGTGGTACTTCAGCGCGACGCAGCCAAGCAGGCTCTATACGTTCCTCGTCGGCGGCACACAGCTCCGGCGGTTCGACATCCTCACGCGGCAGTTCGATTCGACGCCGGCCATCGATCTCGCGGCGTGCTCGCGGCGGTCTGTCTGCCCGTCCAGTGCGGCCTATCTCACGCAGCCGCATTCCAGTGACGACGATCTCGTGCATTCGGCATCGGTGCAGGACAACGAGTACCAGCGGATCGGTTGCGTGGTGTCGCGGCGGTCAGGGTTTCGGTACTACGGCGTGCCCAACGGCATGGTGTTCGACGAGTGCCACATCGACAAGTCCGGGCGCTGGTTGATCCTGCTCCTGAATCGGGACAACGGCACCCGAATCAATCGCATTGTCGATATCCAGACGGGCCAGCAGACGCCGATCGAGGGCACCGAAGGCGCGCTTGGTCACCTCGACACCGGTTACGGGTATGCCGTCGGCGCCGACAGTTACAATTCGCTGCCGAACGCCACGATCCTGCTGAAGTTCCCGGTGACGAGCACGACGCGACCAATCGGGCCTGTCGTCCACTACAACAAGCGGTGGGACATTGCGGCGGCGAATCACATCGCCCACGGCAACGCCACCGCTGCGCCGCCCGAGTCGCAGTACGCCTGCGGCAGCAACGCGAGCACGACGCCGGACATGGCGGACGAGATCGTCTGCTTTTCGTTGGACCCCAACCGGAATACCGACGGATCGCTCGATGTGCTCGTCGTCGGCCAGGTGATGACCGATCTGTACGCCAGCGGCGGCGGCACTGATGATTACGCGAAGCGGCCGAAGGGGAATCTCGATGTGACGGGACGGTATTTCATCTGGACGACGAACCTCGGAGGCAATCGTCTGGATGCGTTCATCGTGAAGATCCCAGACTCCACGATCACGCCGCAATCTTCCTCCACAATCACTCCACAATCTGCGTCTACTCTAGGTGGTGGGTGGCAGGGGCCAGGTGACAGGAGGCGGCAGAAATAACATCTCTGCCACCTGCTCCGCCGCTAGACCTTCTGCTCGTAGGGGCCGGCTTCAGCCGCCCAAGCCTGATGTGAAGACCATCCTCGTCGTCGAAGACGAGCCGTCGATCGCGCAGATCGCTGCGGACTATCTGCGGCATGGCGGCTTTGGCGTCATCACCGCGTCGAATGGCGTTGACGCGCTGGCACAGGCGCGCGCGCAGCGGCCCGACCTCATCGTGCTCGATCTCGGCCTGCCTCGCCTCGATGGCCTCGAGGTCGCGAGGACGCTTCGGCGCGAAGGCGACGTCCCGATCATCATGCTGACTGCCAGGATCGACGAGGCCGATCGGCTCGCGGGCCTGGAGCTTGGTGCGGACGATTACGTCACCAAGCCATTCAGTCCGCGGGAACTGGTGGCGCGCGTTCGATCGGTGCTGCGTCGAGTGGACGCAGGGGGTGGAGGTGGGGATGTCCTTCGGCGTGGAGATCTGGTGATCGATCACGCGCGCATGCAGATCTGGCGCGACGGCACTCTGATCGATCTCACGCCGACCGAGTTTCAACTTGTCGCCGCGCTCGCCCGAAACCCCGGACGCATCTTGACGCGGGCGCAGCTTCTCGACGCCGTCCGCGGCGACGACGCCGAAGCGTTCGACCGCGCCATTGACACGCACATCAAGAACATCAGGCGGAAGATTGAACCCGATTCGCGCAGGCCGCGCTACATCCTGACCGTTTACGGCATGGGCTATAAGTTCGCGGAATGAGGAACGCGTGACGGCTCCAGGCTCCCGGCTTTCGGCGTCCGGATCACGAGACACGGATGCCGGCCCCCCGTGGCACCGCCGGCCGCGTCCACCATGGTGGCCCGACAACGAGCCCTGGCCACCACGCGGGGGACCGTACGCCTGGCGACGACATCGTGCGCGCTTTACCAGACGGATGGGCGTGCTCTTTGCCGTCTGTCTCGTGCTCATTGCGGTGGGTTTGTCCACCGTACTGTCATGGCTGTTCGCGTCCGGCGGCGCGCCCGTGTTCGTGCGTCCGCCGCGGATCTTCTTTGGCCTGCTGTGGCTCTTCATCCTCCTGGCGTTGTTCCGCCGGTTGATGGGGCGGTTCGGTTTTCCTCTGGGAGACATGGTGGAGGCTGCCGATCGCGTGGCGGCAGGCGACTACAGCACGCGCACACCCGAACGCGGTCCTCACTGGATGCGGACGCTGGCGCGGGCGTTCAACAGCATGACGTCGAGGCTCGAGGTGCAGGATCGACAGCGTCGAGACTTGATGGCGGACATCGCGCACGAACTGCGTACCCCGCTCGCCGTCCTTCAGGGACGGCTCGAGGGGATGCTCGACGGCATTTACCCGCGAGACGAAGGGCAGCTTGCGGCGGTCCTGCAGGAGACCCGGATGCTGGCGCGGCTCGTCGAAGACCTGCGCACGCTCGCGCACACCGAGAGCGGGACGCTCACGCTGCAGAAAGAATCGACCGATCTCGCGATTCTGCTGAACGACACGGCGGCTTCATTTACCGGGGAGGCGGCCGAACGCCAGATCCAACTTGATGTCGACGCGGCAGCGAACCTACCGCTGGTCGATGTCGACCCTGTGCGCGTCAGGGAGGTGTTGACGAATCTCATCTCGAACGCGCTGCGCCATACGCCAGAGCGCGGTCGCGTGTCGGTGACCGCGGCATCGCAGACGAACGGCATCGTCATCGGCGTGAGTGATACCGGCCATGGAATTCCCGCGGACGAACTTCCGCGGATCTTCGATCGCTTCTACAAAGGCCATGGCTCGCGCGGCTCAGGGCTGGGTCTAACGATTGCCCGCAACCTTGTTGTCGCGCACGCAGGCGAAATTCACGCGGAAAGCGTGGAAGGAACGGGGACGACGATTAGGTTTACGCTGCCGCTCGAGAGGCGGACCTGAAGGTCCGCCTCTACTTCTGCTCGCCTGCGACGGCGCCCGCGCCAATCGTGATGGCACGACCGTCGGCGAACATCAGTTTTCCGCTGGTCGCCGTCGGCGTGCCGTTGCGCGCCAGGTATCCATCAATGGTCACCTGGGTGCCGACCGGAAAATCCTCGGGTCGCGTGCCACGTCGGTACAACGCATTTGCCGCAGCGGTCTCGAACCCCCAGTTGGTGACCTTTCCGTCGTCGCCTTTGACGTCGATGTAAATCCAGCCGTGCGGATTCGACCATCGCACCATGGTGATGGTGCCTGTCATCTTGATCGGTTTGTTGATGTCGAACTCCGCGGTAAAGGAATGATGGGCCGAGGCGGCCGAAGCCCACGCGCAGATCACACCGATCGCCACCACGATTCTCGTCACTGGATGCTCCGCTCCTTCACGTCCTTCAGATGCAGCAAGTCCTGGTTGTCCTCGAGGCATGCGACCTCGAGCAGTTCGCCCTTCGGGTTGCGCTTGAGCGGCATCGCAATCGTCCATGGTCGGGTGAACACGACCGGATCGTTGACCGTAGCTTCGTACTGAATCACGCTCGCGCTCACCGGCGTGAAGCGTTCGACCACCGTGGCTGCATGGCTGATGACATCGCCCACTTCATTGAGCCACGTCTTGCCGTTCAGATTCGTCGTTTCGACGACGAGCGTGTCGCCGTCCCAGTGACCCAGCGAATCACCCTGCCACAGGCGGATTGTATCCGGCAGGTGTGCACGACCGTCCAGCGGGATTATCCGCCATGACATCCGTTCGAGCAGGATCACGACATACGTCGGTGTCTGGATGATATAGAACGGCGATGGCACGTAGAGTGCGCGCGGGACGCCACCGGGGAAACAGTGCGCGGTCGGATCGTCATAGCCGCGCGCCGGGTTCGCATACCGATCCTGCCGTTCGACGCGCGCCCAGGGTTGATACGGAAGTCCGCCAGTCTTCGGATCGATAAGTACGCCGCGGCCGCCGGGTGTGAACGGCTCGTTGTGCGGCTCGAATCCCCAGTTCGCACCGCCGGCGTCGGCCTCTGTAAAACCCGAGATATCCGGCGTACCGTCCGGCATCCGCGGTATCGCAGCTCGATCGACAGTCACCGCTGCGACCGCGCGCGGTTCCATCGGAAACGGCTTCACGCCCGGCGCGTCCTTTTGATACCAGGTTCGCGGGTCGGCGTTGAACTCGCCGCGCGCCTCTTCGAGCTCCGCCCGACACGGATATTCCAGCACGCGTCCGGTCGTTGTCTTCTGGCGCTCGAGCGGCGTAGTGATCGTCCAGGGTCGGTTGAACACCTGTGGATCGGTGATGGTCGCCTCGTAGCGGATGGTGTCGGTGTCGACCATCGTGTAG
>DASTZI010000272.1:0-4587 GCA_035764385.1 Vicinamibacterales bacterium
CTGTCGGCCTGGTCGATCCGCGTACTGGACGGACGCCGCATGCGGTGGTGCAGTTGCGCCAGGACACACTCGCCGGCGATCACTTCAGCCTCGTCGGTTTTCAGACACAACTCAAATGGGGCGAACAGGCGCGGGTGTTAAAGCTCGTGCCGGGTCTCGAGCGTGCCGAGTTCGTGCGGTTCGGGATGGTGCATCGCAACACCTATATCAATGGACCCACGGTGCTGCGTGAAACCTGGCAGGCGAAATTTCGCGATGACCTGTTCTTTGCCGGGCAGATCTCGGGCGTCGAGGGGTATGTCGAGTCGGCCGCCTCCGGCCTCATCGCCGGGCGAAACGCGGCCGCACTCGTTCGCGGCGAAGAGCCGCGAGTCCCGCCGCGCACGACGGCAATCGGCGCGCTCGCCTATTACGTCTCGCACGCCGATCCACGCAACTATCAACCGACCAACATCACCTTCGGCATCATGGCGAGTCCCCCTGCCCGCGAGGGCCGGCGGCTGGGCCGCGCCGATCGAAAGCTCGCGACGTCGCAACGCGCGCTCGACGACCTGGATCGATGGAACAGCTCCGCGGCTTTCTCGACTACATCCGCCTGAATCGCAACGCGTCGCCACACACGGTGGCGGCGTACGAGAGCGATCTCTCGCAGTTCATCGCCTTCGCCGGCGAGCATACCGGCCGACGCCATGCGCTGCAGCCGAAGCATCTCAGCCTTGACGTGATCCGTGGCTATCTTGGGGAGCTGTATCGTCAGGGACAAGCGCGTACTTCGGTCGCGCGGAAGGTATCCGCGCTGCGAACCTTCACGCGTTACCTGCGCCGCGAGGGGTTCATCGACGCGGATCCTGCCGTGCTCGCCGTCGCGCCGAAGCGCGAGCAGAAGGTCCCAGCACACCTCAGCGTCGACGAGATGTCGCAGCTGCTCGAGACCCCGGATCTGTCAACGCCGCTTGGCCGCCGCGATCGGGCCATCCTCGAGCTGTTTTACGCCTCCGGCATTCGCTTGAGTGAGCTCGTTGCACTCGATCTGGAGGATGTCGATCTCTCGGGTCGGATGGTGCGCGTGATGGGCAAAGGACGCAAAGAGCGGATCGTGCCCTTCAACAAATCCGCTGAGAAGACTCTGCGCAAGTGGTACTCCGATCGAGCCCTGCTCACCAGAAACGACGCGCACCGGCGAAGGACACCAGAGGGCGAGCCGCTCTTTGTCAATGCGAGGGGTGGACGATTGACAGGCCGAAGCGTTCAACGGCTGGTGGCGAGATGCGTTGCCAGCTGCAGCACGCGATTCGGGATCAGCCCACACGCGCTCCGCCATTCCTTTGCCACGCATCTCCTGCAGGCGGGCGCCGATTTGCGCGCGATTCAGGAGCTGCTCGGGCACGTGCGTCTCTCGACGACACAGCGATACACTCACGTCAACGTCGCGCAGCTGCTCGACGTCTACCGGAAGGCTCATCCCAGGGCGCAGAAATCCTAGGAGGGAGAGATGTCAGTCCGCCGTTTGTTGATCGTCGCGGCTATCCTCCTGCTCGCGGTCGCCGTTTTCTATCGAAGCTGGGCCGCCGGAGCGGGCGCAACCGGCAAGCTCTTTCCGTACGCCTATTCGATCGATGACCTGCCGAACGGTCTCCGGCTTGTCACGGTGCCGACCGATTACCCGAACATGGTTGCGATGTATACCGTCGTCCGCGCTGGTTCACGGGATGAAGTCGAACCCGGCAAGAGCGGCTACGCGCACTTGTTCGAACACCTGATGTTCCGAGGTAGCGAGAATTACACGCCGGAGCAGCGAGATGCGCTGCTGAAGCGGGCGGGCGCTGATTCGAATGCGTCGACCAACCAGGATCGGACGACGTACTACGTGGTGTTCTCGAACGAGGATCTCGAAGACGTTGTGAAAGCGGAGGCCGATCGATTTCAGCGTCTGAAGTACACGGAGCCGGCCTACAAAACCGAATCGCTCGCCGTCTTGGGCGAATACAACAAAAACAGTTCCGCGCCCACGGAGCGGCTCGATGAAGCGCTCTACGAGACAGCGTTCACGCATCACACCTACGCGCACACGACGATGGGCTATCTCAAGGACGTTCAGGACATGCCCAATCAGTACGCCTATAGTCTGGACTTCTACAAGCGCTTCTACCGGCCTGAGTACGTCACCGTCGTGCTCGTTGGCGACGTCACCCGCGCCCGCGCGTTGGAACTGACGACGAAGTATTTCGGTGGATGGGCGCGTGGCAACTACGTACCGAACATTCCGGCCGAGCCGCCGCAGACCGAGGCACGCACGGCGCACGTTGACTGGCCGTCGCCGACGCTGCCGTGGCTCGCCGTCGCGTTCAAAGCACCTGCGTATTCGGACGAGGTCAAGGACAAGGCCGCGCTCGATCTGTTATCGGAGATTGCATTCGGCCGCAACTCGGATCTGTACCGTCGTCTGGTGCTCGAGCAGCAGAAGGTCGATCAGCTGAACGTCGATTTCGGCAATCATCCGGATCCCGAACTGTTCACCGCCTTCGCGCGCATCAAGAAGCAAGAGGATGCCGAAGATGTGCGCGAGCAGGTGCTCGAGACGTTCGCGCGCTTCACGCGCGAGCAGGTGGAGCAATCGAAGCTCGATGCGACCCGTTCGCGAATGCGCTATGGATTCGCGTTGCGGATGAACAGCTCGCCGGCAATTGCCGCGGCGCTGGCGCCGTACATTCTGCTGCGGCGGACTCCTGACACCATCGACAAGCTGTTCGCGCTGTATCAGCAGATTACGCCGCAGGACATCCAAATGACCGCGGCGAAGTACTTCACCGACAGCCATCGGACGATTGTGACGCTCGATTCGAAGACGGGGACGAAATGATGGCCAGGCGCATGGTCCTCGCGCTCCTGACCACGACCCTGCTCGCGACGACCCCCGGCGTCCAGAGCGCGAGCGTCGTGCAGCCGGGCACGTCGCCACTGGTCGTGTTTCGCATCGTGTTCATGACCGGCGCGGCATTCGATCCACCGGGGAAAGAGGGGCTTGCGTCACTGACCGCAGCCATGCTGGCCGAAGGTGGCTCGCGGTCGATGACATATCAGCAGATCGTCGATGCGATGTACCCGATGGCGACGGCGGTGAACTGGCAGGTCGACAAGGAGATGACCGTCTTTACCGGGACTACGCATATCGAGAATCTCGACAGGTACTACGGCCTGCTGAGAGACATGGTCCTCGACCCGGGGCTCCGGCAGGAGGACTTCACGCGGCTGCGCGACGATGCGCTGAATTTCCTCAAGATCTCGCTGCGAGAAAGCAATGACGAGGAGCTCGGTAAGGAATTCCTCTACGACGTCATCTACGCGGGCCATCCGTACGGACATCACAATCGCGGGACGATCGGCTCGTTGCAGCAGCTCTCGTTGGAGGACGTGCGCGCCTTCTATCGCACCCATTACACGCGCGCGAGCCTTGTGCTCGGTCTTGGAGGAGGCTACCCGAAGGGGTTCGAACAGAACGTCGAGCGTGACTTCGACAAGCTCCCAGCCGGCACTTTGGACAAGAGACGCTTCGATCCGCCGAAGCTCGCTGCGGGTAACCGCATGGCAATCGTGACGCGTGATACGCGTTCGACGGCGATTTCTGTCGGCTTTCCGATTGACGTCACGCGTGCGTCGCCGGATTGGGCTGCGCTCGCCGTGGCCACTTCCTATTTCGGCCAGCATCGTTCGTCCAACGGTTATTTGTACGGACGCCTGCGGGAAGCGCGCGGGCTCAACTACGGCGACTACGCCTACATCGAATATTTTCCGCGCGGGATGTTCCAGTTCACGCCCGATCCGAACCTTGCGCGCCAGCAGCAGATCTTCCAGATCTGGATTCGTCCGGTTGAAGTCGACACCGGCGTGTTTACGCTTCGCGCCGCGCTCTACGAGTACGACAAACTCGTTCGCACCGGCTTGTCGCGCGAGGCATTCGACGCCACGCGCCAGTTCCTGATGAAGTATTCGAATGTCCTGACGCAGACGCAAAGCGCCAGGCTCGGGTACGCGCTCGACAGCCGCTATTACGGCATCGGCGACTACAACACCTATCTGCGCGAGGCGTTACCGAAGCTGACGGTGGAAGACGTCAACCGTGCGATTCAGCGGCACCTGACGACCGATCGCATGCAGATGGTGATCGTCACGAAGGATCCACGACCCTTCCAGGACGCCGTAGCGAAGAACACGCCATCGCCGATCGTGTACAACTCACCGAAGGCCAAGGAGATCACGGACGAGGACGCCCTCATCGAGCGCTATCGGATCAATGTGAAGCCGGCAGAAGTGACTGTCGTGCCGGTGGAGCGAGTATTCGAATAGAAGGAAGGGCCGGCCACCCGGCCCGATGTCTGTCTGCCTACACCATCGCCGCGCCGGACGATTCGTGCTGCGCCACCGCCGCCTGCGCACGCCGGCCGCGCGGGAAATCGATGCCGAGCGTCTTGATCTTGTAGTTCATCACGCGCGGGCTGATGGCGAGCAGTTCCGCTGCATCTTTCTGCACCCAGTTCGACATCTTCAGCGCTTCGACGAGCGCGTGCCGTTCGATGTCCTCGAGCGGGA
>DASTZI010000273.1:0-2544 GCA_035764385.1 Vicinamibacterales bacterium
TCAACGATCGTCACGTTGATCGGGCGGCCGACGTCGTGGGCCGAGATGTATTTGAGGATGTGGACCTTGCCGGTTTCGCGGTCGACTTCGAGTTCGACGAAATGCGCACCGGATGTGCGCTCGACGTCCATGCCGTTCTGGACAGCGGCCGTCGCACCGTCGCCGGTCACCGACCGTCCCCGCAGCTGCATCAGGTCCCCGAGCTTCACCTGCTTGGAGGGATCCGATTTCAGCCGAATCACAGAGTCACGGATCTCGAGATCGGCAGCTGCCGCGTTGTTCAACATCGGCCCTGCGGCGGCGAGGATCTGCTGAAGACACTGCCGCGCGGCGACTTCAACAGCGCGTCCCGTCGCCTGGAGCGTCCGATTCCCGTAGCTGCCGCCGTCATAGGGCGCGACCTCTGTGTCGCCGGCGGTGGTGCGGAACATCGACAGCGGAATGCCGAGCACCTCGCTGGCTATCATCGCAAGCGTCGTACGGCTTCCCTGGCCGATGTCGGTGGAAGCGAAGAACACATGCGCGGATCCGTCCAGGTTCACCTTCACGGTTGCGCCCGCGAGGCCGGCGCCGCCACCGCGTTCGGTGCACGCGATGCCGATGCCGCGCGCCTTTGATCCCGTCGGAGAGCCAGCAACCGCGTTGCGCCGGTTCCACTGGATCCGTGAGGCTCCCACCTCGATGCATTTGTCGAGCACCTGCGCGACGAGGCGTCCATCTTCGGTCCCCGACGCGCCGCGTGCAATCGGATCGCCGTTGCGTTTGATGTTCTTGAGGCGGAACTCCATCGGATCCCAACCCATTTCGATCGCCGCCTCGTCCATCGCCGATTCGATGGCGAAGGTCTCCTGCGGATCGCCGACGCCGCGCGTCGGTCCGGTGTTGGGGATATTCGTGTGCACGCGGTACTGGACGGTGCGAACGTTCGGCGACTTGTACATGTGGGTCGACTGGTTGCCGAGTCCACCGAGCCGTGTGTGATACGCGCCCTGATTGATGTACGCCTTCACGTCGAGCGCGTGCAGCGTCATGTCTTTCTTGACACCGAGCCTGATGTAAATCTTCGTTTCGAACCGCGTGTTCGAGTCGAGGATCTCCTCTTCGCGCGTGTACTGGAGCTTCACCGGAAGACGTGCCTTGCGCGCCACCATCGCCGCGAGCGCTTCGTCGGTATGCGGCGCGCTCTTGGTGCCGAATCCGCCGCCGATATAGCTCGAGATCACGCGAACGTTGCTGTCGGGCACGTTGAACATCGCCGTGAGGCTGCCGTGGACACGATAGGGCGCCTGCGTCGCCGCCCAGATCGTCAGGTGATCGCCGTCCCATTGCGCCACGCATGCGCGCGGCTCCATGCCGCCGCTCCACATCGTCGGGCAGCGATAGAAACGCTCGATGACCTTGTCCGATTCCTTCAGCCCCTGCTCGACGTCGCCACGCACGAGCGTGCGTGGCTGGCCCTCGAGATTGCCGTCGGGAAACAGCTGCGGCGCGCCTGGTTTCAGCGCCTCTTCGGGATCGAGCACGAAGGGCAGCGGCTCGTATTCGACCTCGATCAGCTTGAGCGCTCTGTCCGCCGTCTCCGCATCTGCAGCCGCCAGAATGGCGACCGCCTCGCCTTTGAAGCGGACCCGATCGTTCAGTGCGAACTGTCGGCTGCCAAAGATCATCACCTTGGGCGCGTCCTTGTATGTCATCACGGCGCGGACACCGGGCACCGCTTCAGCCTTGCTCGTGTCGATCCGCGAGATGCGCGCATGCGGGCGTGTGCTCCGGAGCACCCGCCCGACGAGCATTCCCGGAATGTCGATGTCGCCGGTGTACTTCGCACGGCCGGTCACGCGCTCGAGCGCGTCGATGTTCGGGCCGCGCTTGCCGACAACGTTCAGTGCACCACCTGGAGTCGTGTTCTGCTGAGTCATGGTGATTCCCCTACGCCCGCATCAGGCGCGATGCGGCCATGACCGATTCGAGAATCTTCTTGTAGGCGGCGCAGCGGCACATGTTTCCGCTCAGCGCGAGGCGCACCTGGTCTTCGGTCGGATTCGGCGTCTTGTCGAGGAAGACTTTCGTGCTCATCATCTGCCCCGGCGTGCAGAAGCCGCACTGGAATCCGCTGTGTTCGACAAACGCCTGCTGAATCGGATGAAGCTTGTCGTCGGAGGCGAGCCCTTCCACCGTCAGCACGTCACCGCCGGTCGCTTCGACGGCGAGCGTCGTGCACGAGTAGACGTTCTTGCCATTCAGGACAACCGTGCAGGCACCACACTGCAGGCGGTCGCATCCCATCTTCGTCCCCGTCAGCTTCAGATCCTCACGCAGGAACTGCAGCAGGGTGGTGCGATTCGGAACCTCTTTCCGGTACGCCACGCCATTGACCTTCAGCGACACGACCGAGTGCCGGGGATCCGGGTCGACCGCATCGGGTAACTGCGCTTCGGTGACGGTTGGAATGAGTACTGAGGAAAGGGCCCCGGTCGCCATCGCGCTGCCTTTCAGAAACGCGCGGCGCGAAACGGATGCCTCCGATTTATCCCGGATTTCCTG
>DASTZI010000274.1:0-13361 GCA_035764385.1 Vicinamibacterales bacterium
GACGAGCACGGCACCCGCCTGCTTCAGGCGGCGGACGACTTCCGCATCCTGCGAGGGAACACGATCCGCGAAGACAGCGCTGCCAGCGGTCGTCTTCACACCCGCGGTGTCGAACAGATCCTTCAATGCGATCGGAATGCCGTGCAGCGGCCCGCGGCGGCGCCCACGGGCGATCTCTGCTTCGGCGGCCCTGGCGTCGACGAGTGCCTGTTCGGCGGTCACCGTGATGAACGCGTTCAACGCTGGATTCAGCCGTTCGATCCGCGCCAGGCACGCGTTGGTCAGCTCCACGGGCGAGACCTTTCGCGAGCGCAGCAGCTCCGCCGCATCCACCAGCGAGCGAGCAGTCACATCGTCAGATGTTTGGTTCGAGGAGCCGCGCTGTGCAGGCATCGCGAACACACCCGACGCGTATGCGCCGGCGGTGGTCTTGAGGAAATCGCGCCTGCTCGGCTGATCCATGGCGCGAGTGTTACTTGAGGGGGACGAGACCCGTCCACCACAACGGCTTGCGTCCAACGGCCAGATCGTACCGCTGCGCGAAGTCGAGCATCCCATCCGCGCGGATCCGAAACACCGCGAGATTGGCCGGCACCGTCTTGTCCGCAACCGCCTGCGTCGTCTGGTTACCGACGACAAGCATGCGGCCGCTCGGATCAACGGAGAACGTGCGCGGCGTGAGTCCATGGGTGTCGATGTTTTGAATCAGCGACGGCTCGCCGGTCTGCTGATTGATGCGGAAGACGGCGATGTTGTTCGTGCCCCCAGCGGCGGCACCGCGATTGGCAACGTAGACGAATTGCCCGTTCGGGTGCACATGAAGGGTGCTTGCCGTCTGCCCCGCCTTGACGCCAGTACCGTCGGCGAGCGTGGATTTGTCGAACAGTGGTTGCGACGTCAGCGTGCCTTTTGCGATGCCGAATACCTCGAGCCTGTTCTGTGCTTCGAGCGTCAAGAACGCCCAGGGACGCGTCGGGTGAAAGTCGACATGGCGCGATCGAAACCCGATTCCGTTCGATGGAGCGATGGAGGCAACGTTGGTCAGCTTGCCGTCGTCGAACCGAAACACCTTGAGCGCGCCTGGATCCTCCTTGGTTGTATTCGTCGGTTCATTGCCTCGCGTGACGAGCACGACCGCGTCATTGGACGGTAGGACCCGGACGTTGTGCGCGTAGATACCAACATCGAGCGAACCCGCTTGCGGAATCTCGGCGCCCACCGTTCCGTCGGGGTTGATCGTGTGAACCGAAATGCCGCTCGGGTCGTTGTAGGCGACCAGCAGGTGGCGCGCGGATCGATCGCCGGTGATGTGGATGGGACGCGACCGTATTGCGGCAGGTGTGCCGTGGGCGTGCAACGCGCCTGTCGAGTCGACGCGAAATGCGGTGATTCCATGGCGATTGCCGATCGGCTCGACGCCGGTACCGGCGTAACTGGCGCCACCGTTGCTCCACGCGACGTAGAGAAACGGACCCGACGGCGAGACCCACGCTTCTTGCACGAACCCGGGAAGCATGATCGACGACTGTTTCGTCAGCGTCGCGTGCTCGATGTCGGTGCTGAAGGTGATGAGTTCTTCACCGACACTCGCATACACTGCGGCGCGCGCGTGGCCGCCACTCCCGTTTTGCATCAGCGCCGCCGCGATCAACGGAACGGTGGCGAGGCCCACCGCAACGGATATCTGCAAGGCGTGCTTGAGGCTGTGCTGCATCTGCGCCTCCTCAGAACGATGTCCAACGTCTGCACGACCGAATGTCGTGAGCGACGCCGCGCAGATTTTGCCACAGCCCCGGGGAACGCGCGCGGCAAGAAGTTCATCCTCGCATCCACTATCAGTGGTTTACGGCCGGGCATGCATCGTGCTGACGACGATGTAAAATCGGGCCCATGTCGGCCCGGGAACGAGGCCCGCGAATGGGAGCTTTGGAGGAGCGTGTCGCTTACCTGGAAGGCCGCGGCGAGGAGCACGCCGCGGCGATCGGCGAGGTCCGTGCCGACATTCGCGATCTGCGCACTGATATGCGTGATTTCCGGGTCGAAATGAATCAGCGTTTCGATCGCATCGACGGAAGATTCGAGGGCATCGACGGAAGATTCGAGCGCCTCGATGGAAGATTCGAGCGCCTCGAGACTCGATTCGATACGCGATTCATGTGGCTGGTAGGCTTTCAGTTTGCGACGTTCATGGCCATCATCGCCGCGCTGCTGAATGGCTACTTCCGCTGACCTGCACCCGCCGCGTGCCTGACCGAAAGCACGCATCCCGCGCCAATCAACATCGACAGGGCCAGCAACGCGAGACCGATGTTGAATGAGTTCGTCGTCGTTCGAACGTAACCGAGAATGTAGGGCCCCACGAACCCGCCGAGATTTCCGACCGAATTGATCAAGCCGATTGCCGCTGCTGCGGCCGATTCCGTCAGAAAGGCCGTGGGCAACGGCCAGAACCCGGGAAAGTATCCGTCCGCACCCGCAGCGACGATACAGAACGCCGCGACGACGAGCAGTGGATTGCCGCCGGCGGCAATCACCAGCAGATAACCGGCAGCGCCAAGCATGATTGCGCCGGCCGCGTGCCACCGCCGCTCGCCGGTGCGATCCGATGACCAGCCGAATACGAGCATGCCCACGAGCCCGGCCAGATGCGGAATCATCGCGACCATCGTTACCCTCAGGTCGCTCCATCCGGATGCCGCTTTGAGAATCGTCGGCAGCCAGATGTTCAGGCCATAGAAGCCGACCGTCGCGAAGAAGTACGTACCGACCAGCAGCAGCACATCGCGATGCGCGAGTGCGCGCCACATCGAAATCTGATGGACGGCCTTCCGCTGCCGCTTCTCCTCCTCGAGCTCGCCGATAATCCAGCGCTTCTCGTCTTCGGGGAGCCACTTCGCCTCGCGCGGCCAGTCCGTCAAATAGAAAAGGGTGACGAATCCAAGGACGATGGCAGGGAGCCCTTCAACGATGAACAACCATCTCCAGCCGGGCTGATCCAGCCAATGCACACCGAGCAGCAGACCTGAAATCGGAGAGCCAACCAGGTTCGATACAGGAATGGCCGCCATGAACCAGGCGACCGCCTTCGCGCGATCCTCGTAGCGGAACCAATGCGAGAGGTAGACGATGAGGCCTGGAAAAAATCCCGCTTCGGCCGCGCCAAGCAGGAACCGCACCGTGTAGAACTGTCCGGCGGTCTTCACGAACGCCATCATCACCGCGAGGATGCCCCACGAAAGCATGATGCGGGCGATCCACTTGCGCGCACTCCACCGCTCGACGATCACCGAGCCGGGAATCTCGAGGATGACGTAGCCGAAGAAGAAGATGCCGGCGCCGAAGCCGAACACCTCCGCGCTGAATCCGAGGTCGCCGGCCATCTGGAGCGCGGCGTACCCGACGTTGACGCGATCGAGGAACGCAACGATGTAGAGGATGAAGACATACGGCATGATGCGCAGGCTGATCCGCCTGAGCGCCCGTTCCGCAACGTCGTCTACGTGAGGTGCGAGGCCAGTTTGAGGGGATGCCAAATGGAACTACGTTACTCGATGGCTGTTGGAACCGGAAGGACCCCACGCGCACGTGTGCGCGCGGTTTTTGTCTCGGCAAGCCAGCGCCGCAGCACGCGGTTCCACCACATGACGGCGCCGGTCACGAACATCAGGGCCGGCAGCAGCCCGATGATGACGTAGGTAATGCGCACGCCCATTCCGCCATAGCGTCCGAAATGCATGCGCACGAGCCACGCGATGAACAGGTCGCCGCGACGTTGCCCCGGAGCTTCGTGAGCAGGTTCGAAGTAGTCGACCGCCGCAACGAAGGAGTCAGGGAACCCGAAGTAGATCCCGGTCAAGCCCCAGAGAAACAGAATCAGCAGACCCCAGAACCCGAGCGCGGCGTGGATATCGAAATTCATCCGCTTCCAGCTGCTTGCCGGATTGAAATAGAAGCCCTTGTACCAGGGACCGCACGCTCGCCACCAGATGATGACGCCCGTGATGCAGAGCACGCACAGCAGCGCGCCGCCGACAGCGTTGATCTTGCGTCCCGTCTCGCCAGCGAGAAGGTTGTCGTGCAGATCGGTGAACCACTCCATCACGGCGACGGCGCGCGGATGCGCATCGCCCATGTCGGCGCCGGTGTACGGATTGAATCGCCGCTGCAGGACGTCGCCGTCTTGCGACATCGTCACCTCGCTCGGCGCGAGACGACGACGGGATTCAAACACTCGGGTGATCGTGTAGCCGGGATACTGCCGCAGGACCGCTTCGCGCAGATCCGCTTCCGGGAGGTGTTTGGCGTCCGCCGCCACTTCTTTCGCGGGAATGTTGCCGAGCAGGTTCTGGTTCAGGTCGCGCCGAAACACCACCGCGCTGCCGGTGATGCTGATGAAGACCATGTAGACCCCTACGGCGACGCCGGTCCAGAGGTGGATCTGGAACAGCGCGCGGCGCAGAAACGTCCTTTTCGGCTGCATCCAGAAGCCCACCGCGCCCGATTCTACAACTTGGCCCCGAGGTACGCACACACTCTGAGCAGATCTGCGAACACGCCACCTGCGGTCACAGCGGGGCCTGCGCCCGGTCCCTGGACGACGAGCGGATTTCGGTCGTAGCGGCTCGTGACGAACCGCACGATGTTGTCGGTCAGGTTGATGTTGGCGAACGGATGCGTCCGCTCGAGCTCCACGAGCCCGACGGTCGCCCGTGAGGACGCGGCGTCGAGCGCGGCAACGTAGCGCAGCACCTTTCCTTTGGCATGAGCGGCCTCGAGTCGCTTCAACATTGGCGCGTCCAGCTCGGTAAGCCGGTTTATGAACTCGTCGACGTCGCAGGCGCTGAGCGACGGCGGAATCAGCCCTTCGAGTTCCACGCCCGATAATTCGAGCCGCAGCCCCATCTCGCGACCGAGAATGACGAGCTTTCTCGCGACGTCGGTTCCCGACAAATCGTCGCGCGGATCCGGTTCGGTATAGCCGTTCGCTTTCGCGACGCGTACGACTTCGGAGAACGACTGCTTGCCGTTCCAGACGTTGAAGAGATAGGCAAGCGTGCCGGAGAGAATGCCTTCAATCCGCCGGATCTCGTCGCCGGTCTCGCGCAGGTCACGCAGCGTCTGGATGATCGGCAGCCCGGCGCCGACGGTCGCTTCATAGAGGTAATGCGATCCGGCGGCACGCCGCGACTCGTGAAGATCGTCGTAGAGCTCCAGCGGTCCGCTGTTGGCGCGCTTGTTCGGCGTGACGACGTGAATGCCCGCGCCAAGCCATCGCGGGTATTGCTCGGCGACGTCGTCGCTCGCGCTGCAATCGAGGATCACCGCGTGGGGCAGATGCTCGGCATTCACATGGTCTTCGAAGCGCAGCATGTCGGGAGCCTTGCCGTCCTTGAGCGCGTCGCGCCAGCCGTCGAACGGGATGGCTGAATCGCAGAGCGCCATGGCGCGCGTGGTCATCACGCCGCGCAGACGCAAGTCGATGTGGAAGTCGCGCGTCAGCCGTGCCGATTGCGATGCGAGCTGATCGAGCAGCACGCTGCCGACGGCTCCGGGACCGATAATGCCGACCGAGATCGTGTGTGGTGAGAGATAAAACCCCGCGTGCACCGATCGCAGCGCCCGCGTCGTCTGCCGTTCGTCAATGACAACCGAGATGTTGCGTTCCGACGACCCCTGCGCGATGGCGCGCACGTTGACACCAGAGGCGCCGAGCGAGCCGAACACCTGCGCCGCAACCCCCGGCGTGCCGGCCATCCCGTCGCCGACCACGGACAGGATGCTGCAGCCGCGAATCACGTCGACGTTCTGAATCTGACCGCCGTTCAGTTCGGCGTGAAAGGCGTGCCGCACGGTGCGCGCCGTACGTTCGGCCTCCGAATGCGGAATCGCGAAGCAGATGGAATGCTCAGAGCTGCCCTGCGAGATGAGGATGACGGAGATGCCATCCTCTCGCAGCGCGCCGAACAACCGCTGGGCAGTACCTGGCACGCCGATCATGCCGGCGCCTTCGACGTTGACGAGCGCAACTCCGTCGATGCTCGTGATGCCCTTCACGGGATGTGCGGAGTTTGGCGCTTCGCAGATGAGCGATCCCGCTTTGTCAGGCGCAAACGTGTTTTTGATCCAGATCGGAATCCGTTTCTCGACCGCCGGCGCCATGGTCTGCGGGTGAATGACCTTGGCACCGAAGTACGCGAGCTCCATCGCTTCGTGATACGACAGTGAATCGATCACTCTCGCGTCGGGTACGCGGCGTGGATCGGCACTCAGCACACCATCGACGTCGGTCCAGATGACAATCTCTTCCGCGTCGAGCAGGTCGCCGAAGATCGATGCCGAAAAATCGCTCCCGTTTCTCCCCAGCGTCGTCTGCAGACCGTCTGCGGTTCGCGCGATGAAACCGGTGATGACGAGCGTCGCGTTCACGTCGCCCGGAATGATCTGCAGCGCGTTGGCGCGCGACTCATCCCACCGCACGCTCGGACCGAGCGCGCTCCAGTCCACTCGCACGACGTCGCGCGCGTCGACCCAGATGACCCGGCCCGGCCTGCGGCCCCGAGCGGCAAGGTAGCGGGCAAACAGACGCGTGGACCAGATCTCTCCAAAGCCGGCAACCAGATCGCGAACGGCCGACGAGGCCGATCGCGTGAGGTGCACCGCGTGAAGGATGCCCGTGATGTCCTGGCAGTCGCGGTCGAGGACTTCCGTGTAGGCGTCGGCCGATGTCCCGGGGATGAGCGTCCGAGCCATCTCGACGTGCCGTTCGCGCAGTGCATGCACCGCATCGTCAACCGGCTGCTGCCGCTCGGCCTGGGTGATGAGCGCCAGCAGCGCATCGGTCACTCCCCGAGATGCCGACAGGACGACACCCGTGCGTGCGCTCGTCTCGCGCTCGACGATGTCGGCGACGCGTTGCATGCACGCGGCATCGGCGACGCTCGAGCCGCCGAACTTGTGTACGCGCCAGCGGTGCACTACGTACTTCTCTGTATTGACAAATTCTTAGAAGTGCGAAATCCCCGCATCGGAGTGTTCGCGACCCTGCTTTGTGAATGTGTCAACCGGTGAATGAGGCAATTCCAATGGTCCGCGCCGCACGAGCATAGCTCTACGGCGCGGTTGGAAAGCTCGGATGTTGGCTTGAGCGGCGCGGATCCGGGGGGAGATCCGCGGCTAGCGAGAGAAACGATCGACGATGTCGACCAGCTCGGCGAGGCTCTCAGTGTGTTCGTCCGCACCTTGGGCGACGCTGTGCGGCACACATTTTTCGACGTGAAACTTGAGGATGACATGGCTGACGCGCCCGATCGCCGCTTCCGCCGCCGCTAATTGCTGCAGAATGGCGATGCAGAGACGAGGCTCCTCGATCATCTTCCGAATGCCTCGGAGCTGTCCCTCGATGCGCTTCAGTCGCGCGAGGACGTCGCGTTGATGCTCGATGTCCAGCGCGGGCGGCGCGTTCGTCCGGCGCGAGGGTGGGTTGACTATAGCATGCGCATCCATAGTGCCAGTTGCGATCTGTTCTTCGGCCATTTAATGCGACTTACGGCTTAGCGGGTCCCTTCGTTTACTGGGGTGACCTTACTCGGGTGGTGTGCTGACATGAATCATGGGCGGCGCCGACGTGACGCCACCCACAATCGGCACCTGACGCCGGGGCCGCGACGTGCGTCACCGGGTTTTGCGCCACTTGCTTCGAGCAGTTTCGTGAAAATTGCCGCCGTGGCGGTCGATGATGACCACGACGGGAAATGCAAAGATTTGTAAAGCGTGTAACGCCTCGGGACCAAGATCGTCATACGCCACGATGCGGGTCGATGAAATCTGCTTCGCGAGGAGCGCACCGAGACCGCCGATCGCACCGAAATACACGACGCCGTGAGACAGAAACGGTGCCGCTTCCTCGCCGTGTAGCTCGCCCTTCCCGATAATCGCGCGGACGCCAGCTGTGAAAAGCGAGGGCAGAAACCGGGCCATCCGTGACGTTGTCGTCGGTCCCGCCGATCCAATTATTTGGCCGGGCTTCGGGGGCGATGGCCCCACCGCATAGAGAATCTGGTTCTCGAGCGAGATAGGCAGTGGTTGTCCCTCTCGAACGGCGGCTACGAGGCGCGCTGCGCTTGCGTCCCGTACCGAGATCACCTGACCGGTGAGCTCAACCGCATCGCCGGCACGAAGCGCATCGAGATCCGTCTGAGCGATGCCGTTCTGACATTTCAGTTCGAAGACGTTCGACATCTGCGGCTTACAACGTCGTGGAGATTCGGCGCGTCGAATGGCAACCAAGATTCACCGCCACGGGTAAGCCCGCAATGTGCGTCGGATAAACCTCGATGTTCACACCGAGCGCAGTGACGCGGCCACCGAAACCCTGAGGACCGATGCCGAGTTCGTTGACACGTTCGAGCAGCTCGACTTCAAGCTGCCGGACGTCAGCGCGCGCATTGCGAACGTCGAGCGGCCGCAGCACGGCCTTTTTCGCCAGCAATGCGGCGCTCTCGAATGTTCCACCGATGCCCACACCGACGATGATCGGCGGACATGCGTTGGCACCTGCGCGATCGACGGTATCGAGCACGAACTGCGTAATCGCAGGAACGCCGTCGGCCGGCACAAACATCTTCAACGCGCTCATGTTCTCAGCGCCGAAGCCCTTCGAGGCAAACAGGATCCTCACGTCGGAGCCCGGCACGAGGTCGACGTGAATGACCGCCGGCGTTTCCTCACCCGAGATCTTGAGCATGCGCGTCGGGTCGCCCGTCACCGACCAGCGCAGATAGCCCGCCCGCGTCCCTTCGCGGACACCAGCGTAGACGGCCTCCTGCATGCTGCCGCCGGTCCAGTGCACGTCCTGCCCGATCTCGAGGATCACCACGGCCACACCACTGTCCTGACAGACAGGCCGCCTCTCGGCGGCGGCCACTTCGTAATTGCGGACAAGCTGTTCGAGCGTACGCCGGCCGAGCGGCGACTCTTCGCGATCGACCGCGTCGCGCAGCGCCTGCAGGATGTCGGCGGGAATGTTGAAGTTGGCCTCGACGATCAGCCGCGCCACCGTATCGCGGAGCACGGAGACGTCGATCTCGCGGACGCCGGAAGGCGGACCTGAAGGTCCGTCTCTACGATCGACCACCGGTGTTCGGCTCCGGGATCTTCGCGCGCGGCGGAACATGGCCCCGTTTGTAGACCATGAACGTGCGCAGAAACTCGATCACGACCTTCCCGGTTTCGGTGAAACCGGTGGTCTTCACCTTGACGATGCCGACGTTCGGCCGCGATTTCGATTCGCGCTTGTCGAGCACTTCGCTTCGCGAGTAAACCGTCTCCCCTTCGAACAACGGATTCGGCAGGCGCACTTCATCCCATCCGAGGTTCGCCATGACGTTGATCGATAAATCGATCACGGACTGGCCGGTGACGAGCGCGAGCGTGAAGGTGGAATCGACCAGCGGCTGGCCGAACTCGGTCTGCGCGGAGTAGGCACGATCGAAGTGGATTGGATTGGTGTTCTGCGTCAGCAGCGTGAACCAGCTGTTGTCGACCGGCAACACCGTCCGCCCAAGCGGATGCGGATAGATGTCACCGACCTCGAAGTCTTCGTAAACCCGACCTGTCCAACCTTCTTTGATAGCCATACCGGTTACACGATACCGCGAGCCCGCCAATCCGCGACCGTCTCGGACGCGATGCCAAGCTCACCGAGGATGGCGTCGGTGTGCTCCCCAATTGAAGGAATGGGCCCCATGAGAGGCTCGATACCATCAAAGTTGAAGGGCGGCTTCAACATGCGCACCGGACCCGCCGGTGAGGCGACCTCGTGCCAGCGGTCGCGGCTCGCAAGTTGTGGGTGCGCGATCAGCTCCTGGACGGTATTCATGCGAGCGTTGGCAATCTGCGCCGCTTCCAGCCGCTCGATCACCTGCTTGGCGGTCAGGCCACTGAACGCGTCGGTAATTGCCGCATCGAGCTCGTCGCGATGCTCGACTCGACGTGGATTGGAAGAGAAGCGTGCATCTGTTGCCATTTCCGGGCGGCCTATCACCTGTGCGCAAAAGCGTGCCCACTCGCGTTCGTTCTGCAGCCCCAGGTAGACGACGTCTCCATCACCGGCCGCATAGGGTCCGTACGGCGCGATGACCGCGTGGCGCGCGCCGCTGCGCGGCGGCGGCGTGCCGCCGTACGCGTAATACACCGGATAGGACATCCACTCCGCCAACGAGTCGAACAGTGAGACTTCGAGTGCCGAGCCTTTCCCGGTCTTCCCGCGGCGAACGAGCGCGGCCAGCACGCCGGAGAACGCATACATGCCGGCGGAGATGTCCGCGACCGAGATGCCGACCTTGGCCGGCTGCTCGTTGGTCCCGGTCACCGACAACACGCCAGCCTCGCTCTGGACGAGCAGGTCGTACGCTTTCTTCTCGCGATAGGGGCCGTCCGAGCCGTAGCCGGACACCTCACACACGACGAGCTGCGGGCGCTCACGCCGGACATCGACAGTTGCGAAGCCAAGGCGAGCCATCGCGCCCGGCGCCAGGTTGTGGATGAAGACATCGGCGCGCGCGAGCAGTTTCCGCAGCACGTCGATCGCTTCACTCCGCTTCAGGTCGAGCGTCAGTGACTCTTTCGAGCGATTCAGCCAGACGAAGTGGCTCGACATGCCGTTGACCGTCGCATCGTAGCCGCGTGCGAAATCGCCAACGCCCGGACGTTCGATCTTGATGACACGAGCGCCGAGATCGGCGAGCTGCCGGCTCGCAAACGGCGCGGCTACCGCCTGCTCGACGGCGACGACGGTAATACCTGTAAGTGGAAGCATCGAATTCCGAAGTTCAGAGTGACGAACCACGGAGGCACGAAGCGCACATCTCCGTGGTTCGTGACTGTACCGCAACTATGCGAAGATTGCCGCGTATGCCCGATCAGACCCGTGCCACTGCTGCTGTCGTCGACTTCATCTCGTCAACCTCGTTCGCCGACATTCCATCGGAGGCACTCGATATCGGACGCCGCTGTATCGCGGACGGCATCGGCGTGATCCTCGCCGGCTCCACAACAGCTGCGAGCGACATCCTGCGCGCGCATGTGCGCGAGGATGGCAGTCGAGTCGAGTCGACGACGCTGGGCCGCGACAGCTTTCAGACGCGTGCAGCCTCCGCCGCGCTCGTCAATGCGACCAGCGGCCACGCGCACGACTACGACGACACCCAGCTGTCTACCGCCGCGGATCGCATTTTCGGATTGCTCACACACCCGACGATTCCGCCTCTTGCGGCATCGCTCGCCGTCGGGGAGCGGCTCGGCGCCTCCGGCCGCACCGTGATTGAAGCGTTTCTGATTGGGTTCGAGGTGGAGTGCAAAATCGCCGATGCGATCTATCCGACGCACTATAAACAGGGATTCCACACCTCGGGCACCATTGGCGCATTCGGTGCCGCAGCCGCAACCGCGAAGCTGCTGAAGCTCGATCGCACTCAGCTCGCGCATGCGATCGGCATCACCGCCAGCATGTCGGCTGGCATTCGGGTCAGCTTCGGCACGATGACGAAACCGCTGCACGTCGGCCGTGCCGCGTTCAACGGCGTGACAGCCGCGGAACTGGCGGCAAAGGGATTCACCGCGGGCGCGGATGCTCTCGACGGCCAGTGGGGGTTCTTCAAGGTCGCCGGTGGTGGCTTCGACGCCGAGCGCATCGTCGGCGTTCTGGGGAAGCCGTGGACGATCGTCAGCCCCGGTGTGTCAATCAAGCCGTATCCGTGCGGCTGCCTCGGGCATCCGACGATGGATGCGATGTTGACGCTCGTCACCAAGCACGACGTCAAACCGGAGCAGATCAAGAAGATTCGCCTGCGTGCGGGATCGAATATCCTGAATCCGCTGCGGTACAAGATCGCGAACACCGAGCTGGACGCGAAGTTCTGTCCGCCGTTCATGCTGTCGGCCATCGCGCTGCGCCGCAAGGCAGGCGTCAACGAGTTCAGCGACGAGTTCGTGAGAAGCGCGCCGGTGCAGGCGATGATGCGCCGCGTCGAGACGGTATTCGATCAGGACATCGAGAACCAGGGCTTCGTGCGGATGCTCAGCATTGTCGAAGTGGAGCTCGAGGATGGTCGCCTGCTGACGCAGGAGTCCGGGCCGTATCGCGGCGGTCCCGAGCGGCCGTTCACCCGCGACGAACTGCGCGACAAGTTCACGGAGTGTGGATCGCTGGTGCTGCCGCCTGAGCGGCTCGATGCAATTTTCGAGCGTATCGAGAGCTTCGAGCAGATCGGGCGCGTGAGCGAATTCACCTCGATGCTGACCGCTCCCTCTCTCATACCAGCCTAGAGGGGCCGTGGAAGACGCCACGCTGCGTGGCCGGCGCGCCTACGAGCAGCGGGCTTGGGCCGATGCCTACAACGCGTTGTCTCAGGCGAGTGCAGCCGGCCCGCTCGCCGCCGACGATGTCGAACGCTTGGCCTGGTCAGCGACGCTCACGGGGCGTGATGAGCCGGCGCTCGAGGCATTCGAGCGGCTTCATCAACTCACACTCGACGCAGGCGAGCACCATCGAGCAGCGCGAGCCGCGTTCTGGCTGGCGTTGCGCGCGATGTCCCTGGGTCAGACTGCTCGAGCGAGCGGTTGGCTGGCGCGGGCCGAGCGTCTGGTCGACCCCAACGGGCAGGACTGCGCCGAGTGCGGTTATCTGAGGCTGCTCCGCATATTTCGTCTCGCCGCCGCAGGTGATCATGCGGCGGCCCTGACTGCCGCGGCAGAAGTGGCGACCATCGGCGACCGTTTCAAGGATGCTGATCTGAGCGCGCTCGGCAGGAACTTCCAAGGCCGCGCGATGATTCGACAAGGCCGGCTCTCGGAAGGCCTTCGATGCCTGGACGAGGCGATGGTGGCGGCGACCGGCGGCGAGCTATCACCGGTCGTCACCGGGCTGATTTACTGCGACGCGATCGCCGCGTGCCAACAGACGCATGCGATGGATCGCGCGCGCGAATGGACGATGGCGCTCAGCGGTTGGTGCGAGGCGCAGCCGCAACTGGTGCCCTTCGCGGCCACCTGTCTCATTCACCGTTCGGAGGTCATGCAGCTCGGCGGCGCCTGGACCGAGGCGTTCGAGGAGGCTCGCCGGGCCTCGACCCGACTGTCGCACGCGCGAGGCGGTGACGCCGGCCACGCGGCGTACCAGGAAGGCGAGATCCATCGTCTCCGGGGCGAGCTAGCCGAAGCCGAACAGGCCTATGCGCGTGCCAGCGAGCGTGGCCGCGATCCGCATCCGGGGCTGGCGCTGCTGCGCGTCGCCCAGGGTCGTGTCGATGTCGCGGCCGCTGCGTCACGGCGAGTGTTGTCGGAGACGAGTGATCCGCTCAAAC
>DASTZI010000275.1:0-13595 GCA_035764385.1 Vicinamibacterales bacterium
TGATCACCAGCCTGGATCCGGCAGTGATCGCCAGCTTCGAACGGCAGTGATCGCCAGCCTGGATCCGGCGGGAATCAACGGTGGGGTCCGGCTTTAGCCGGACCTCCGGAAGTACTTCTTACTCTTTCCTTATCCAGTCCAACAAAACCTCGAGAGGCCACTCGAGCGATCCGCAGTACGAATAGTCCTCGATGCGCTTTACCAGTCCTGCTCGGATGGGATTGTTCAGAATGTACCGGGCGATGACGACGGCCTTCTCGCCATCGCGCAACACATGGTCGTAGCCATAGCGCTGCCAAGGCTTCATTCCGAACGCTTGTGAGTAATAGAAAGCGGAGTATTGTCTCGATCGTTTGATGAAATCGCGACCGTCCGATGACGGCGACTTGCCTTCAACTAACAAATGCACATGGTCCGGCATGAAGCAGTACGCGGGTACTGCAAATGCGCACTCGCGTTTGGCGTGCAGAATCTGCGCAATGACGAGATCGACCGGCCGCGCGGATGTAAACAGGCGCGCTCGGTTGACCGTGCAGTACGTCAGGAAATAGCGCTGAAATCCGATATAGGAGAAGCTCTTGAGCCGTTCTGGGTGTTTGGCTCTCATGCAGCCGAATAGGCAAGCGGGGATCCGGTGGGTCCGCCTGAAGGCGGACCCCACCGATGCAACTCGCCGGATGCCGGTATCGTCGACTGAACCACTGATCACCAGCCTGGATCCGGCAGTGATCGCCAGCTTGGAACGTCAGTGATCGCCAGCCTGAACGGCAGTGATCGCCAGCCTCGGGAATCAACGGTGGGGGTCCGGCTTTAGCCGGACCAGTACCATGCCTCCGCCGGTATAATCCCGCGCATATGCGCCGACGGTTCGAACTCAACGGCGAATACGTCCAGACCGAGACACGTCAATGTGATGTCGATTGCTGGGAGCTTCGCATCACCGACGGCGAGGGCAATGTCACCGTCCAGTATTTTGCCGACCCCAGCCTGCTCGACAAAGCTGCGATAAAGGCACACCGCGACTGGGAAGACTTTGGATGGGTGTCGGAATCGTTCGACGACTGGGTTCCGACAAGCCACAGTCTCTCAAAGTAAACCGCGCGGCGTGGGCGCGCCGAACTGATACCTGGAGGACGCCATGAGAGCGTGTGCGAGATTCGCCGCCGCATGCCTGTTCGGGTTTCTGGCAGTGATGCCGCGCGCAGCCGCTGGGGCCGACCTGGTCATCTTGACGAATCAGGGCGCGACGCCGGGCGTCAAAGAACTCGCGGCGGCGTTCGAGCGCGCGAGCGGACACAAGGTGAGCGTCATTCAGGTCGAGGGCGACGCTCTCCAGCAGAGGATTGCCAGCGGTTCGGCGGACCTCGTCACCGCGAACCCGCCCGCGATCGAAGATCTCGTCAAGAAAGGCAGAGTAGTTGCCAGCACTGTGACGCCGTTCGTGCTGGCTGGTCTCGGTCTGTCGGTGCGCGCCGGCGTGCCGAAACCCGACATCAGCACGGTGGAGGCGTACAAGGCAACGCTACTAACCGCGAAGTCGATCGGCTATTCGCGCGGATGCAGCGGGACGAACGTCGCCGAAGGCATCGCGCGGCTCGGCCTGACCGAGCAGTTGAAAGCGAAGACGACTTTCACCAGCGGCGGTCCCGTCGCTGACGCTCTCGCGCGCGGCGACTTCGAGGTCGGCATCCAGCAGACCAACATCATGGTCGGCGTGCCCGGGACGACCTATGTCGGGCCGTTGCCTGGCTCTCTGAACAAGCCGTGTCCGTCGAGTGTCGGCTTGCTGACGGCGTCGAAGCAGCCAGAGGCCGCGCGGGCCATGATCAAGTTCATGGCCTCGCCGGAAGCTGCGCCGCTGCTCCGCAAGACGCACGTCGAACCGGCCAGACCTTGAGGCCGTTTTGTTATAAGCTCTCGCGGATGTCGCTGTTCCGCCCGCTCGCGCTCTCGATTTGCCTGCTCTTCATCGGGCTTGTTTCGACAGAAGGCGCGGGCCCACAGCAAGCCGCTGCGACTGCGCCTGACAGCCCGGCCGGTCCGGGTAGAGAGATCGTTCAGCGCAAGTGCGCCCAGTGCCATGCGGCCACCATGTGGACCGCGCTCCGACAGGATCGTCGCGCCTGGGAAAGCACCTTGTACCGGATGGTGGGCCGAGGCGCGCTCTGGACTCCTGAAGAAATCAACGCAATGGCCGACTACCTGGCGCAAATTCGAGGACCAGTGAAATAAAAGGTCGACCCAGGACGCGAGGACTGCCATGAAAGAGCTCGTCGCTCAACTCCTTTCCAACGGTATCTCCCGCCGTGCCTTCGTGCGCCGACTCGTCGCAAGCGGCGTCACCGTGACTGCCGCGAAGTCGATTCTCGAGTCGGTCGACGCATTCGCACAGAGTGCGACCGCACCGGCCGCCGGCGACGCTGTGAAGACGTTTCAAGGCAACGGTGGCGAGGCGTTTGCCGAACAGCTCATCGCCTCTGGCGTGAAGTATGTCTTCGGTAATTCGGCGAGCGAGGACGCCGAGTTCTACGAAGCACTCGTGAACCGGTCACAGCTGCAATACATCCTCACGCCGCATGAAGGTCCCGGTGCCGCGATGGCAGCGGGCTATGTCAAAGCCTCCGGCGAGCCGGCGGTGATGATGACGGCAGGGTCTGTCGGGTTGATGAACGCTCTGGGACAGATGTTCAACGCGTGGAAGGAGCAGACGCCGCTCGTCTTCTACGCCTACCGCACCGAGGACTCACGCGCCGCTGGACGTGACGGCTTCGAGGAGCTGCCCGGTCAAGAGCAGGTCACCTCCACGATGACCAAGCTGACGTGGGGGGCACGGCGGCCGGAGATGATTCCCGAGACGGTGCGGCGCGCATTCAAGGTGGCATGGACGCCGCCCTACGGGCCGGCCTACGTCACGTGGAACTCCGACTACACCGGCGAAAAGTTCCAATCAGAAATCATTCGGCACGATCAGGTGGATCCGCGAATGCGCGTCCGCCCGAACCCGACGGAGGTCGAGCGCGCAGCCAAATTGCTCGTTGAGGCTCGCCGGCCGCTGCTCATCGTCGGCGACGAGGTCTACCGGGCGAAAGCGTTCGACAAGGTCGTGCAGCTCGCCGAGCTGCTCGCGCTGCCCGTGACGCAGGCGCGCTCGGTGCACGTGAGCTTCCCGCAGCAGCATCCGCTGTGGGTGGGCAGCATTCCGGGTGGGCGCGTCGAGTCGCTGACGTATCCGACCGACGTGGATCTCGTCATCAACATCGGCGGCAAGCTGCAGCCCAACTCGCCTGCCCCATTGGTCGCGCGCAAGACGTCGTTCATCGACATGCGAAACGACAGTGCGAGCGTCGGCAGTGTCATGAGGACGGACGCACCGCTCGTCGCAGACGTGGCGTATGGAACCGAGGATCTGGTTGCGGCGGTCAACCAGCTGCTGACGCCCGCGATCAAGGCTCGCATTGCGCAGCGCGCTGACGAGGTGCATGCGTTCAGCGCGAAAGCGCGGCAGTTGCGTGCGCTGGTCTCGCGCAACCCGCTGTGGGACGCGAGTCCGATGGAAGCCGATCGTGTGACGTACGAAGTGGCGCAGTGGGCCGACAAGGATGCCATCGTCGTCCACGAAGCGGGCTCCGTCGAAATCGCGCACAGCTTTGAATTCGATCCGCGTGGCGGACGCGAGCTGTTCTTCTACTACGGCGCCCATCTCGGCTCGGGAGTCGGAACCGCGGCGGGCGTGGCGCTCGCCCGGCCGCGCAAACAGGTGATCTGCCTGATGGGCGACGGGTCGTTCCTCTTCGGACCGACGGCACTCTGGAACATGGCGCGCCTGCAGCTGCCCGTGACCGTCGTCGTCTACAACAACCACGCGTATAACGGTCCGCACAATCGAGCCATTGCCAACCTTGGAGGCACGGGCCGCTCGGTCGACGCCAGCAAATTCGTCCACGACTATCTTGGCAAGCCCGACATCGACATGGCAGCGCTCGCGAAGGGGTTCGGCGTGGACGGCGAGCGTGCGAAGAACCCAACGGAGCTCAAAGCCGCGCTTTCGCGCGCACGCAGGAATGCGGCGAACGGCAAGCCCTATCTGATCGACGTCGAAGTGGCGCGGCACGGGCCGGGCTGGGCCGAGGATCCCTGGGTACCCACGCTCTCGCGGGCGTAGCCGGAGAGGCGCGTCGGTGAGCGTGTCGTTCAGCGCTCGCGCGGCGCTCGTCGCGCTTGTGCTGGTGTCCACCTGCGAACCGGCATTCGCGGGCCAAGTCACATCGCCACCATCGTTCACCAGGCCGAGCATCCGCGCCGTCCGCATCAACACGGCCGAAGCGCCATTGATCGACGGCGATCTGTCGGACGAGGCGTGGGCGAAAGCGGCGGTGATCGACGAATTACGGCAGCGGTCGCCCAACCCCTACGAACCGGCATCCGAACGCACCGTCGTGCGCATCCTCTACGACGAGAACAATCTCTATGTTTCGTTCTATGCGTACGACAGCGCACCCGATCAGATCGTCGCGCGCAACATGCAGCGCGACGGACAAGGGTTTACCTCCGATTCGGTGATGATCTATCTCGACCCCGGCCAGACGCGTCGCAACGCGTACAACTTCGAGATCACCGCGGCAGGAGGACGCACGGATCAGCTCGAGCTCAATAACACCCAGGAGTTGAGGGAGTGGGACACGATCTTCGACGCCCGCGCGCGGATCGTTCGCGACGGCTGGGTCGCGGAGTTTGCGATTCCGTTCAAGAGCCTTTCGTATGAGGCGACGGAGACGACCTGGGGTTTCGACGTCGGACGACGCATCTACCACAAGAACGAGCGAGTTCACTGGTCGGGAGTCAATCCGGCGCTCCAGTTCACTGACGTCAGCCAGACCGGTGACCTGGTAGGGATTGAAAATGTCAGTCAGGGCATCGGGCTCGACGTCCAGCTCTATGGCGCGCCGCGCGTGAAACGTGATTGGCAGGCTGACGGTGCAGGCGCTGATTCGAGTGTGACCGCCGGCGGCAATGCGTTCTACAAGGTCACGCCGTCGCTCACCAATACGCTGACCATCAACCCCGACTTTTCGGATGCGCCGCTCGACATCCGTCAGGTCAACACGACGCGCTTCTCGTTGTTCACGCCCGAGACGCGCGATTTCTTCCTGCAGGATGTGGCGGCGTTCGAATTCGGCGGGCTCGCCTTCGGCCGGAGCTCGCAGGATCGGGAGTCGAACAACGGCCGGCCATTCTTCTCGCGGAATATCGGCCTCGTGCAAGGCCATCAGGTCAGCTTGCCCGTCGGCGACAAATTGTCGGGACGTTTGGCGCGATTCGATGTGGGTGCGTTCAGTGTCCTCACCGACGGAACGCCGACGGGCGAGAAGGGCCAGATCCTGTCGGTGGCGCGCGCGACGCATCCGGTCCTCAGCGAGTCGAAATTCGGTTTCATCGTCACCAACGGCGATCCGACTGGACTGACCGACAATACGGTCGCCGGCGCCGACTTCCAGTACCGCAACTCGAGGCTCTTCGGCAACAAGGTTCTGCAGGCGGACATGTCGTACATGAGGAGCGTCTCGAGCGCGGCAGGCAACGATGACTCGTCGGCGGTCTCGCTCAACTTTCCAAACGAACCCTGGTCCGGTGATGTCCTGTTCAAGCAAATCGGATCGGATTTCACGCCTGCGCTTGGCTTCGTGAATCGGACCGCGATTCGGCAATACGCAGCAACCGTTACCCGGTTGAATCGCTACCGGAACACGTATCTCAACACACTCGAATTCGGGACCAATGTTGAGTTCATCACGGACCTTCACAACGTGATGGAGTCACGCGCCGCCGATGCGTTGGTGCGGGCGAGGTCCAGGGCGGGCGATCAGATCACGCTGCGCCTCGTGAATGCATTCGAAAACGTGCCGGTGCCGTTCCAGCTGCCGAGGGCCGTGCCGGTGTTCGTTGGTAAGTACAACTGGACAAATCTCAACGTAGGGTTGCGGTCGTTCAACGGACGCGTGATCTCAGTGCAGGCCGATCTGACGTGCTGTCACTTCTATGATGGCGATGCGGTCGTCACGCAGGTGAATCTGATTTTCCGCCCCAGCACCCACTTCGAGATCAACGTGGGCCATCAGGTCAACGCAATCGATTTGCCGACCGGCGCCGTCGACATCCACCTCGGCACTGCGGACGGTGTCATCAATTTCACGCCGGTCATGCAGATCGCACTGCAGGCGCAGTACGACAACATCAGCGAAAACCTCGCGTTCTCGGGACGCTACCGGTGGGAGTATCACCCAGGCAACGAGCTGTTCATCGGCCTGGGCGAGAGCGCGCTCGTCTCCAACCGCGGCTTCATCGGGCAGATGACGCAGGCGACGATTCGGCTCGGCCACACGTTCCGCTTTTAGATCGCCGCAGAATCCCGTATTGATCGAGGTCGTTGCGATGCATAGAGTCTCCGTCCGACCAGCCGTATCACATCGACGTCTGAACGCGGGAAGGGGGCATCACCATGGCACAGGTTAGCGAACTACTCGATCGCTTTATTGAACTTTTCAATGCGGGCCGCTACGAGGAAGCCGAAGCGGACTTCGCGCCGGGTGGCTACAGCGAGGAGATCGGCACAGGACGGCGTCTGACGATCAAGGAAGCGACGGCGAATGCACGCGCGTGGAAGGAAGCATTTCCGGATGCGCGCGGCACGATCACCAACAAGATCGTGGCCGGGAACAAGGGCGCGGCGGAAATCGTGTGGCGCGGCACCAATCGGGGATCGTTGATGGGGAATCCTGCGACCGGCAGATCGGTGGAGGTGCGTGCCGTCGTGGTCATCGACACTGACGGCACGAAGATCACGCGCTCGACCCATTACCTCGACGTCGCGGGAATGACGGCGCAGCTCGGCGGCCGAGCGGCGACGGCCACCGCGTAAAAGAGGCGTAGCCTCAGGGCGCTTCGGCGAGCTTCTTCATGTTCTGAAGCGCTCCTTCAAATCTCATCCGCCGCTGCGCGACGTCGGCCTTCCTGGCCGCTTCATCTGCTTTGTCGGAAATGTCGTACATCAGCGTGTACAGCAGCTTCGAGCTCTGGGCAGTGACCGGCTTCGCTTCAAGGAAGCCGTGATAGAGGTTGTAGAACTGCCCTGCGCGAACCGGCTGCGTGTACCCGTAGGAAAGGTCGGTCTTCGAGACGAGAATCTCGGTGACCTGTCCACCACGGAGTAGCCGCACGGTGCCGATGCCGCCATCGCCGGACCTGATCGCGCAGTCCGTCACATCAAGCCATTTGGTGATGTCGCAATAGCCGCCGACCTTGGCCCAGACTGCCGCGGCTGGTTTGGCGACGTCGATCTCCATTTTGATGGTCATGTATTGCGGATCGGCTGCCCGGGCAGGAGCAGCGAGCGCAACGGTGCCAATCACGGCAGCAATCACGTAACGGTACATGTCCCCCCTCCTTGTGCGGCGAGGTGCTGCGTTATCGATAAGCCGGCGAAACGTGGTGTGTAGCCTACACCACTCGCACGCTCTTATTCAGCGTCGGTTGCGGTCGCGATAACCTGGAAATCCGCAGGCGGGGCGAGGATCTTTTCCCAGAATTCCTATTGGCGGCCGGCGGCGATCGCCCGAAGCACAGAGTCCACTTCCGGGCGCTCTGGCGCATTGGGCGCCAGGCGCACGAATCGCTCGAAACGATTCGCCATGAGATCGGGACGATCGACGTGTTGATACGCCAGCGCAGCCTGGTAGTAGGCATACGCGAACGTCGGATCCGCGGCGATGCAGGCGTCAAATATCCGCGCGGCGGAGGCGAAGTCGTTGCGCACCGCATACGACAAACCGAGCTCGTATTGCACGAACAGGCTTTCTGGATACGTGTCCGCCGCCGCCCGAGCCCGACTGAGCGTGGCGTCGTCGTTGGTCAGTCTCCCGATCGCCAACTGCGCCGCCACCTGCACGGCCGGGTCGGCACCCGTCTGGGTCAGCGCCGTCAAATCGTTGATGGCATCGTTCCGCAGTCCCAGCCGCAGTTGACTCTGGACCGCGAACCAGCGATCTTCTCCGCTGACGCCGTTCGGAACGCCATTCTTCACCCTGTTGACGATCTCGCGGTCCTCGCCAGATTCGTACAGCGCCTGAATCGTAGAGGAACTGGGGGCACTTGCCGGCCGAACGATCTGGGTGCGCCCCTGGCTGCTCGCGCACGCGGCGACAACCAGCATCGTGGCGGACAGGAAAATCGAAGCCGTCTGATATGTCTGTCGCACGCCAACGCCCTCCACGGCTGCCGTATCGAAAATCGTACCAGCATGTTCCGCGTGGGATCAGGCGAAGCAGCAACCACTTACGGCGTCCAATCGCGCGGAAGACGCGGGTGATCGGTCAAAATGACCTCCAGCGCGTCCTCTAAAGGTCCGGCTGAAGCTGGACTCACCATAGATTGTGGAGGCCTCCTCCAGACGACCGCGATTAGAACCTGTGGGTATACGAGATTTTTGAAGTCGCCCGACGATCGAGCGTGTAAAGGTGGTGGCTCAGGGGATCGTCCTGCCAGTTCTGGATGTAGACGAAATACAAATCGTTGCCCGGCCTGATAATCCAGCGGAATCGCGACTGCCACCCGAGAAGGCTGCTCTGACTGTCGTACTGGATGTTGTTCACCAGCGACACCGACGGATTCAACTCCGTTTCGGTCACGAACCGGTAGAGACGGGTGGTAAATGCTCCTTCGGCGAGCCTGACGCGGTTCTGTTCTCTGGCGACCGTGAGCAAAAGACCCGGCCGCGGACGGAGGTTGACCTCCAGTCTCAACTCTCGACGGTCGCCCGAGTAGAAGTTGCCCCACTCGATGAGTGGCCGCACCGACACCATCCGGCGTTCGGCGGTGTTGCCATCCACGCGGTAGCGCGTGAAGCTGTAGTCGTGGCCGATCGGCAGCGTGATGCCCGGTGCAATCGCGAAATCCTCCTGCAGCGAGTCATAGGTCGGCAGGATGTGCACCTGGAGGCGGTCCTGTGAGTTTGTGAACAGATCGAACGCCTTCACGTCGACCTCACGCGTCAGCGTGCGGCTCGTATCCGGATCGACTCGCCAGTCCACGTCGCCGCGGAAGTCGAAGCGGCGAACCCAGTCGTTGTCCGGCCGCAGCTGGAATCCGAGGCGCGGCTGCACCTTGCGAAACCCCTTCCGCCGCGTAAAACCGACCGCCGCGTCGTAGTTATCTTGAACCTCGACGTACTCGAGGCTCGAGTACCACGGGTCGTTCGGGTACGACAGCTCCGCCCCGAAGGCGTCGCTCTTGCCGGTGCTGAGCGGGTTCGTCGTGTGCAGGACATAGCCGCTCAGGCTCAGGTTCTGACGTCCGCGGAATGTGGATGTGGCGAGCCTGAAATCCGCACCGCTCGTCTGACGATTGGCGATCGCCCCCCCCCGCGTATCGCGCAAGGTATAGAGCGCCCCAATGTAGGACTGACGCAGCATGCGTCGTTTGACGCGGCCGACGAGGAAATCCTCTCCCAGCGCCGCACCCTCTTCACCGGTGTGGACCTGCAGCACGCCGACGTCAAACGCGCCAACCTGCCCGAGGAGTTTGCCCCCGAAGTCGATGCGCTGTGGGTTTCCCTGCGCATCAAGGCCGATGCTGCGGGTAAAGAAGGGGAGGACATCGGCGTTATTCCCGTCGAAGTTTCCCCCGATGTTGGCGCTGGCGAAATCGAAGAAGAGCGCGCCGTCGAGAAAGAAATCGCGCTTTTCGGGGAACAACAGCGAGAAGCGCGTGAGATTGACCTGGCGTTGATCGACTTCCGCCTGCGCGAAGTCGGTGTTCGCCGTCAGGTTGGCTCGGAGACTGGGCGTGACGCTGTAGAACACATCGAGGCCGGCGGTCGCGTTATTGGTGACACGCGCATCACCCCGCCCCGGAAACGATTCAGATGTACCGAGCACGTACGGCTTGATGTCGAGGCCGCGGCCCTGGCTGACGTCGCGGATACCAGTCAACAGGGCGGTGTTGCTCATGCGATTCAATCCCTGATTCCGAGGCCAACCCATCCAGACGCTTTCCTCGTTGTTCTTGTGGCGGATGTTGCGCTGAAAGTTGATGCCCCACTTGTCGCTGTTGGGATCGAAGTTCAGCGTCCGGAACGGCATCTCGATTTCGAGCGTCCATCCGATTTCGCTGACGTGGGCGCGAGCGTTCCAGATGCCATCCCATTGCCGGTTCCGGCTGCTGAAGTCGGCGCCCTGCAGCGCGTCTCCCATCGCACCGCGCGGGTTCATCTCGAAGAAGTAACCCGTACGGCCGTCGAGGAACGTATCGAACACCCACTGAAACTCGTCATCGCCGCCCATGTTCCCATCGCGCGCCATCTGGTTGGCGATCAGTTTGTCCGGTTCGGAATCGAAGCAGGTCACCCCGATGTACAGCTTGTCCCCGTTGTAGACGATCCGTACTTCGGTCGATTCCGTCGCCCGTTGCCCGCTGTCAGGGTCGCGCTGAATGAAGTTGGTGGCCGGCACCGCGCGCATCCAGACACCTTCGTCCAGCATGCCGTCCAGCGCGATCTGTTCATCGCCCCCCATCCGCACCGCCTCCATCGTCCGCCGTTGGTCCGGCGACATGGAGGCGCTGCCCTCAGGGATTTCCGATACCGGAGGCGGAGCCACCCGCGCGCTCGAGGTTGAGGCAGCTCGCGGAGGCTGCGGCTTTGAGGCGACGACGGAGGGCGTCGCTGGAGATTGCGCTGCGGCGACGAAAGGCACAATGGTAGCCAGCGCCGAGAAAAGTGCGGACCGAACCGACATGAATCCGCGAAAGATAGCACGGGAAGGCCCGCCGGACGGCCGCTCTTGCGCGGTTACGGCAGCCGCGGGTAACGATAGGGGCCTGAAATGTGAATCTCGACGACGGCCGTGGCCATACCCTTGTCGTCGACGACGAATTGGTAACCCAGTCCGACACCTTCAAAGAGCGTTGGGGATACGGGCACCAGGGCTCGCGTGTTGCCGCCCCCGTCGCCATCGTCTGCGCCGGTGATCTTGGCCATCAGCTGGTCGCCGGAGAGCTCGACCTGCACGGTCCGCTTGTTTCCCTGGTAGAGCCCGCTGTAGACGCCGACGTACCGCGCGAGTACGTCGCGCGCAATGGAGACCGCTTTACTGGCGGCGTCCGAGCGAGTGCCCGACCAGTGATCGCTGCTCCATTCGCAGATCGACTCGAGCATTTCGGTGTCGGCCGCCAGCGCCATCTTGGCCATGAAGCCCCAGGGCTTCGCATACGCGCCAGGATCGGTGTAGGTCACTTCCACCTCGAGGTGGCCGAAGTCTGGGCGTCGATATCGTTCTTGTATGCGCAGCGCCTCCGTATGCGAGAGCCCGTTGCGGCTCACCCACGTCTTGTCGTTGTATCCGTTGCTGTCCACGACTAACGTGTCGCCCTCCCAGCGGCCGACCGAATAACCCTGCCAGCTCGGAGCGGGGTCTTTCTCCAGCTGGCGGCCATCCATGTGGATCAGGCGATAGGTGAGGTCGTCGTTCAGGATCGCGATGGCTGCTGGAGTCTGGATGATTCGGTTCCAGCCGCCAAATCTCTCGGCCTCGGGACCGCTGGGCAGACACTGATAATACGGACGCCCTTTGAAATAATCCTGCTGACGCTGACGAGCGAGGTCATTGACCCACGCCTGCGCGTTGGCGGGGTCCACACGGGGAGCGCCAAAAGGACCGTTCCAGATGCCCGTCAAATCGGGCTTGCCATCAGGTCCGCGTGGCGCGGGCGCTGTGAGGTTCGGCTTGCCGTCCGGCGTGCGCGGAATGCCGGGAGTCTTGCGATCGAGCCATTGAGCTCCGGCCGGAATCGTTCCGACCACCAGAATGAGCGCCGCGAGACATAGCCTCATATCGCCCTCCGGTTTCTACGCGAGATAGCGCCGCCGCTCGACCGGCGGGGATCGTAACACGCTGTCCTCATCGCGTGTCACCGACTCGCAGGATCCGCGGTTCAGGACAGGATGTTGAGCGTGTAGTTCATTTTCCCGAACAGATAGCTGCGCGACTCGTCGACGAGTTGCCGGAATCGCGGCATGTTGATGCCCACCAGCGCGCCGTGGCGCTTCCGAATAGCGCCGCCGATGATCACCGTGTCCACGTTGCGTACGTCCGCTCCCTGGACGACGGTGCCCAGCGCGCTGTTCAACGGGTACACGTTCAATTCATCGGCACGGATCATGACGATGTCGGCTTCCTTGCCCGGCGTCAGCGTGCCGCACTTATCGAGGAGCGCGGCGCATTTCGCCCCGTTGACGGTGGCGCACTGCAGCACCTGGCGCACCGTCACGGGTGCCGGGGCGTTCGGATCCATGTTGGCGCGGCGATTTGCGGCGAGCGCGCGCTGGACGAAGAACGTCGTCCGCATCTCGCCGAACATGTCAGTGCTGTACGACGTTTCGTTGTCGACGCTGAGCCCCGGCTGTACGCCGAAGTCGAGCGCCTTCTGGAAACCGCCGACGCCGGCCGACGGGCCGCTGCCGAGTGCGTACTGCGCATCGGATCGCGTGCAGACGGCGACGTTGCAGCCCGCGTCCCGTACCATTCGCCACACGACATCGGTCAGGTTGTTGGCATGGTTGAAGGTGAAATCCGGTGCCAGAAGGTTTGCTTTCCCGAACTCCTCGATCATCTCGGAGGAAACGCCGTCCGCGTGGATTTTCAGTCCGAGGCTGCGTGCGAACGCCCAGTCTTCCCGCTTCGGATTGAATGCGCGCAGCGTCACCAGCTGATCGGCCGCCGTGAAGTACTTCTTCTGGATGCGGCCCAGGTCCGCGGGCCACTGGTTGTCCCACGTCCCGAACTGCGGCGGCCCCGACGCGTGCACGGCGCGGATGCCCGAATCGAACAGCGCTTCGATGGCGGCGTCGGAATGCGTGGCGGTCCGCGAGTTATGGGAGTTGTCGATGATGCACGTAATGCCGGCGTCGATGCAGCCGAGCGCCGTCATCAGGTTGCCGACATACATGTCGTGCGGGCGGTAATACGGCCCAAACCCCTGGTGCGTCGTCGCCATGTAGTTGGCGATCACACCATCGGGAATGAGCCGTCGGAACTGCGCAGACCATGAATGTCGGTGGCAATCGACGAACCCCGGAATGAGGATCGTGCCGGCCGCGTCAATGACATCCGCGCCGGTCGGCACTCTCAGGTTCCGGCCCACCTCGGCGATGCGCGTGCCCTGGATGTGCACGTCTCCCGTCGCGAAGTCGCCGAGGCCCGGATCCATGGTGATGATGGTGCCGCCCCGTAACACGATGTGGCGCGCCGGGTTGACGGCCGCACGCCAGGCCGGTTCGAGGGCGCCGCCGTCCTGCCGGGTTGTGGAGCGCTGTGCGGCGTCCGCCATTCGGACCGCTGCGGGAGCAGCCGCGAGCGCTGCGCCGATTTTTAAAAGTCCACGACGGGAGATCGATTTCACGTTCGCTCCTTCGCTGATTTCACACATTGATGCGCGAAGGGCGTATCTTACGCGAGCAAGGAGAGCGTGATGACCACCTTTAGAGGACGCGCGGCGGCCGCCCTGGCGGTCGTGCTGCTCGCCGCGCCGATCACGGGCGCACAAAC
>DASTZI010000276.1:0-8085 GCA_035764385.1 Vicinamibacterales bacterium
GTCGGCCGATGCTGCGCGAGCACCATGCGCGGCTATGGTGGCTGCGACCTCCAGCCCCTGCGCACACAGCCGCATCACTTCGAGCGGCACATCTGCAGACGCACGGAGCGCGAGCTGTATCGCAGCCAACCGTTCAGACCGTTGCGCTTCGCTCGATTGCGGCATGCTGCGCGCGGTGAAGAGCTTCACGGCAGTCTCTGTTTCAATCGTCTCGATCAATTGCTGTTGCACGCTGGTGAGCGCCGTCGCTGCCTCCACGAGCTTCGCCCGATCGACATCCGAATCCGACCTCGTCTGAGGTAACACGGCGACCATCAGAAGAAGCGCGCTTCCTAAACCCCCTGCCACGGCCGCTGTCGACACAGCGCCGTGAGGCGCCTCGGCGGAACCGACAGCCTCGATGAACTCTCGCAATGAAATGTCGCCCGGACCGAGCCGACTCGTTGCCATGCCTTTCTCCCGTTATCCCCTGTGGTGCGCCAACTCCTGGTACTCGCACGTCGGGTCGCTGCAGAACCAACCGGACACATAGCGCAACCGCTCTCGTGGCTCGCGATTGTTTGGCTCCGCCGCAGCGGAGAGGATTGGGGACCTATGCCGATATTCCATGAGTCCACGACATTGCGGGCACGTTCGCTCGTGGCCGGGATGTGCGTCGGCGTTTACGGAATCACACAACCCCTGCTTCTGCGACAACCGACGCGGCAGGCGTCCGTACGCCACGAGTAGGCGTACCACGTGTTCGCGCAGCACATCTACCGATATCGGTTTCTGCAGGAACATGTCTGCTCCGGCTTTGATGGACAGTGCACCATCGTGGCGCCTCGTTTCGCTTGTGATCACAATGATGGGGACGGTTGTCGTGCGTGTGTGGATTCTCAAGCGACGCGTTAACTCCAGGCCAGTCATCGAACCAGCGCAATGCCCATCAGTAACGACAATGTCCGTTGGCCGTGTGATCGCGATCTCATACGCCAGGACGGTCGTCGCAGCATTGACCACCCGATATCCCGACGCGCGCAACGCACGCGTGTACATCTCTCTCTCGTCGACCGAGTTACTCACCACCAGAATCGATGGCGTTCGCAGAGCTCGAGTTGCCATACCATTCCGTCTCCTTCCCCAGGGCTACTGAAGCATCGAGGGCCTTTCTGCAGAGTCGCGGCAACTCCGCTGGGTCACTGTTCGCCGAGATCATTCCGGCCATTGTTTTTCTACAGCCTTGTTCCATTCGCTAAGACGTCACGCGTACTGACTCAGTCGTCTAACAGAGACCCAGCGACGCATCGCATTCCGCGATGCTGACGTTCAGTCCGTGGTGGGCGCCCCGTACGGCCTGACCGATACCACGGCCTCCTCCTCGGTCGATGGCTGGTGTCGAGATGTCACCGTGACCCACTCGCCGGGCTTCACGGTCTTGATCGCCGCCACCGCGCTCTCCGGTACTTTTATGCGAATCGTCAGGTACTGATTTGGCGCTTCCGTCGATACGAGCTCGGCAGGCAGGACGAGACTCTCGTCAATCTTGCGGCCGGCCTCGCCCCTTCGAACCTGTCGCACGGCGTCGCTGGAGTCATGAATCCCGGACCAGACGATCCATACACGGTCGCCGGCCTTGAAGTGCTTCAACTCCGAAATCGCTTCCGGATACGCCACGCGAGACTTCACGGTCAACGTCTTCGCGGTCGCGTCAAGCGACACCAGTTCACCATTCCATGTATACGTGTCGGCCTTCGTTTGCGACGATTGCGCTAGGCCGAGCACCGGCCCGCCGATCGTCAAGGCGGTTGCCAAGATTGCGGTCTGAATCCTCGTTGTGACCATACGTTCCTCCTTTTCCTTTTCGCGCCTCCTACGCGCACTGGTAACGTTCACCGGCTACTCGAGATTCCTCGCCCACTTCGCTCAGACAGAGCGTGGCCGTTCCGAGACGTTGCGTAATGACGAGGCCACGTTCGATCCTGCGCACGACCTTATCGCTTTGATTCCTGCCCATCAGAGATCAACTTCCCGGCAGGGGCCGCCGAGGCTGAGCGCACCGACCGTCTGGGGCACGCTCGCCCGTGACGCGTCCTACCGTGTACGCCAGAACCGCAACGAAGCGGCACTCAAGAGACTGACGGTGCCAACGATCGCAACCAGCGGAAGCTGACTTGCCGTTCGCGGCAACTGAGTGCGCGCGGCTCGCGCCGAACCTGTTCGCGTGGACCTCGACGACGTCGAGGCCGCTCCGGTCGCGGACCTCTGCGCTGAAGTGGTCGCACTGCCGATCGTCGGAATCGACGGCGTCGCAATTGAGCGACGACGAAGCGATCGTGCCCTCCTGGGTTGTCCCGCTCGGCGCTGCCGGGGTTGGTGCGGCGCTCGCGCTGACGTCGGTCTCCTGTCCGCTCGAGCCCACTCGCGACAGGTCCGCCGTGTTCGTCTGTTCGGTCGTTGTCGTCTGCGCGTCGGTCGTCAGTACGGGCTGGCTCGCACCCATCCCCAGGCGGCGGGCTTGCTCTTTTGGAAAAATGAACTCATAGCCCCTGCGTTCGCCGGGGTACCACCAGGTGCGAATGGCCGCTGGTGTCCCTGACGCGGTTTCCATGAAGTGCACTTTCGGGCGATGAAGCCGGCTCGAGCTGCTCTGCAGGAATCGTGAAGAACAGTCCGTATGGCTTGGTGCCGTCGGCATTCAGTACTTGCACGACCTTCCTGCTGCTGTTGGGATCGGCGAGCCGGAAGAGATACTGTCCCGCAGGGAGCGTCACCCCTGGCAATGTCACGGGGCCACTGAATGTGAAGAGCGTGCGCTTATCGAGAGGCTGCGCGGAAACCGGCGCTGCCACGAGGCAGACAAACACGGCGACCGCGCAAGCCAAGCCGAAGACTCGTGTGCTCAGCATGATTGGTCCTCCATATCTGTGTGTTGCTGCGACCACAGAGCATCTCTGATCGCGGGCGGCGGGCCTCGTGTGAAAGTGGCGGCCGACAGCGTCCCGATTTGCCGACGCCTCAACGGGCGCAGGGATGGTGAGCCCGCCGAGTGTGCCGTGAGGAGGCAGCGAAAACGTCGGCGTCTGACGACCTGTCAGTGCGACGATGCCACGCGAGCGAGAAGCCCGCCCTGACCGCTTGAATTACCGTACTCCCGCCAGCTGCTTCTGATCTTCCACCTGCGTCTCGATCTGGACGCGGCGCGGCTTGACGCTGTCCTTCAGCGGCAGCGTCAGGCGCAGCATCCCATGCCGATGTGACGCAGTCAGCTTCTCGAGATCGAGGAACTGAGGAATCATCAGCGTCTGCTCGTAGCGCGAGACATTCTTGTCTCCGCCTTCGCTTGGCACCTCGGCGCGAATCGTCAGATTGTTGTCGGCGACCTCGAGCGACACGTCCTTCGGATCGATCCCCGGCAGCGGAACATCGACGCGCCAGCCGTCGTCCGTCGTGTTCACGTGGAACGATGGTGACGAACCGGCAGCTGTGCGGGTCGGCAGATCGCTCCAGAACTGGTTGAAGAGACGATCCACCTCGCGCTGGAAATTGAAGACGTCATCGAACGAGTTCCAACGGGTGAGACCAAACATCGCGAAACCTCCTTGCTTAACAGAACCTCCGAAAATTTATATAGGACATGCCTGTTTTCTTGTCAAGTATCATTAGTGCACAATACTCATATTTGAGCCGCAGAGCCATCTCGCAAGTAAACCGTTACAAATCAATCAGTTGATAAGCAGGATCGTTAAGCCTACGCGTGCAGCGCCCAGTGATCACCATCCACGGGATGAGCGGAACCAGTGGTCGTCGAAAGACGCGAAAAGCTCTTCGACCAACTCGTCGAAGAATGACGGCCGGGTGATGAACCCAGGTTCTGGGAACATCGAACGAGGAGCGGCGCGAGCTGAATAAGGGTTCGGCAAACGGCCGCGAAATAGCTACCTCTCGAACCATGACTGGTCGGGCACGAGCGCTTCGCAGTTGCAGATCGTACCGGCGACGGCGTTCGGGATCCGCGAGCGTATCCGCCTCGCGGGCGCGCTGGAATTCAACAGGCGAGGAGCCCGCGCCAACGTCCGGGTGGTACCGCCGTGCCAACGCGCGAAAAGCGCTGCGGATCGTTTCGTCGTCAGCATCATCCGCGATACCCAGCACAACGTAGTAGTTCATCGTGCTTCCTCGTGCGAGCCCTTGCTCGTACTGATCACCATTAGCACTGCGGCGACCGATCCGCAAGTCGCGAACCTTGGATACTCGGGCGTTTCTTCCACCGCTGAGACACTGCCGCTCTCCACGGCAGTTCTCGACGAGCAGCCTGCCTGAACTCTCTCGTCGGGCATATTCCGTCGCGTTCTACTCGCGGGGTTGTAGAAGTACCTCACGATGAAAGGCGGGTCGGTCCATCGAGTTCTGAAACGTGTGCTCACCTGCCGCTACATCGATCGTTGGCAAGCAGCTTCAACGTGCTTCAGCAAGGGCTGTCCGGGTGCCGGGTCGATCGGGCATGTGAGCGCAAGAGTGAGGCCCACAGTTGCGCGGTACCAATCGTCGTCCCAGCGGACCGCGTAGTGCCCTGGCGAATCCGATTCAACGCCCAGTAGGTGTGAAAGGCCGGTCCGTCATTTGAGTACAGTTCATTGAATTCAGTGGGTCGCACGCCGAGATCCATCCCTTTCACGTCGAACAGAGGCAGCAATGCCGTACCAGCTCGAGCATCGGACAACGAAGACCGTCACCAGAGGCACGCATTATCCACTGGGCGCAACGCTGACGCCGACCGGCGCCAACTTCGCGCTCTACTCCCAGTCCGCGATGGACGTCTTCCTTCTTCTGTTCGACCGGGCTGACGGCGATCCGACCGATGTCATCCGTCTCGAGGAACGCGACAAGTTCGTCTGGCACGCGCACGTGAACGGTGCGAAGGCCGGGCAACTCTACGGCTACAAGGTGCGCGGCGAATACCACCCGGAATGGGGGCTTCGATTCAACGACGCGAAGCTGCTCCTCGATCCATACGCAAAGGCGGTGACCGGAAAGTTCCGCAACACCGACAATCTCCTGCTCGCCTACGATCCGCAACCGGCGGCCGGCGAGACCGTCCAGGATCATCGCGACAACACCGCGATCGTTCCGAAGGCCATCGTCGTCGATGATGCCTTTGACTGGCAGGGCACACGATCTCCGGATCTCCGGCTCGAACAACTGATCATTTACGAAGTCCACGTCAAGGGCTTCACCGCGCATCCGTCATCTGGCGTGCGGAACCGCGGGACGTATCTCGCGTTCATCGACAAGATCCCCTACTTGAAGACACTCGGAATCAATGCGGTGGAGCTGCTCCCGATTCACGAGTACTACGTTGACGATTTCCTTGTGCAGAAGGGCCTGACGAACTATTGGGGCTACAACTCCATCGGGTTCTTTGCACCGGAATCGTCGTACTCCACGGCGCAGACGCCGGGGTGTCAGGTCGCCGAGTTCAAGACGCTGGTGAGAGAGCTGCACAAGGCCGGCATCAAAGTGATTCTCGATGTCGTCTACAACCACACAGGCGAGGGAAATGAGATGGGCCCGAGCCTCTGCTTCCGCGGCATTGACAATCCCGCGTATTACAGCCTCACGGGACCAGGCGACGCGCCGCGACGCTACTACATGAACTACACCGGGACCGGAAACAGCTTGAACTTCGACAGTCCTGCCGTGATCCGCCTGGTGATGGACTCGCTTCGCTACTGGACGGAGGTCATGCACGTCGACGGGTTCCGTTTCGACCTCGCTTCAGTGCTCGGGCGCGGAGGCCAGTACGGCTCTTTCGCCGCGTCGTCGTCGTTCTTCGATGCCGTCGCGCAGGATCCAATCCTGAACCGCGTCATCATGGTTGCCGAGCCCTGGGATATCGGCACCTATCAGGTGGGGAACTTCCCTGTCGACTGGTCCGAATGGAACGGCAAGTTCCGCGATTCGATGCGAGCCTTCGCGAAGGGCGATGCGGGCACGCTCGCCGACGTCGGATGGCGGCTGACCGGATCCGCCGATCTCTATGGCGAGGACGGGCGCTCGGCGTTCAACAGCATCAATTTCATCACCTGTCACGACGGCTTCACGCTTCACGATCTCGTCTCCTACAACTCGAAACACAACGACGCGAACGGCGAGAACAATCGCGACGGCTCTGACGACAACCGCTCGTGGAACTGCGGTGCCGAAGGCGCAACGACTGACAGTGGGATCGTGGCGCTGCGGAAGCGGCTGATGAAGAACTTCGCGTGTTACCTGCTGTTCTCGTCCGGGACGCCGATGATCCTCGGTGGCGATGAGTTCGCGCGCAGCCAGCAGGGCAACAACAACGCGTACTGCCAGGACAACGACATCAGCTGGTTCGACTGGACCGCCGCCGCCGCCAACGAGGAACTCACGGAGTTTTTCCGGAAAGCGATCGCGCTCACACGCCGTTTTCCGATCCTCCAGCGCCGAAAATTCTTCCTCGGGAAGGATCTGGACGACGACGGTGTGCCTGATCTGACTTGGTATTCGGGTGACCTGGGAAGGCCCCGATGGGACGACGTGAACGCCCGCACCATCTGCGTGCAGCTCGACGCGAGCGAAGACGGCACGGACAACGGCGTCGAACGGTTGTTCCTGATTTTGAACGGACACTACGAATCGCAATGGATCAAGCTGCCGCAGCTCGGTGCCGATCTACGGTGGCATCGGTCAATCGACACAAGCTTGCCCAGCGGTGAAGACATTCTCGATGCGGGTAAGGAGCTGCAGATCGATCCGGCCGATCATTACATCGTGAATCCGCGAAGCACGGTGGTGCTGTTTGCGCAGCAGCCGACTCCGTGATTTGCCGCTGTCTCTCCCGCTGGAAAACTTTACGCACCGCTTGTCCGCGATCAATGCAGTTTCCATCGACGAATAATTCGCGGGTCGCGACCTAAGCTCCATTTGCTTCAGAGCTTCGCGTTCGCGGTCTGCGTTTTGCTCAGATAGCCGGCGCTCGGCTTTCCCCATCGAGCGTTTCCCTTTCACTCTTAGCGCTCAGGACCTGCGGTAGGTTGGCCGATAGAGGTCTGTCTTCGTCCGCATCTCAACGGTCGTGGTCTGCAGCGCGTACGTGCGAGTGAGTTACGAGCCCAGAACAAGGAGAGTCCAGAGATGAAAGTACGAATGATGGCAGGCACGATCGCGGTGTTGACGATGTGTGGGGCGTCGGGCGCGTTTGCGCAGAATGCCGCGTCGAACAAATCGTTTCTCACACATAGCGCGAACAAGTTGACGTTCGCTCCGATCAGCGGCGGCGGCTCCAGCGACGTGGTGACGTTGTTTGAGCAGCCGGCGCTCGTCAAGACCTCGACTGGGGGTGCGCTGACGGCCACGGTATCGATGGAAACGCTGCTGTCGACCTTCAATACGGTGACCGCGACGAATCAGCAAGGCAAGACCACGAGCAGCTCGCGCGCCGCGATCAAGGCGTGGGTCGAAGTGGACGGCGCGGCCATGGAGCCGGGCGAGGTGGTCTTCAACGATCGCCTGCAGGCAACCGGCCTGACGGTCGCTCTGACCTGCACGGTTCCGAACACCACGTGCTCGATCGACGGGACCGTCACGCTGGACCTGTTCCAGGCGACGAAGTCCGCGCAGGCGTTCACGTTCTACCTCGGTCCGCTTTCGCCGACGATCCACAACGTGGTGGTGAAAGCGCAGGCGATGATCGAGTGCCGCCAAAACGGCACCGTGATGCCGTGCACGTCCTCGCAGCTCGATAGCTATATCAGCGCGAGCACGCAGGCCGGTATCGGAAAGGCCTCGTTGATCGTCGAAGAGCAGCAGAACTGGGCGGAGGAATAAACCCAGCGATCCGGGTTCAATAGGTTCATGGGGTTCATTGGGCGCAGGAGGTCCTGTTCATCGGCTTAGGACCTTTACCCTATGAACCCAATGAACCCGATGAACCTATTGAACCCATAAAGGCTCCGCCTTACAACGTGCCGTGCGACAGCACGATCCCGGCGAGGAAGCGCGACTCCTTGTTATTGCGGCCCGATGTGCGAATGATGCGGTAATCACCCTGCAGTCGAACCGCGGCATTCCGCGCAACCC
>DASTZI010000277.1:0-11016 GCA_035764385.1 Vicinamibacterales bacterium
GGTCCTGACGCAGCGTCGCCCCTTGCAGGGCGAGACCGGCAAACAACCCCTGCGATCGCGACCACGACAGGATGTCCGCGTGTAGCTGCACGTCCGTCTGGGCCGTCGCGGTGCGTCCTACCGGGCCGGCGGCGACGGAGCCCTCCGCGCCAAGCGTGAATTTGCTCTCCAGCAGCTTCTGCGAGCCGCGCTCAGTCATGACCAGCATGATCAAGTCGGTCGATGACCCGCCGATCTGGAACCCGACGCTGCCGCCTTCGATGCGAACGGTACCAGGAGCCGACCACCCTGCACCGCTCTTGTTGCGACACGACAGATACCCTTTCCCGTACTTTCCGCCAAAGACGAACGCGGCCGTCTTCAGATCCGGAACAATCACTATGCAATGCGCCTTCTCGAGCAGATCCTGGGGAATGCCCTTGTCCGGCGCCGCCATGATCTCGGAGAACACGGCCGCGGCCGCGCCGAGTCGCTGAATCGGTTCGTTGTCTGCGGCAACGAGCGGCGTCATCGCCAGCGTCGTCGTCACGATCGTCGCAGTAATCAATCTCACGTTGCACCTGCCTTCCGCATTGCACGCTAACACCGGACGCGCGGCCGACGATGTTCCGTTTGGGACGTGTACTTCTTCGCCGGCTTGTCGTGTTTTCGCGCGGCCGGCGGGCAGGGGTTCACGGGAACATCATGCCCTCGCGCGTCTCGTGCGCTGTGCGATCGAGAACAGCGCGGAGCACGTCCAATCAATACAGTCTGTACGGTGGCCGTGGTGCCGCCGAGGTCGAGACCATATGCTGCTGATAGTCGGCGTCGTCATCGTGTTGATCGCGGTTGTCGTCATTCCCAAAATGCGGGTGCCAGGTGGCGTGAACGCGAGCACACTCGGCTGGATGAGCGATAAATGGCTCGCCGAACATCGGGCGTCGCACTCACGGTAAGTGTTCCAACCGACGTCCCGTCGAGGACTCGATCAAGACCAAGAAGTGCGAGATGGCGCGCACCACGCCCTGGCTATTTTTTGGTGAGGGTGGTCGTTGATTTCGGCGGTGTGCCTCGTGAATCGATGCTATGTGCTACGGCCGAAATGCGGCTTTGTTGATCGTTCGTGTCTTCTCGCGAGCGACGCTGGCGTCGATGACTTCTTGTTTCCGCTGCTCCAGTTGGCGGCGCGGCGCCTCGATCGCATCCAACCGAGTCGCCTCGCGGATTGCGTCACAGGCACAGGCACTCAATGCCTTCGACAGCAGAATCAACTTGAATTCAGAGGAGTACGCCCGAAGGAGCGTCACTGATGACGAGTCGTTCTCCCATTGCGCGAGGACAACGGAGTCTCGAAGCATCGTCGGTGGGCGGCTGATCGCCGATGTCACCACGGGCGAACCGTACGTGACAGTGAGCGCCTCGATAATGTCGTTGCCCGTCAGCGCGTCAGTACGGTCGCGAGCATAGCTGACCATGATTTGGTATAACGCGCGGTTGTAGAACGCGAAGGTGATGTCGTGCACGGGATCGCCCAGCTCCTCGCCGTCGGAGGCAAGGAATGGCACGCTCCATTCGAGTGTATGAATCTGGGCCGGTCGTTCGTGGACGGTCTGCACATCCTTCGCACGTACACCGCTGTCCTCGAGAACGGAGTCTAAACTGCTTTCGAGCACGTAGCCTCGATAACGAGATGCATCCTGCGCCGTCGCCGGCGGCCCGCCAACGAAGCCACCTAGCGCCGTCATTACCCACGCACTCACGCTGTTGGTTCCGGTCATTGCAGTTCGAGTCTGACAGGATTGGCCGCAGGCGTCTGTTCCGCATTGCACAGTCGCTCGACGGGCCAGGCGCTCTGCGAGGATCAACTGGCGCCGACCACGACCGTGGCGCCGCAGCGATGCTGTCAGCTATTGGACAGCGCGGCGTGCCCCTTCGCGATAGCCTTGCCCACGTAGGTTGACCCATCTGTGAAGCTGCTGATTCAACCGGAAAATGGGATTGCGCCACTGGTGGCGGCGATCAGGCACGCGCGAAAGAGCGTCAACATCGTCATCTTCAGGTTCGATCGAGCCGAGATCGAGGCGGCGCTCACGGCGGCCGCCGGTCGCGGTGTGGCGGTAACGGCGCTCATCGCTTCGACGAACAATGGCGGCGAGAAGGACCTGCGCAAACTCGAAATGCGACTCCTCGCCGCCGGAGTGACCGTCTCGCGTAGCGCGGGGGATCTCGTGCGCTACCACGACAAGCTCCTGATAATCGACCGAACTGTCCTCTACATGCTCTCGTTCAACCTAACCTGCCTCGACGTCGATCACAGCCGGAGTTTCGGAATTGTCACCAGCAAGAAGGCGATCGTCCATGAGGCGCTAAAGCTGCTGGAGGCGGACAATGAGCGGAGACCGTACGAAGCGGGCCTCGACACCTTTATCGTCAGCCCTGTCAACGCGCGGAAAGAGCTTGTCGGTCTCATCCGGCGCGCCCGAAAACAACTGCTCATCTACGACCCGCACCTCGTGGACGTCCGCATGCTCAAAGCCCTGAACGAGCAGAAACAAAACGGAGTCGACGTCAAGGTGATCGGGTCCGTCGGTCGCAGCGGCCATCGTCTCAACGTTCGAGCGCTCGCGGGTTTTCGGTTGCACGCGCGCGCGATCATCCGCGATCGGCGCGAAGCGTTTGTCGGCAGCCAAAGCCTCCGGAAGGCGGAACTTGATTCGCGGCGCGAGGTCGGACTCATCGTCCGGGATGTGAACGTGGTGCGCCGCCTGCGAAATACCTTCTACGCAGACTGGGCTGCCACGGAGTTCATCGAAGTCAATCGTGTCACGCCGAGACAGCTGACGAAGACGCTCGACGCGCAGATGCGACAGCTGTCACGTCTCGATCCCGTGGTGAAGGCAGCGCTGAACGACGTGGTGTCGAAGACCGATGGCAGCGCCATGCTCACAACGAGACAAACGAAAGCCGCGGTGGAGAAGGCCGTGAAAGAAGCCGTGCGTGAGCGAGTACAGGAAATGCTGAACGAGTGGGCGCAGGAGTGAGCCCTGGAAGGTGTGCGGTTTGGGACAGACCGTTGACGCGGACCAACGTACAGTGAGCGCGTCGTTTGGAACGTAGGTTGCCCGTCTCCATGTAGTTGCCCATTTCAGGGCCTGTGGCGGCCCTCAGCCATGAACATAAGCGCATCCGCGCGAGATCTGTCGACCACACCCCGCGCGCCAGGAGCCTCACCGTGTTGCAAGAATTCATTTCAGCCAATCGCGAGGCGATCACGTCACGTGCGAGTCAACGGGCTGACGGGCGTGTGTGGCCATCCAGGGCGCGCAGCGAATTCGAGCATGGCGTTCCGCTCTTTCTCCAACAGCTTGAACAGATGCTTCGACTCCGACTGCCGGACACGCCATTCGGTGCCGACGCGATCCCAGACACGGCAACGCGGCACGGCGCGGAGCTGTTCGCGGCCGGTTTCACGCTCTCGCAGGTCGTGCACGACTACGGCGACGTCTGTCAGGCGATTACCACGCTCGCCGAGGAGTGTCGGGCGCCGGTGACGGTCCAGGAATTTCAGCTTCTCAACCATTGTCTGGATATCGCGATCGCGGCCGCCGTGACGGAGCATGCGCGGATCACCGCTGAGCAACGGACGGCACACGAGACGGAACATCTCGGACGGGCGGCTCATGAACTGCGGGATCTTCTCAACACGTCGCTTCTCGCCTTCCAGGCTCTAAAACGCGGTGACGTCGCGATCAACGGAAGCACTGGGGCGGTGCTCGGCCGGAGCTTGTTGGGCCTTCGCGACACAATCAACGGCGCGCTGACGGAAGTCCGTTTATCGTCCGGCAGGCAGCGGCGGGAACGTCTGCCAGTGGTCCAATTGCTCGACGAGATTGCATCGACGGGCGTGCTTCATTCCGAGTACCGCCGCGTACGGTTCACGGTGGACGCGGTCGATCCCGAGCTCGCCGTCGATGCGGATCCGCAGCTTCTCACCTCCGCCGTGACGAACCTGTTGCAGAACGCCTTCAAGTTCACAGCCGAAGGGGGTCATGTGTCGCTGCGCGCGCACGCCGACGCGGGACGACTCGTAATCGAGATCGAAGACGAATGTGGCGGTTTTCCCGAGCACGTGGAGGGCCCATTCGAGCCTTTCGCCGAGCGCCGTCGCAGCGATCGCTCAGGTCTCGGCCTGGGTCTGGCGATAGCCCGCAAGGCCATGCATGCGCACGGCGGCGACATCCATATTGACAACCTGCCCGGGAAGGGATGCATCTGCGTGATCGAAATGCCGCTCGCCGCCGGCGCGACGGCGTCACCGCGCACGACCTAAATGGGGGCGAGGAGCTATGAACGGGACATCGGGCGCGTGAGCGCGCTATCGCAACGCCTTTTGAATGCTTTCCGATGTGGTCTGGACAGGCTCTCTCCAATACCGCATGACTACCAACGGAGGGACAACGGCGAACGCGAGAAGAAGGGCCCAAGCCGAGAAGGTGAAGTCTCCGTAGAGCGCCACGGCGCACAGTACACACACCCATACGGCCGAGATCGTGGCTTTCATGTATTTCGGTTGCATGGACGGAAGTCTACCGACTCTGCGCTACCTTCGATGTTCTCAAATGCACACCCGCCCTGGCGCGGGCGAAGCCTCGCCGGATGACCGTAACTCTGTAATCACCCTCCGGCCGGGCGCCGTGTTGTTCGCTCCGGAAAGGCGAGCACAGCGCCCCCTACCAGGTGGCCGATTCTGCGAAGCGGTCGCTAGACTGCGTTTCCCGACGGCAGCAGGGGTCGTGCGACGAATAGCCGACGACAAGGCCTGGCGATGAGCCGCGCCCAGCGGTTGGCGCGATTCACACGAGCGCTGTCGGTTGCGATGCCGGTGTTCGCGTACATCTGTCGATAGAGCTTCGAAATAAGAACAAACGCCAGGCGCGAACGCAGCGTCGGTGCGCACCGCGAGCGCACCCAAATCCGGCGAAGACTGTAAAACCGATCCCAGACGGCCTGCGTCCGCGCACGAATTTCGTCAGGGGTCATCACTGGGTGAGGGGCGTAGACCTTGGGTCGTTGTGCCTGCGGGATGAGCCAGTGGCGCGTGACGGGAATACCGGCCACGCGGTCTGCCGACGGGCCAACGTTCTTCTCCCACGCCTCGAAGTCGACCGTGCCCGGATAGGGCGTCAGCATGACAAACTGCGCGAAGGCAACTTCCGCACGCTCTGCGACATCTGCTGTCGCGTCGAAAGTCGAAGGCCGATCACTTGGCAGCCCAAAGATGAACGAGCCGAGGACGTAGACGCCGTGCTCCCGGAATTTCTTCAGCCGATCCACCAACGCCTCGCCGGCCTCGTTGAAGTTCTTGTAGACGTCCTTCAACCCTTCGGGCGTCACGGCTTCGACGCCCACGAGCGCACCTTTGATATTTGCGCGTCGCATGGCATCGAGAAATGTCTCGTCTTCAGCGGCTTCCATGGTGATTTGCGTGAAGAACACCATGTCAGACGGCAGCTCCGCCAACCTGGCCATCAGCTCGAATCGCTCGGCTCGCAGGGCTCGCAGCTCTTCGAGCCGAATGACATTGCCCTGGCGCTCCGCCATTGCCAGATCCGCCAGCGCGACGGGATAGAAGTTGTCGTCAGCAAGTGCCACGAACCGAAACCCCTGGCGACGCAGCGCGACGATCTCGTCGATGACGGTGTCGACGCCGCGCTGCCGTGGCTTCTGCCCGTCGGTCCGCCACACCGAGCAGAATGAACAGTGTTTGGGACATCCGCGCACCGTCTGCACGGAGCCCCACATGTAGCGACCCCGAGGCAGCAGGTCCCACCGCGCGGGGACGAAGCGGTCGGCATCCACACGTCCGCCTTCATAGCGCCGTTGCAGCGTGCCCTGCGCCGCGTGGTTGATCACAAGCGGCCAGACCACATCGCCGTCGCCGCGGACGACGGCATGTGCGCCGCCAAGTTCGTGCGCCTCGTCTGGATAGAGTGTTGCGTGTATCCCGCCGAAGACCACCGTCGCACCCCTGGCTCTCGCGGCCGTGCCTATCTCGTATCCACGTAGTGCATTGCCTGTGTGAATCCCAATGCCGACGATGTCACCACCCTTGATGGTGTGGAGGTCGAGCGGCTCGAGCGTTTCATCGACAATGTTCGGCGGGCCGTAGGCGGCCGGCGTGGCTGCGCCGAGCACAAAGAGCCAGCGCGGTGTAATCACACCAATGCCGAATGAGATATGGCTCGGGTTCACGAGATGAACGGTCATCGCGCTCGCAGCGACAGCGGTCGCAACAGCGCCGGACGTCGGAAACACACTGACGGGAAACACCGGGGCAGAAACTGCGCTTGACATCGTCACGCTCCTACGCGGCAGCTCGTCCGGCTGCCGGGAATTCGGAGGCTGAGGCGACGTCACAATTGGCGTGGCACCAGTCTGGCGGAAATGTAGTCTACCGTACATTTTGCGGGGCTCCTGGCGGATCGCGTGTTAGGCTTTCGGTTCCTGCTTTTCTGAGCTGTGCTCGCAGTCGACACGCGACTGTGCCCCTCCAGTCTCATCGAAGCGCCTGACCCGTTCAGGCTGATTCAGAGGAGACGCCATGCGGAAGCGGGCACGATCATCGATTCGCGTGCTTCCTGACGGCACACCATTACAGAACCGGCTGCTGGCAGCATTGCCCGCCGACGACTACGCGCGGATCGCCCGGCGCTTGCGTCTCCAGACGACGGTCCTTGGCGCCACGCTCCACGAGCATGGACGTCGAATCGATGACGTCTATTTTCCGAATAGCGGCGTGTTCTCGATTACCAATCGGATGCGCGATGGCGCACTGGTGGAGGTCGCCACCGTTGGTCGCGAAGGCATGCTCGGTATCGGCGTGTTCCTGGGCGATCGCTCGGGTTCGGGGCGCACGATGCAACAGGTGCCCGACGGTTCCGTGGTCGCGCTGGCCGCGACGTCGTTCCTCAGCGAGACCGCGATTGACGGTATTTTTCGGGACATGATGTCATCGTACGCGCAGGCGACTCTGTTGCAGACGATGCAGTGCACTGCCTGCAACGCCCTGCACGACGTGTCGCAACGCTGCTGTCGTTGGCTGCTGCAAATTCACGATCGAGTCGATGCGGATGATTTTCCGCTGAAGCAGGAGTTTCTGGCCATCATGCTCGGTGTTCGCCGTCCGACGGTCACGGATGTTCTCCGTGCGCTCAAAGAGATGGGTCTGATCTCCACTCGGTATGGCCGCATTCGCGTTCTCCGGCGCAGACAGCTCGAAGCTGCGTCGTGTGAATGTTACGCGGCGATCCGCGCTCAATTCGCGCGACTCGGGCTGGAGCGTACGAGGGCATGATGGATCCGATGGAAGCACAGGCGAGGGCGATCATCGCCGCGGCATTGATCGTCAGAGGCGCTGTCGAGATCCCGACGATGCCATCTCCCGGTCAGCGGGCGCCCGACGCGGCTGGATTGCGGCTACGCGAGCTCACCGAGTATGTCTATCAGCTCCTCATGGGCGATGAACCGCCTGAGTCAGCCTAACCGGTTCGCCGCCGCGCGAATCTACGGCACCATTGGTCGCCGACACCAGTGTGATACGCTTGCGGCATTTCCTGAGACAGCCCATCCTGTGGCCTCCCTCACGAGCTTCGCCATCTACCGGCGGCGCCAGAAGTGCGACGAAGTCTCGGTGACCAAGAAAGATCTCCTCTGACCGAATGCCGACGATCGCTTTCCTGCTCTGATACACGTCGCACTCGTCCTGTTCAACACGCGCTGCAGAGGAGACAATGACGATACCGGACTCACCCTCCGCTGAAGACGGCGTGCGACCGGCCCGCTGCCGTTCTGCCACGGCAAGGCTGTCGACACGCGAGCAACAACCATCACTGTGGCGACGTACTGGCGCTGTGAACAATCGCAGCGGCGGGCATTCTTAATCGGAAGACCGAGACATCCGGTTCGGTGTTGCTCCGGTGGACTCCACATCGGGCAACAGCGCGGACGATCAATCCTTCCTGAAGTGAGTGACTTGCCGGAACCAATCGGGACCAACGGGCTCCCACCCGTCGGACTGGTCGCGTTCGGTCAGCGATTGCACCTGCGACAGAGCTGCCTTCCGGTCGCGATGACGGGTCGAAAGAATGAAGGCACCCTCTTCACCGGTCCTGCGGAGAACACTCCACGTCAAGCCGGTGAACCGCATGACGTAGTCACCGTCCTTCGAGCGCTGGATGTACCTGGGGCGCTGTATCAATCGGCGCTCAACCTAGACGAACCCGGCGCCCTTCGTCCGACTGGCGGCCCAGGCCTCGTAGGCCGCCACGGTCTCCAGCCGTTGAGCGGTCCAGGTTTGGCCACAGGTGACACATCGCCAGAGTTCGCCCGCGGCAAGCGCCTGAGCCGACAGCGCGGCGGAGGTATGACACAGCGGGCAGCGTGCGAGCGGTAGACCCGGTGAGTCGAGGGTCATGGCTTGAACGTGTCCTTATTGGTTGTCCTGGTCTTCTCTGCGGCGGCCTGCGCCGCGTCAGCTTGTTCCTTGGCCCGCGCGGCTTCACGCGCGGGTGCTTCGCGCGCATCCATCGTTACGGCGGTCGCTTGTGCTTTCCTGGCGAGCGCCTCGAGAGGGACCGACGTGATGACCAGGCTGAAACCACCGCCGTACGCGGATTGGTTGAGGGTGAGCATCACGTCACCCTGACGCCACGTCGCAAACACGGTCGGCGTATCGAGGCTGTCGAACGAAGAGCGGGGAGCTATCGGCGCGGGTCGGGTCGAGCGAGGTCCGTACATCGCGGACAGCGACGTGATCATGTCCTCTTTGGTTAACCCCTCCGTCCGGCTCCTCTCATAGTCGATGGTCATCCTGAAGAGTTGGTTGTCGATGAAGCTGAAGACGATGGCTGCGACTGAATCGCGGTCCGCGGAATTGCGACCGCTCGCATAGCGCGGGCGCCACGACAGTTCCTGCAAGAGTGCCGGCCGTTGGTGGAGCGTTTTCATGTCCCGTTCGGCGGCGCCGGTGCGCGCAATCACGTCGGCAGTCGAGGCCCCGATCGTGAACTCACGATATGTGCCGAGGTCGGCAGCCGCGACCGGCCACGACGCGAGCAGGATTATGGCTACGAGCGTCACACGGTGGAAACAACGAGATAGCACGTGTACCAACTTTCGTTACCGATGTTAACGGTTGCTGATGTTGACCAGACCGCCTTCGGGTCGCTTGCGCTGAGTGATGCCTCCGCCGCCCTCTTTCTGGCGTTCGGCGATCGTCACAGGAGACATCGTGCTCGATCCGACTTGCATGTGGGCTGAACCAAAGGGCGGTCCGCCCATTGCGCCCGGCTGGCGCCGGGTCAGAGTGTTCTGTTCGTAGGCGCCCGGAATCAGCTTCCGAGCCGCGGCGTCATTCGGAAAGTCTTGGAGAAGAGGGGGAGGCATATCGCTACGTTATAGAGACTTGCCGAGCAGCGATGTTCACTTCTGCACATCACTCACTCGTGCAGAACGACACTGAGAAGAGCCGCGTTGATTTTCAGGCCGCCGTTGTACTCGATGAATCCCAGCTTTCGAAACTTGTTCATGAAAAAGTTCACGCGCGAGCGTGTCGTACCCACAATCTCCGCGAGCGTTTCCTGCGATAGCCTCGGCAATACACGTGGTGGAGCGGTTTCTTCCCCGTATCGCGCGAGCAACAGGAGTGTTCGCGCGAGTCGCTTTTCACTCGAGTTGAAGAGCTGATCGACGAGATCCTCCTCGATCCGGATGTTCCGGGCGAGCATGTGGGCAATGAAGCGATCGGACAGAGCGGATTGTTCGTGCAGGGTGCGCATCATTTCGTCTTTCCCGATGCGCAACACGATGGTCGGCTCCATGGCGGTTGCTGTTCCGATGCGCCGTGGCTGGCCCGCCAGGCATCCTTCGCCGAAGAAATCGCCCGGCCCAAGTATGGCGACAACCGCCTCCTTACCAGCCCTCGACACGACCGACAGCTTTATTTGTCCCGATTGAATGTAAAAGACGCTCGTCGCCGGGGATCCCTGGGCGAACGCGCGGGCACCTCGCGCGAAACGGACGACGCGACGCGACATGCCGGCCGAATCAAGAAATTCCTGCACATCGAAGGCGTGCGGCAGCGCTGCGGCTGCCGGTCTTTTCGCGGCCATGACCGATCATCGCATTGCGCGCACGATCCGTGTTGATTGAGCGAATCCAGCAGGCGCGCGATGCTTACAAACGACCTCGCCCTCAGACAGACGCGACCCACACACCGCCGATGCGGGCGACCGCACGCCGTCCGTCGATGCTCGGGACGACCCGCAGTTGGATTGCGGATACACCCCTAAGCCGCGTGGCGTACTCTTCGATTTCCTCGGTTGCACCGTTCGGGCTGAAGTTGAACTGTTGCCGCAGCAATTCCCGATGTTGTTCTCCGCGGTTCAGCGAAGCCCAGACGGTTATTTCCTGAGTGCGCTCCTGTTGGAGTTCTGAGGAGATGAGGCGGAGGTGGCTCAGATACATCGGTTCATGGAAGCGAATCTCGATAAGCTGCTCGCCTGGCGCGTCTATTGACCAGATTCCGCTCGAGCGAGGCATCCGGCGTCCCCCACTGACAATCGTCACCTCGGCGACCTCGTCGAGATCGAGCCACTCAATGCATTCGTCGGCGTCGTATTCTTCATCGTCGAAAGCCATGATCGACATCATCTGGCACAACCGAACGATACGCCAGGCATTTCGCACTCGAGCTGAAAAGGGGGCTCGCTCTCGAGTTGAATGCCGGATGTGGGTCGTCCAAGGACAGCAGGCCTACTTCGAACGCTCGCGCGCGATTACTGTCCCGACGGCAGCGAGAAGGCCGATATCGTCGAACGGCTTGTCGAGGTGCGTCGCAAAGCCAGCCGCTTCCGTCCGTCGATGATCGGCGCTGCTCGCGAGACCGGACACCGCGATGACGGGAGGCGCCGCGTCGAACAGGTCGTGAAGTTTCAATAGAAACTCGTAGCCGTCCATGCGAGGCATGCGGAGATCGCA
>DASTZI010000278.1:0-16470 GCA_035764385.1 Vicinamibacterales bacterium
AACTTACACGTACGTACAGCTTCAGGACGTCTTTGCCGCGCCCGACTGGTACCCGACTGAGCATCCAAAGATGCCCGACGTGCCGGTCGCGAAGGGGCGGCGGCCCGACGTGCGGGCGTGCGCGTCGTGTCACCTGACCAATGGCCTCGGTCACCCGCACTCAGGAAATCTTGCCGGACTGCAAGCCGACTACATGCTGCTACAGCTCGCGGACTTTCGAACCGGCGCGCGGCACGCGTCGGTCGGCGATTCGCCGATGGCTGCGATCTCACGCGCGCTTACGCCCGAGGAAGCCAAGGCGGCTGTCGACTATTTCGCCGGGCTGCCGCGGGCGCCGTGGGTGACGGTGATTGAAACCGCGATGGCTCCGAAGACGCGTATCGTCGAAGCTGGTCTTCGCGTTCCGATCGAGCCCGAAGAGCTCGAGCCAATTGGTCAGCGGATCGTAGAAGTGCCGAAGTTTCCCTCACGGTCCCGTGCACTGGACCCGCGCGCACCGTTTGTCGCGTACGTACCGATGGGCAGTCTTCGTCGCGGCCGCGCGTTTGTCAGCAGCGGCGGCGCGGTCATGAGGGGCACGACCGTGGTCGTCCCTGGGAAAACACCACCATGCACGCAGTGCCACGGAGTCAGCCTGCGCGGGATGGCGCATGCGCCGGACACCGACGTCCCTGTTCCGGCGCTCGCCGGCCGATCGCCGACCTACATCCTGCGCCAGTTGTATGACGTGCAGAGCGGCGCGCGATCGGGCAAGACTGTCGAATTAATGAAGCCGATTGCGGCACAGCTGACGCTGCAGGAGATGATCGACCTCGCCGCGTACAGCGCCTCGAAGATGCCGTGAGGAGTTTCTGATGACACATCTCGCTGCGGATCTGGCGGTAACGCTCGCAGCCGACCGGCCGGGCGTGCTCGCCGCCGCGATCGGATGCGTCAGCGCCGCCGGCATCAACATCGACGGCTACGCCGAGATGAACGGCGTCGTCCACGTGCTCACACCGGACCTCGATGCGGCGCGGCGCTGCCTTCACGACAACGGTTTCCGAATCGTTCAGGAACAGCAGGTGGTGCTTGTGCCCGTCGCCGACGAGCCAGGGGCCGCCGCAAAGGTGTTTCAGAAAATCGCGGAGTCGCACATCAACGTGCGCTACAGCTATCTGGCGACGGGCAATCGGCTCGTGATTGCGACCGAGAATCCACAGGCGGTGATTGATGCCGTGAGCCGTTGAATCACTTCGGAAGGGCGGCCGCGCCCGGATAGAGCTTGCGGCTGTACGTCACCTCACCCAGGTTGTCCTGGATTCCCTCCCAGCAGGCGTTCTCCCAGATTTCGAGCGGTTGATCCGCATTGCGCTTCCAGCCCGAGACCATCGTCCACGGCCGGCTGTAGACGTTCGGATCGGTGACCGTCGCCTGGTAATGCAGCACGTCCTTGTCGATCATCGTGAATCGCTCGACGACGTGGACGTTGTCGCTGAAGAAGTTGCCAACCGCATCGAGCCAGATTTTGTCCTTCTGGTTCGTGACGTCGATGACCAGCGTATTGCCCTCCCATGTTCCGCGCGAGTCGCCGGCGTAGAGGCGGATGTCGCGTCCGACGTGCGGACGGCCGTCGGTCGGAATGACCCGGTAGCTGTGCGCGTAATCGTTAATCATGAACACGGAAGCCGGCGTCTGCACGATCCGAAACACGCCAGGTCCGTACGCCTGCTTGGGAACCCCGAGCGTCATGCACATCGCCATCGGGTTCACATAGTTTGAATACATTTCATCGCGGCGCGCTGCGGCCCAAGGTTGATACGGAATCTTGCCGTCGGCGGGATCGATGATGGCGCTCTTGCCGCCCGAGGTATCCATCGTCTGCGGATGCTCCTCGATGTTTTCCATGTTGCGGACGACAATGCGATTCCAGAATCCGCCGAAGTCAGGCTTGCCGTCAGGCGTTCGCGGCGGGTCGAAGGTCTTCATCTTCTCCAGCGCGCAGCGATGAAACGCGGCGGGTTCTTCGGAACAGCCTCCCGACTGTGCGTACGGCCGCATCGGCGTCGGCCCTGACCCGGGCGGCGGCGAGGCGAACGGCGCCCGCTGACCGACGACCAACGCCTGCAGCGCCACGATCAGCCCGAGTGCCGCGAAGAGTGCTAAGCGGTTCCGCATGCGGGCAATCCTAGCAGAAGGTGCACCGCCAGCAGGTCCGGCTAAAGCCGGACCCCACTGATGATCCCCGCCGGATACAGGCTGGTGAATAGAGTTGACCAGGATTGTGAATCCGTAGCGACCGGATCCGGCCTCTAACGTCGGTGGGGTCCGCCTTTAGGCGGACCTGCCAGCCCGCTTGCGCGCATCTTCAAGAAGTCGAACCAATCGCTCGTAGTGTGACCCTTGCCAGTAGACCCGGTCGCATCCCGGACAGCGATGAAATTGGCTGAAGCACTCACGCGTGCCCGGCGGTAGCCGCTCTGCGACGGTGTCGACATCGACGGACACAAGCAGGGTATTGCATTCCATGCAGCGCACGAACGGATCCATACGTTCGGCAAGCTCGAAGCGTTGGAGCACTTCGATGAACTGCAGTTCGGAGTCCGTGTGCCGGACCCAATAGCCATACTGGATAACACTGCGCTTGAGCAGCCCGACGTCACGCGTCAATGCCACCCGCCGGTCCACTGCTGACACTTGCGCGACCTCTGCGTCGTCTGTGCGCAGCAACGCGTCAAATCCACCGAGACGCAGCAGCGCAGCGAGCTTTCGCAGATGGATGTCGAGTACGAAGCGCACCGGCTGAGGAGGGTCAGTTCCGACACGGTGAAGGCCGCTGATATCGACACGGTGAAACGCGGGATAGACCGCCACGTCATCACCGTCTTTCACGCGGTAGGCGAAGTCTGCAGCCTGTCCGTTGACCACGATGACGTCCACTTCGGGATGTGGAACGCCAAGGGATTCGATCACATCCTTCACTGATGCAGGGCCGCGCAACGTATGCGCGAATCGGCCATGCCGCCATTGCCACGGCAGGAAGTCATTCAATTGGCCGTAAAAGCGGAATCTGCTCACGATTTCATCTTCGGGCATCACAGACGGCGAAGCCCAGATACCGTGCTATATTCGCGCGAATCGGACCCGTAAGGAGGACCCCCTTGAAGCATTCGGTTCCCGCGGTTGGCTTCATCGTCGTGCTCGCCGTCGCATCTGTTCAGGCGCACCATTCACCTTCGGCGATCTTCGATATGTCCAAGCACGTCTCGGTGACGGGGACGCTGACGCGGGTAGATTGGGTCAATCCGCATATCGTCCTGCTGATGGACGCGAAGGGTGAAGGCGGCAAGGTCGAGCAGTGGAAGTTTGAGAGCAATCCACCGTCCTGGTACAAGAGCGTCGGCCTGGCGCGCGCGGATTTCGCGAAGGCGATCGGCCAGATGATCTCGGTCGAAGCGGTGAAGGCACGAGACGGGTCGCTCTACGGCTACATGGACAAGATCAAATTGCCCGACGGAACGTCGTACGAGTTGGTTAATGGCGCGGAGGCCAAGTGATGACGAACAGAATCCTTGCTCTCGTCGCATGCGCGGCTCTGGTTCAGGGCGTCGTCTCTGCACAACAGGCGCGACATCCCGAGCTGAGCGGCGTATGGAGTTACGCAATCGATCGCGCACCGGCCGCGCTGAAGAAAGAGGTCAACGGCCAGGTCACGCTCCACAAGATCGATCAGAGCGCGCGCCATGGCGACGCCAGCGCGATCCGCGGCGTCCAGCCATCGACGCCGCGTCCGACCTACAAACCCGAGCATCTGGCAAAGGTGAAGGACCTGGCCGATCACGAAAGCCGTACCGATCCCGTCTTCTACTGCGGCAAGCCGGGTGTTCCACGCATCGGTCCGCCGCGAAAGATCGTCCAGCTGCCGAAGGAAACGATCTTCTTCTACGAAGACATCTCCGGCGATCCGTATCGCATCATCCCCACCGACGGGCGTCCGCATCGCCAGTATCCAAACCCATCGGCCTACGGGGATTCGATCGGCAAATGGGACGGTGACGTGTTCGTCATCGACGTAACCGGCTTCGGTGATGACACGTGGCTCGGCGAAGACGGCTACTTCCACACCGATGCGATGCACGTGATCGAACGCATCTGGAAGGACGGCGACAATCTCGTGTGGCAGGCGACGATTGAGGAACCGAACGTCCTGGCCAAGCCGTGGGTCATGCCGGCGCGTCTGCTAAAGCCGTCGACCGACTCACTCGAAGAGTCGCCAAAGTGCGTCGAGAGCGACGGGGCGAAGCTGCTCAACGACGACCATCATCTGCAGCGCTAGCCCACTCTCGAATTCCATCCGCAATCGCTTCCGCGACGATGCGCTTGACGCATCGTCGTGGCGAGCGACCTGCACCCCTAAGTCTTTCCGGGTCAGTCCGCTCGCGTACCGAGGCGAGTTGCGCGATATTCTCAAAACATTCCGACTGAGCATAAAATTCTCGTTTCGCGCCAACAGCTTTTGACACTGAGGAAAAGACGACATGGGCAAAGCCCTGGAGGGTGTTCGGATTCTCGACATGACGCACGTGCAGTCCGGGCCCACGTGCACGCAGATACTGGCCTGGTTCGGTGCCGACGTGATCAAGGTGGAGCGTCCCGGTGAAGGCGATCCGACGCGCGGGCAATTGCGCGACAAGCCGGGCGTGGACAGCCTCTACTTCACGATGCTGAACGCCAACAAGCGCGGCATCACGCTCAACCCGAAGACGGAGGCAGGCAAGAAGATTTTCGCGAAACTGATCCAGGAATGCGATGTGATGGTCGAGAACTTCGCGCCTGGCGCCATCGATCGCATGGGGTTTCCCTGGGAAAAGATCCAGGAGCTCAATCCGCGGATGATCTACGCCTCGGTGAAGGGCTTCGGTCCGGGACCGTTTGAAGACTGCAAGGTGTATGAGAACGTCGCGCAGTGCACGGGCGGCGCCGCGTCGACGACCGGCGAGATCGACCGCGTGCCGCTCGTGACCGGCGCGCAAATCGGCGACTCGGGCACGGGCATCCACCTGGTCGCGGGAATCCTCGCCGCGCTGTTTCAACGCGAGAAAACCGGGCGCGGGCAGCGTGTCACTTGCGCAATGCAGGATGCGGTGCTGAACCTGTGCCGCGTCAAACTGCGCGATCAGCAGCGGCTGGTACACGGTCCGCTGAAGGAGTATCCGCAGTTTCCGAACGGGCAATTCGGCGACGCGGTCCCTCGCGCCGGCAACGCATCGGGAGGAGGCCACCCGGGATGGATCGTGAAGTGTAAAGGGTGGGAGACTGATCCCGACGCGTACATCTACGTCATCGCACAGCTGCAGGCGTTTCCACAACTCGCGAAGGTCATTGGGCACGCCGACTGGCTGGACGATCCGAACTTCAACACGCCGGACGCGCGTCTCCCCCGCCTCATGCACGTCTTCTCCGAAATCGAGAAATGGACCATGACGAAAACCAAGATGGAAGTCATGGACATTCTCAACCAGGTGGACGTGCCGTGCGGTCCGATTCTCTCGATGAAAGAACTTGCCGAGGAGCCTGCCCTCCGTGCAACGGGGACGGTCGTCGAAGTCGATCATCCGAAGCGCGGCAAGTACCTGACTGTGGGGAATCCGATCAAGTTGTCGGATTCACCCGCGGACGTACGCCGCTCACCCCTGCTTGGTGAGCACACGGAAGAAGTGCTGCGCACGCTCGTGGGCCTCAGCGACGGGGAAATAGACGCAGCGCGAAAGCAGGGCGCGATCTAGGGATCGGGGATCAGGGATCAGGGACTGAAGGACCGGACGCCGGTAGCCGGTAGCCCGGAGCCGACAAGGAGACCATCGTGACCTACAACGTGCTCGTGCTCGGTGCGTCCTATGGGTCGCTCTTCGCGACCAAGCTGTTGATGGCGAAGCACCGCGTGACGCTCGTCTGCACGCGATCCACCGCGGATCTGATCAACCGCGAAGGGACCATCGTCCGAATGCCGATCAAGGGGCGTGAGGGGCTGTTGGACATCTCGTCGAAGAGTCTTCCCGGAACGCTCTCGGCGGCGACACCCGATGCGGTCGATCCAGGTTCGTTCGACCTCGTCGTGCTCGGAATGCAGGAAGCGCAGTACGGCGCGAGCGGCGTCCGTGAGTTGACGACGCGCGTCGCGAAGTCGCGCAAACCGTCGCTCGCGATCATGAACATGCCGCCGTTGCCCTATCTGCAGCGAATCCCCGGACTGTCAACCGACGGTCTCGAGGCGTGCTATGCGGATCCGGCCGTCTGGAAGGACTTCGATCCCGCGCAGGTGACGCTCGCGAGCCCGGACCCGCAGGCATTCCGGCCACCCGATCAGCCGAAGAACGTCCTGCAGGTCGGGTTACCCACCAACTTCAAAGCCGCGCGCTTCGACGGAGAACGCGAGACGACGATTCTTCGCAACCTCGAAGCCGACATCGAGGCGGCTCGCTATGACCCGGGCGACGGTCCCCTCGAGGTCCCCGTGAAGCTGAAGGTCCACGAGTCGGTGTTCGTGCCGCTGGCGAAGTGGCCGATGCTCATCGCGGGCAACTACCGCTGCATTCGGCGCGAGGAGATGATTCCGATCAAGGAGGCCGTGCACGGCGATGCCACGAAGTCACGCACGGTGTACGAGTGGGTCTCGACGCTGTGTCACGGTCTTGGCGCTGAAAACGAGGATCTGGTGCCGTTTGAAAAGTACGCAAAGGCCGCCGAGGGCCTCGGCAAACCGTCGTCTGCCGCGCGGGCGTTGTTCGGCGGGGCCGAACCTATCGAGCGCGTAGACTGCCTCGTCCGACGTATCGCGAAGCAGCAGGGCCTGCAGTCTGAGACGCTCGACGAGATCGTCACGCTGGTCGACGAGCGGCTGGGCAGGAACCGAACCGCGGCCTTGAGTCGCTAATTCTTTAAGACCATCGTTCCCCACCGCGGGAGGTCAGTCCATGAAGGTCAGGCGCCGGCGTTTCGTGATCGTGCTGTCGGGCGCGCTCGCGTGTGTGGCGGTCATCGGGATTGCGCAGCTCGCTCGTGCCCAGCAGGCCCCGGGTGTCATTGGGAGCGTATATCCGATGCAGCTGATGCCGGCGCAAAGCACGTCGGTGCACGTCGCGCTCGCTCGCAACAACCCTGTTCAGTCGATCGAGATCACGCCGTCAGCGGGGATTTCCGTGTCGGACCTGAAATTCCGCGATCTGAACCAGGGGTCGGTGTGGTGGGAGTTCACCGTCACGGTTGCGAAGGATGCCGCGCCCGGCCCTCGCGCGCTTGTCGCCGTGCAGCAAAACGGACGTACAGCACCGGTCACGCTGCTCATCCCCGACCACGTTCCCAACATCGCCAATCTCAGAGTGGTCTCGGCGCAGGCGAGTCAGCCGATGGTCGATCTGCAACTGACAGCGTCGAATCAGGACGGCACATTCGGCGGAACACCCAAGGTGTGGTTCCTGCTCGCCTGCGGTCCTGGACAGCCCGAAGCCGGGATCGTCAGAGGCAAGTCTGACAACGGGGCAATCCGCGCGAGCATCCCGAACCCGCGAACGCTCCAGGGGCACGCCGGGGCGCCAGCCACCGGCAATCATTGCGATTTGCAGGTCCGCGCGAGCGATACGAGCGGGATCGACAGCAACGTCTTAACGACGACGTTCGACTTCAAATGAGGGGCGTCATGCGTGCAACGAGATTCGTGCTCGCGTTCACGACGGTTGTGATGGCCGCTTCGTCCGTCGCTGCTCAGGAATGGATTGAATACCAAAACAAGGACGATGGCTTCAAAGTCGTCTTTCCGTACGAGCCGAAGATTACCGACACCGTGTGGACAACTGAACAGGGTTATGTGCTGCCTGCGCGCGTCTACAGTGCAGAAACCAGCAGCGGGCGCTATTCGATGACGGTGGTTGATTACACGGGCATCGAACGGCTCGGGATGGAGCGATCGCAGAAATGTCCGGTTGGCGCCGAGACGTGTCAGGGGCAGCCGGCGGGCGGACTGCGTCCGGTCATCGGCCCCGGATACGCGACACAGGACATCCGCGACGCGATCGTCTACGCCACGTTCAAGTATCTACAGAAGGATGTGAGGGTCACGGAATATCTGTGGAACTGGCAGGATCTGGTCGAAGGCCATCAGCTGCAACTGACCAATACCGCCGATCAGTCCCGCACCTACCTTTACATCTCCATGCACGAGAACAAGCTGTACATCCAGGACGCGACGGTCCCCAAGGGGTACCCGGAGCCGGGGCTGTTTCAGCAGTCACTCGGGTATGTGGACAAGGACGGCAACGGCATCCGCTATCAGGCCATCTATTCGAACGAGTTCCACGGACTGCGCATCGATCCGGTGCCACCGCTCGCCGGTCAGCCGCCGCCGGCTCCGCCTGCCGGCGCGCGCTAATCACACCGCGGCCCCTCCGTCACAGAACCGTTTCGAGGAAGCTCGACCCCACGTTCAGGCAATCGAACACGTGAAGGCCTAGTCGTCTCGCCAATTCCGAGCAGACCTCGACGCCGCGAACACTGTTGCCGAACCGATCCAGGCGCGGTGAATACGTGCCGATGCCCAGCTGCCGATTGACCACAGCCACGACACCGCCGCCTACCCCGCTCTTGGCCGGAATGCCGACGCGATATGCCCACTGGCCGGAGTAGTCGTACATCCCGCACGTGAACATGACCGACAGCACGTCCTTCACGCACGACATGCCGAGCGCCGCTTTGCCGGTGATCGGATGACAGCCCAGGTTTGAAAGCGTGGCCGCCATCATCGCCAGATCCCGGCACGTCACGAGAATCGAGCACTGCCTGAAATACAGGTCGAGTGCCGCTTCCACCTCCTCGTGCACCATACCGAAATTCAGCAGGAGGTGCGCAATCGCGCGGTTGCGGTGACCGGTGGCGCGTTCCGACTCGTAGACGGCTTCGTCCATCTGGAGCGGACGGCCAGCCAGTGCGCTGAATCGCTCGAGCAGATGATCGAATGCGCGACGGCCATGCTGTGCGTGCAGGAGCGCCGTGACGGTGATCGCCCCGGCGTTCACCATCGGATTGTGGGGACGATTGGTTTGCCCCTGCAGCTCAATGGCATTGAATGCGTCGCCGCTCGGTTCCACGTCGACGCGCTGGAACACCCGTTCCGGTCCGCACTCCTCGAGCGCCATGCCGAAAACGAACGGCTTCGAGATCGACTGGATGGTGAACGGTCGATCACAGTGGCCGGATTCGAAGACCCGACCCGTGTCGGTGACCAGAGATACGCCAAATTCGTCTGGATTTACCTTGCTCAATTCGGGAATGTAGGTCGCAACCTCACCGTCGTCGACCAATGCGTACCGCGCCTGCAGTTGGTCGATGAGCGCCTGAATTTCCTGATGTGAAGATGAAATGTCGGTCATGGGGAGAGTCGGTGGCGTGGGAATTCGCCGTGTTCGAGCAAGACGCGTTCCTGGCTGCGAAGGTTGCGTGCGATCAACAAATGTCGATCAGTCGCAGCCTTTCAGGCGAGTTCACGACAGCATCGCGACACCGGTGTCGACATGAATGTCGTTCGACCTCGAAGTACCAGCCATGAATGTCGGTTCGATATGGAAACCAAACCTAATTGCTGCCGCTATTCGGACCCGTCCGCGCGTCGCACCGCGATGTACCGCTCGCCGTCCTCATCCCGCACGTCGACGCGCCATGGGTTGCAGCACACCTCACAGTCCTGGATGAAACTGCCCGTCACGTCAGCCTCGACATAGACATCGACGTGCTCCCCGCAGTATGGGCACTCGATGACGAACTCTTCGTGCATGGCCGATGGTACGCCGAGGGACACCGGTTCCGGTTTTCGGTGTTAGATTGCCCGCATGACGGCAAGGCATGTGGTCATGCCAGCGACGGCCGTGCTTGCGCTGTGCTTACTTGCGTCGATCGCGCGCGCCCAGGCTTACCTGCCGGAAGACAATCTCGCCTATCCCGTGCAGGTACTTGCGCAGGGCGGCGGCGGCACCGGCTGCTTTGTTCGCCGCGATCGCGATCTCTTCCTCGTCACCGCCAGGCACGTGCTGGTCAATCCGGTGACAGAGCAGTTCTGGGCTCGCGAAGCGACATTGCGCGCGTTGAGTAAGGACCTCAAGGAGACGGCGGTGACCGTCATTCATCTCAATTCAGGACAACTGCAGGAGGAGCGACAGATTCGGACCGACGCGGTACGCGACGTCGTGGTCGTTCGTCTCGGGACCCTCACGTCCGACGGGATGAATACCACGCCCGGTGTCGTGATCAGCGGGAGGTCGAAGGGAGGGATCATCGTCGCGCCGTTCGAATACCTGACGCGCTACGCCGCCGTGGATATCTCGAGCCAGATCTTCATGCTCGGGTATCCCTCCATTGGCGTGACCAACGCCGCGCAGATCGATCGTACGAGGCCGCTGGTGCGAAGCGGCATTGTGGCCGGCGTCAATGCCGCGCTGAAAACGATCATCATCGATGCACCAGTCAATCACGGCAACAGTGGCGGCCCGGTGGTGCAGCTGTCGCGAACCAACAGACTCCGCATCATCGGTATTGCCACGCAATTCGTCCCTGTACCTGAGGACGTCCTGCCGCTGAATCCGGGCAATGCTTCCGGTTCGCCGGACTCGTCATCGCGCACGCTGCTCGCACTCGGGAACTCGGGCTACGGGGTCGTCGCGTCCGCCGACGCGATCATCGACCTCATCGCGGGCTTCTGAGCGCACAGTTCTCGCGACTCGATCGCGTTCGCGAACCGGTACGACAGCAGATTAGGAAAGGGTATCGACGAGCTCGCGCCAGGCGGGCTGGTGCTCTTCGTTGACCGCGACACCGTACTGCCAGATGTCGCCGCGCCTGCGGTTCCACACGACGTTCACCGGAACCGAGATGTGCCCCGAAAGAGTCAGGCGGAACGAGTCGGGGACGTTTCGATCCGATTCGACCTCGAGGCGAACGCCGCCGTAACCGACGTCGACGATCCGCGCCGGCGAGTCGCCGACGAGCACGGGGACACTGCTGCTGATTTGTTTGCGAGGCCACCGCCTCGCCGTGGTGGGGACCTTCACCGCTTCGGCCAGCTTCCGTCCAATCAGTTCGATCAGCGCTCTCGGCGACAGCGGCTTCACCATGAAGTCGGCGCCGAACTGGCGTGCTTCCGCCTCCAGTATCGGGTCGGCAAACGCGGTGGTCACGATGGCGGGAATCGGTTGAATTGCCATCGCGACCAGCTGGAGACCGTTGTCCCCTCCCAGCCTGACATCGACGACCATGAGGTCCGGATTCTGCTGCGCGAGCAGCTCGGTGGCCTGTTTGAGCGTACCCGCCCCAATCGTGCGGTAGCCCGCCTCCGCAAGCAGGACGAGGAGCCCGACCCGGGTGGCCTCGTCGTCTTCGACAATCAGAATGGTCCGCGCCATCGATTTATTCCGTTATAGCAAGCGATAGTCCATTACGAAGCCGTCGTATGCCGCGTGTCTTTTCACAAAAACCGTGGAACGGATCGCCAGCTCGTCGACAGAACGGAAATTATAGAGAACCAAATCGTGTGTGAAACCGAATTTGTTGAGTTTAGGCCGTTCTACACGTCTTCACACGTGCGATCACTGATTCGGCAGCAGGTGGATCAATCGTTGGTCGAACGCACCGGGGGAGGGGATGGACGGGAGAACGCAGGCAGCCTGCGCGCGAATCGCGAACCCCGAGTTCGCCCTTTGGGAGGACTAGAGTCGCAGGCGGACCGGACTCCTCGGGAGCAGAGTGGGCGGCGGCGGATATGTCCACCGCCGCCGGTTGTCAGCCTATGACGCGATTTCCGAGTTCCTGCGGCGGACGCACTGTTGCCGACGGCACGCTCGGAGCGCGAGGCACCCGCCGGCGGTACGAGGCGACGGGCAGGTTGCACCGCTGCTGGTACAGGAACGCGTGGAACCGCTTGTAGTCGGTCGATGGCAGGTGAAACACCTTGAGCAGCGCCCGATAGCTTCCGCGGGTCTCCTGCAGGCCGCGATCGATGAGCGACGCCAGATCCTGACGCGCCAGCTCCCGGGCCTTATACGCTTTGTGCACAACCGTCCAGAAATCTTCCCCGTTCGCCATCCTGTGCCACAGTTCGTCGGCAGCACGGGAGACCGGCGGATGCATCGGCGCCGGTGAATCCTGGGTGGTCGTGGCCGGCGTCGCGATCGGCGCAGCCGTGATTTTTGGCGCACTCCCGCCGCGCAGTTCGATCGGGAGATCGTCGGCCATCAGGGGACGACGTGCATCGCGCAGTGCGAGCCGCTCTGCCACGTTGCGCAGCTCACGGATGTTTCCCGGCCAGCCATATGACGTGAGCAACTGCGAAGCGTCGTCGCTCAGCTCCGGAACAGCCACGTTGAAGGTCATCGCCGCACGTTCGAGATAATGATGCAGCAGCAACGGGACGTCGTCGCGCCGTTCCCGCAGCGGCGGGATCTGAAGCTGAATGACATTCAGCCGGTAAAACAGATCCTCGCGGAAGGTGCCCGCCGCGATCTGCTCTCGAAGATCACGATTGGTTGCCGTGATCAGACGAACCTTGACGTGCTGTGTTGGCGTGTCTGAACCGACCGGCTGCACTTCGCCAGTTTCGGTGAATCGCAGCAACACGCCCTGCATCCGAAGACTCATCTCACCAAGTTCGTCGAGGAACAGGGTGCCGCCGCTCGCCTGGCGGATGAACCCGGGCTTATCGCGATAGGCGCCGGTGAAGCTGCCGCGGGTATGGCCGAAAAGTTCGGACTCGAGCAGCGTCTCCGGCACGCCGCTGCAGTTGACCGCGACAAACGGCTTCGTGCGATAAACGCTTTGATCGTGGAGCTGACGAGCGGCGATTTCCTTTCCGACACCGGTCTCGCCGAGAATAAGCACCTTCGCGCTCGTACGGGCCGCGGCGGATATCTGGACGCGTAAAGTCGCCATCGCGGCGCTTTCGCCGATCATTTGGGGAGCATTAAAGTCGGAGAAACTGAGTTTGGACATAGCTCGTCGGTGCCCCTATGGCAAATCGAAGCCAAGCCGATCTGTATTTTACAGTCATATGGTGGCACATTATGTCGTCTGATCGCAACCGGGCCTTACATTCCCGAAAAAAGTCTGCCTGGACTAGGCGACTAAAGTCAGCCAAATGAGCCAGGTACAGCCATTGCCACCGAAGACCTCGACGGGTGTTGTGGACAAGCTGATGTCGAACCTTCTTCCTCGCCTCACCTCAAACAAGCCCACTCGGACGCCGGTCGTGACCGCCAGTAACGGGGTCTCGTTTTGCCGCGAGACCCTGCGGAATATCAACTGGAAACTGGTCGTCTTCTGCGTTGCGCTGTGGTGGTTCATCTATTCAGCGCCGACCGAGGGGATACTCTCACCCCACTTCTGGGCCGCCTCGACGGCGACCAACTCGGACGACTTTTAACGCAGGCGTCCGAAACCGACCGTCAGCGGATCACGGAGTATCGTGACTGCGGGACGACAACCGGCTCGGCGTGCGAAGGCGGCACGAGGTTCCTCGCGGCCTGACGGTCGAACGTGACGATTCGCCCGGCCCCCGCCAGGCGTCCAAACGCGGGATACTTCTGAAACGAGGTATTGACCGAGGCACAACCCGAAAGCAACAGCACCGCGCTAAGTGAGATGGATGCCACCAGTATGCGCATGGCAAAGCCTCCTTAGCGATATGGACGGTGCATTGGGGGTGCCGCCCGCCGCAAACGCGGCGGGCGACCTGACGTACAAGTCAGCGTTTCTGTTTCGCTTCAGTCTTCACTCCGCCGTGATCCCTGCAGGCGTTCGTCTTCAGCGTCGCCTGGTCGGTGCTGCCATCAGCGCATCTGTAGGTCGTCTGGACCGCCTTCTTGGTTTCGCCAGCAACCTTCTTGGTTCCCTTTTCGGTCGCCTTCGCGGCGTCCTTGGTCGTCTCGACTGTAGCCTTGCCGACTTCCTTGGTCGCGCTTCCCGCTTTCTTGGCGGCGTCGGTCACGGCGTCGAGCTGCGCGAACGCGGCGCTGCCCGTCACACAGAACGAGGCCACTATCAGTGTTGAGATGAGGTGTCGCATGATGAAATTCTCCAAAGAGTGGATGCTTCAAGTGGTGTTCCAGCCGGAACGGAACTCCCCCACCTGTACACCTCCGCCGGTCGACCTGCAGGACCATTTCGACATTTCTATGGCGTTGCCCGACCACACGCGTATACTGCCGCCGTTCGGCTCGGGGCTTCGAGAGGCAGGTTTATGACCGCAGTGAAACAGCTCGCATTCACGGGTTTCCTGGCAGCCGCGCTCACACTCACGTCCTCGTCGACGGCATGGTCGCATCACTCACATGCGATGTTCGATCACGACAAGGAAGTGACGATCACCGGAACGGTATCGCAGTGGATCTTCCGGAATCCTCACGTTTTCCTCTATGTCGAGGCGAAGGCCGAGACCGGAGACACCCTCACCTACACGGTCGAGATGTCTAACATCACAAACATGCTGAAGGTCGGTTTTACGGCAACCACCTTCAAGACCGGCGACCAGGTCACCGTCACCATGCATCCGCTGATTGACGGCCGTCCCGGCGGCAACTACATCGTCGCCACCGCCGGCGATGGCAAACAGTTCGGCAGGATCTGACGCCGTGCGCGCCACACTTTGGATTTCCGCATCGGCTGGGGCGGTGCTCCTCGGGCTCGCGCTCTCAATTCCGATTGCGGCGCAAACCGAGAAACCGACGATCTTCACGACGACCGACTTTCGTCAGGACCGCGCCCTGTGGACCGACTCCGCGTACTACCGCAACAACACGCCAGGCCAGCTCCGAGGCATGGCGATCAACGTCGAGGGGCGCCGTACGGGTCAGGAACTCTCCGCGCGTCCGTACGGCTCGCAAGGAACGGGAAGAGCCGACGCTCCAAGCCTCAAGAGTCCGTACCCGTATACCAACGCGTGGGAACACTACCAGGTGCTACTGAAGCAGGCCAACGGCGGCACAAAACATACGAAGCAGACGCTTCCAGATTGGAGCGGTCACTGGAGTGGCGGCGCACAGTTCGGCGGCGGCGCTCCGGCGAGCTCGATTGCTGCGATGCTGACGCCGAAGTACCGGGAAACATTCGTTCAAGAGATGAAAGCGGCTACTGAAGGCCGAATCTGGTCGGCCAATTCCATCTGCCTGCCTGGTGGATACTTCGATGCGGTGAGCGCCGAAGAATTCGTCGTGACCCTGGGACGAGTCTATTCAATGGGTTCCGGCAACGGCTCGTTCACCGCGCGCTGGATATTCACCGACGGGACACCACACAGCCCGAAAGACAAGGAATTTGTGAAATGGCACGGCGAGTCGATCGGCTTCTGGAACAACGACGAGCTGATCGTTCACACGAACCAGATTCATGGATGGAAGGGCGGGCCGTCTGAATTCAGCGACCAGCTCGAGACGGTTGAGCGGTATCGCCTCGTCGGCGATCGTCTCGAAGGCGAGATCACGCTCTACGATCCCGAGGTCTACATCAGCCCGATTAATGCGCGGTTGAGATTTCAGCGCGACAAAGAAACCGCCTATGAAGATCGGATGCAGTTCAACACCTGCACCGACACGAACGGCCCCTCACCGAACGTCTACATGGATGCGAAGGGACTCCTGAACGAACGCGTCGCCGGCGACCCGCTGTATTGGGAACCGGCAGACACGCGCCCGTGGGTGACCTATCTCAATGAAAGCGACAAGCGGTACAAGGCGTCGGGCCTGAAGCCGACTGCCCGTACCGGCACGCCGATCAAGAAGTAACGTTAGAACCCCAGACGAAATGCCGCTTCGACGAGCCGGCCCGGCGGGATGCTCGTCACAAATCCGAACTGTGGTCCAGACCGCCCCTGAATGCCGAGCGGGCTGTTGGTGTTGAGCAGGTTGTACACATTCAACGTCACGCTCAGCCGCCGTGCGCCACCGAGCTCGAAGCGCTTTTCCGCGCGGATGTCGAGCATCTTCAGCGAGTCAACCTGCCGGCTGCCGCGCGACTCGACGCGCAGCACCTGCGTCGGGATGCGGCTGCCTGCCGGTCCGCGGAACTGCACGGTGCGCTCCCAGTACTCTCCGCTGCGGATGTCGTAATTGGCCGACCCGAGGATGCCGTAGCGGAACAGGTACGACGCCGCGGCCCGGTACTCCCACTCGAGAAGGTTGTCGTAGGCGGCGTTTATCTCGGAGTTGGGATCCATGCCGACGATGACTGTATTATCCGAGGTGCCAAACGGCTCGGTCTTCCAGGTCGCGCTGTAGGACGACCGGAACTGCCAGTTGTTGCCATAGCGACGATTCACCTCGACCTCGAACGACGAATAGGAACGGTCCGCCGACTTGTCGTTGACGTATTCGGAATCCTGATTCACCAAGCCCGCGAACTGAGCTGGATAGTCGTAGTAGATGAAGGTGCGGCCGGCCGGATCGTCCGCCGTTCCGACCACGC
>DASTZI010000279.1:0-13018 GCA_035764385.1 Vicinamibacterales bacterium
TGTTGAAGTGGAGCTCGAGGATGGTCGCATGCTGACGCAGGAGTCAGGGCCGTATCGCGGCGGTCCGGAGCGGCCGTTCACCCGCGACGAACTGCGCGACAAGTTCACGGAGTGTGGATCGCTGGTGCTGCCGCCGGAGCGGCTCGACGCCATCTTCGAGCGCATCGAACGCATGGAGCAGGTCTCCAACATCCGCGATTTCACGGGGCTGCTGACCGAACGCGCGCTGACAACGGCGTAGGTGCCAGCGGCATGAGTTTGACCCCACACGAGGAGAAGGAACGATGCGCTTGCCTTTCACGATTGCCCCGGCACTCCTTCTAGCCTTTTCATCCATCGCGGCGGCGCAGGGGCTGCAGCTCCACGTCGCTTCGAATCCACGTCCTGAATATGTGAGCGGTGGCGACGTGCTCGTCAGCGTCGCGCTGCCCGCCGGGACGCAGCCGTCCCTAGTGCGGCTCACGCTGAACGGCACCGACGTCACGAGCGCGCTCCGCGCCGACGCGACCGGCCGCACGATGATGGCGCTCGTCAAGGGGCTCAACGACGGCAGCAATGCGTTGGTCGCGACGGCTGGTAAAGCGACCGCGAAGGTTACGGTGGTCAACCATCCCAGTGCCGGACCGGTGATCTCTGGTCCACACGAAACGCCGTTCGTCTGCGAAGCCGAGAAGTTCAATCTGATGTCTGGCGGCACGGCTGGCAAGGCGCTCGACGCGGACTGCTCGATCGCGACGCGCGTCGACTACGTGTACAAGTCAACCGCTCCCGCCGCGCCGGCCGGTCGCGGCCGTGGCAGTGACAACACCTTCAAGCCACTTCCGGATCCGAAATCGATTCCGTCCGACGTAGCAATGGTCACCACTTCACTCGGCATGCAGGCGCCGTTTATCGTTCGGGTCGAGACCGGCACGATCAATCGCGGTGTCTACGAGATCGCGATGCTCTTCAACCCCGCAAAGGACGCACCGCCCGATTTCATGACGAAGCCGTCAGGCTGGAACGGCCGGCTGATTTATACCTTCGGAGGCGGATGCGCGGGCGGCTGGTACAAACAGGGCACCGGCACGGGCGGCGTCGATGACGAGGTGATGCTGCAGCAGGGCTACGCCGTCGCGTCGAACTCGCTGAATGTCTTCGGCAACGACTGTTCGGAGCTGCTCGCCATCGAGACGATGATGATGACGAAGGAGCATTTCATCGAGGCCTACGGCGCGCCGAAATGGACCGCCGGCTTCGGTGGATCCGGCGCCACCTATCAGCAGCATCAGATCGGCGACGGCTATCCAGGGTTGCTCGACGGCCTGATCGTGCAGCGGAGCTTCCCTGACATGGAGTTCGGCACGGTCGCGATGATCAGCGATGCGCGGCTGCTGGCGAACTACTTCGACAAGCTCGCGGCCTCTGTGACGTTCACCGATGAACAACAGCGGCAGATTGCCGGCCTCGGTCAACTTGCGACGCTCAAAACCAACAGCTTGAACCCAGGTCGGATCACCGTCGGCGAGTACTGTGCGTTGCCCGACGCACTGCGCTACGACGCGGTGAAGAATCCGACAGGCGCCCGCTGTGACGTGTACGACCACGCGGTGAACGTCTGGGGACGCGATCCGAAAACCGGTTTCGCGCGGCGTCCGCTGGATAACGTCGGGATCCAGTACGGGCTCGGCGCATTGAACGCAGGAGCCATAACGAAGGATCAGTTCCTCGATCTCAACACGAAGATTGGCGGCTACGACAACGACGGCAAGATCGTTCCGACGCGCACGGTCGCGGATCTCACGGCGGTTCGCACTGCGTATCGGATGGGCCGCATGACGTGGGGCGGAGGCGGCCTCGCGACGACGCCGATCCTCGACTACCGCGCGTACCTCGACGACGTGCAGGGCGGCAATATCCATCTTCGCTATCACTCGTTCTCGACGCGCGAGCGGCTGCAAAAGGCGAACGGCTACACCGACAACCAGGTGATGCTGACCGACGATCGGCGCTGGGGCGATTCGTTGAAGGCGCCCGTGCTGAGGCAGGGGCTGGCACAGATGGATCAGTGGCTCACGAAGATTGAGGACGACACGTCGAAGGATTCAAAGCTGGTGAAGCTGCGCCGCGCGAAGCCGGCTGATTTCGTCGACGCCTGCTGGACGCGCGACGAGCATCCGCAGCGGATCGTCGAGCGCCAGATGCCGAACTCCGGCAAGTGCAACGAGCTCTATCCGGCCAATTCGTTCCCGCGCGGTGTCGCAGGGAGTCCGCTCGCGGCCGACGTCATCAAGTGCCAGCTCAAGTCGATCGCCGCGTCTGACTACAAGGTGACGTTCACACCGGACGAACTCGCGCGGCTCAAGCAGATCTTCCCGACGGGCGTGTGCGACTGGTCGAAGCCGGGCGTCGAGCAGCAGCCGATGGCGGGAACGTGGCAGGCGCTGCCGGTATCGGCGGCGAACACGGCGACGCGATAGCGTAGAGGCGGACCTTCAGGTCCGCCTCTAGCGGATGTTCACGTCCGCCCATGTCGATTTCAGATCTCATGGCCGCGAGAGCGCAAATGGCGCTCTCGCTCGGTTTCCACATCATCTTCGCGGAAATCGGCATCGCCATGCCGCTGCTGATGGTGCTGGCGGAGTGGCGATGGCGCCGCACCGGTGATGCCATCTACCTCCAACTCGCTCGCCGCTGGGCCAAAGGCACCGCCATCCTCTTCGCGGTCGGCGCGGTCTCCGGCACCGTCCTCTCATTTGAGCTTGGCCTTCTCTGGCCGTCCTTCATGCGGCTCGCGGGTCCGGTCATCGGAATTCCGTTTGCGCTGGAAGGGTTCGCGTTCTTCACCGAAGCCATCTTCCTCGGCGTGTATCTCTACGGCTGGGAACGCGTGTCGTCACGCGCGCACATGTCCGCCGGACTGATTGTGGCCGTCAGCGGCGCGGCTTCCGCGTTGTTCGTCGTCATCGTCAATGCATGGATGAACACGCCGGCCGGCGTCACCGTCGATGCCGGGCGGTTCGTCACGATCGATCCGCTCGCGGCCATGCGCAATCCGTCCACGTTCCAGCAGGTCGTGCACATGCTGCTCGCCGCCTACGCATCGACCGGCCTGGCAGTGGCCGGCCTCCATGCAGCGGTGCTCCTCCGAAACAACACTCTCTTCCACCGCCGCGCCATGATGGTCGCATTGACCATCGGCATTCCAGCTGCTCTGCTGCAGCCGATTTCCGGTGATACCAGCGCCCGAGCCGTCGCGCGGTGGCAACCGGTGAAGCTTGCGGCTATGGAGTCGCTGCTCGACACGCAACGCGGAGCGCCGCTGCATCTGGTCGGCATCGAGATTCCACGCGCGCTGTCGCTGCTCGCGTTTCGTGACCCCGACGCCGAAGTTCGAGGGCTATCCGCGTTTCCACGCGACGTGTGGCCGCCGATCGCGCCAGTGCACCTCGCATTTCAGCTGATGGTGATACTCGGAACGCTGATGGCGCTCGTCTGCGCGTGGGCGGCCGTCACGACGCTGCGCAGGCGCGAGATTGCCGACCATCGCAGCCTGCTGGCTGCGCTCGCGCTCCTCACGCCAGCCGGCTTCATCGCGACCGAGGCCGGCTGGGTGGTCACCGAAGTCGGGCGGCAGCCGTGGATCATCGGCGGCATCATGCGCACTGGCGATGCCGTCACGCCGATGCCCGGGCTTGCCGTGCCGATGATCGTGTTCACCCTGATCTACCTGGGCCTCGCAGCAGTCGTCGCGATCTCGATCGCATCGCTCGTGCGGGAGACGACTTGATCGGACTGCCGGAGATCATCGCCGGCGTCATCGCCGTGGCGCTGAACGCGTACGTGCTGACCGGCGGCGCGGACTTCGGCGGCGGCGTCTGGGATCTGTTCGCCACCGGCCGACGCCGCGGGCGGCAGCGCGAACTGATCGCCGACTCGATCGCGCCCATATGGGAGGCCAATCACGTCTGGCTGATCGTCGTCGTGGTCGTGCTGTTCACGGGTTTTCCGTCCGCGTTCAGCATGCTCGGGACCGTACTGCACATTCCGCTCACGATCATGTTGATCGGCATCGTGCTGCGCGGGTCCGCATTCGTCTTTCGCAGCTACGGTCCGTACGGCCGGACTCACTGGGGCCGCGCCTTTGCGATTGCCAGTGTCATCACGCCGCTCCTGTTCGGCACCATCATCGGATCGATCGCAACCGGCGCCGTGGCAGATGCCGCGGACAAGATTGACGGCGCTGCCACGTTCAGCGAGGTATTCGTCAGGCCGTGGGCAGCGGCGTTCCCCGCGGCGGTCGGCTTCTTTGCCGTCGCGCTCTTCGCGTTCCTGGCGGCGACGTATCTCACCGTCGATACGCAGGACGAGGAACTGCGCGAGGACTTCCGGATTCGCGGGCTCGCCGCCGCCGGCGCCGTGTTCGTGGCTGCGGCGGTAGCGCTCGTACTCGCCCACTCCGCCGCACCGCGTGTGGCGATCGGCGTCGTTGGCGCGCTGCTGATTCAAGCCGCCACTGCGGTTGCAGCCATCGCGGCGATAACGGCGTTATGGCTACGTCATTACCGCGTCGCGCGCCTCGCGGCCGCGGCGCAGGTGAGCCTGATTCTGTGGGGATGGATGATCGCGCAGTATCCCTATCTGATTCCGCCGACACTCACGATCCGCGACGCGGCTGCGCCCGCTGTGACGCTGCGGCTGCTCGCAGTCGGCCTGGTAGTTGGGGCAGTCATACTGCTCCCTTCGCTGCACTACATGCTGCGAACGTTCAAAACAAAAAGGCGGGCCTGATAAGCGCCCTAGCCGCGCTCGTGCGTCACGATGTGCTGCGCGTCGCGCTCCTCGCACGGAAGGTCCTCGATGAACGAGGCCTTCGGATCCGGATTGAGCCTCAGCGTCCGCGGGTCCATGCGGAACGGCTCGAGCAAGGTGTCGCGGTCCTCGATGACCGCTTCCCATCGAAGCGTGTTGCCGTTGCGCGTGTATCGCTCGATGACGTGCATGTTGTTGCTGTGCAGCCATCCCGGCCACCCGAGCCAGCTCTCGTCGTTGAACCCCACGATATCGATCACCATCGTGTCGCCTTCCCACTTGCCGACCGCATCGCCATACCACGTCGTGTCCTGCGACTTGATCGGATCGTGCGGACGGCCGTCGATCGGAATCACGCGGAAGGTGTTCCCCTGCTGATACAGGAAGATCAGCTCCGTTCCAGTTTGGACAATCTTCGCGGGCGGTCCCATCCGCGGAACGCCAGCCGGTTTGCAGTGAAACGTCGGATCTTCCTTGATGCCCTCGCGATCGAGGTATTGCACGCGCTCCCAGAACTCCGGCTTGTACATCGGCTGGTTGGCGGGGCGCTGATTGAGGCCCGCGTCGCGTTCCGCATTGACGCCCGGCGCGCATTCGCCCGCGTCGACTTGCGTCTGATGGCACGGCCGTCCGCGTGTCAGCTGCACGAGATTCCCTTTTTCATCGGGACGCGGCTGGCCCTGGCCACCGCCGCCACCTCCGCCCCAGAATCCCGAGAGATCCGGATGCCCATCAGCCGTGCGCGGCGTCGGCGCGTTCTGCTGCGCCTGCGCGGCACCAGCGCCACGTCCTCCCTGTGCCGGCGCGCCGTACTGGGCGTGCAGTGAAACAAGGGATACGGCCGCGGCGACCGCGAACGCAATGCTGATACGAACCAATCTCATAGAAGCTCCTTCAGGCGGGCCGAAGATCGATCCGGGAGAGTGTAAATCAAGGGGGGTGGGCGGGTGGGCCTTACCCGCCTCAGTTACAGCCCAGCCCCGATCCCTGCCCCTACAAAGGGCAGGAATCGCCCTGCGACCAGAACGCCGAGCCACGAAATCAGCGACACGCCAGCGATGATCTTGAGCGGCGTCGGCGTGTCCTCCCCCACCGGAATGGCGGCGGCGCGGCGTCCGTACGCGGTTTCGAAGATAAAAGCGTTCGCGCCAGCAACGATCAGAAATCCCACCTTCACCCACCATGTCGGGTTGCCGAAGTACTGCGCGGGTTGGGAGATGACGAAGATCATCCCGGTCATCAGGTTCAGCGTGAAGCCAACAAGGGCCCACGGCATGAAGTCTTTGACGACGCTGATCGGCACGCGCTTCATGAAACCCAGCAGGCGAAGATCGAACATGCCGGCGACGCCGAGCAGCAGCGCGAGCCCCGCGAAATGGAGCGTCTCGCAGGTCGGCCACAGCCACGCGACCTGATTCTGAAAGACAAGAGAGATTGGAGTCTTATGAAGCCAACTCGCGAAACTTAAAAACATTGGTGTTGCTCCATGCTCGGATCGTTCGGATTGTTCATTTGATATAGGCCATGAGCCGACCTGCGGTGATAGCGCCGAGCCACAGGAAAAGCGATGCCTTCGCGAGGTTGCGTGCCTTCGGCGTCGCGACGTCGGATGCCACCCCGCTGCCGAACACGGTTCGGCGCAGACGGGTCGTGACGACGAGCGCCACCGCGATAGTCAGCAGCTTGACCCAGAAAATCCACTTCAGGCCTTTGTCGTCGGCTTCGGAAATGAAGAGCGCGATACCAGTCGACGCGTTGATGAAGAAGCCGATCCACATGATTCGGAATGCGCCGCGAAGCGCTTCCACCGGCAGCCGTGCGCCGTAGCCGAGCAGCCGCACATCCAGCACCCAGGCCGGCCCGACAATCATCGCGAGGCCAACGGTGTGCAGCATCAGGATCGTCGGATACGCAAAGATCGTCGGGGCCGACGACACCCACACGCCGAAGTCGCTTTCCTGCAGTCGTAACAGGAACTCTTCCATCGCTACCCTTTATCTATACCCTCGAAACACAAAAAAAAGGCGGGTCCGAAAGGACCCGCCCTCCACTTCACAGCTGCTGCAACTCTCGACCTTATCCTCGCTCGTGCGTCACCATATGCTGCGAATCGCGCTCCTCGCACGGCAGATCCTCGGTGAGCGTCGCCTTCGGATCCGGATTCAGCCGCAGCGTGCGGGTGCGAACGTGGTACGGCTCGGTCAGCACGTCGGGATCCTCGACGATCGCTTCCCACCGCAGCGTGTTGCCCGTGCGCGTCAGCTTTTCAGTGACGTGCATATTGTTGCTGTGGAACCAGCCAGGCCATTCGATCCAGCTCTCGTCGTTGAAGCCGACGATGTCGATGACCATCGTGTCGCCTTCCCACTTGCCGACCGCATCGCCATACCAGGTGGTGTCCTGGGACTTGATCGGGTCGTGCGGACGGCCGTCAATCGGAATGACGCGGAACTGATTGCCCTGGGCGTAAAGGAAAATCAGCTCCGTCGGGGTCTGCACGATCTTCGCCGGCGCTCCCATGCGCGGCACGCCGCCCGGTTTGCAGTGGAACTCAGGATCCTCCTGCGTGCCGTTACGATCGAGATACTGGACGCGCTCCCAGAACTCCGGCTTGTACATCGGAATTTCCGGACCCATCCGCTGCGTGACGCCGGAATCGCGTTCGAAGTTGACGCCGGGCGCGCACTGACCGGAATCGACCTGCGCCTGTGAGCAGGGACGACCACGCTGCAGCACGGTGAGATTCCCTTTCTCATCGGGCTTCGCGGCGCCGCCGCCACCGCCGCCCCCGCCCCACATGCCGGACAGATCGGGATGGCCGTTGCCCGTGCGCGGCGTCGGGACGTTCTGCTGGGGAGCCTGAGTCGGCGCCTGCGCGGCCAGGGACACGACGGTCATCGCCGCCGCGAATGAGGCGGCGATGCCAAACCTATTGAGTTGATTCATTGGCTTAGAGGTCGTTCGGGTTGTTCGGATCCTCGTGATACATCGTCACGGTCCGACCATCCTGGAACGTAAACGTCACCACGCGCCCGGTGTGCGAGCCGTCGCGAGCGGGTGCGTAGCTGACCTTCAGTGTCTGGCCGACGCTGAAGATGCGCGTCATGCCGTTGGACCGAAGCGCCTGCGGGCCAGCGCCTGTGATTTCCCACTTATCCACCGTACCATCCGCCTTCTTCACGTCGAAGAACCAGCGGACGTGCGGGTTGATCATGGCGAACTTGGTGAGGGTCCCCGTGAACTCACCACGCTTGGCGGTGTCGAACTCCGCCTGCAGTGCGTGATGCGCCACGGCCGGCTTTGCCGCAAGGCTCAGCGCGACAATCGCCAGAAGACCGAATAGCCTTTTCATAATCGCACCTCTCCGGGAAGACAGCCCGAAATACTGAAACATACCGGCAAATTCAAGTCAATGAATGCGTTAGTTGCTCTGCGACCCTGCCGCTCCACCCTTCACATTGGCCGGAATCGGCATGATCACATACGGGTTGTAAGTATTGGTGTGCGTCACGGTCAGGTCCAGAACCGCCATGCCGTTCTGGGTCTGGACGATGTGCTTCGGCAGATAAACGTCCGCCTTCGCATCGTCGTTCCAGTCGCCGTATTGGTCATACGTGACCGCGAGAACCGTGGTTCCGTAACGCCCTTCAGCCTTCACCGGCTCCATGTACTTGTTCAGCGTCGCGGTGACGGTCCCGCCAGCGGCCGGGAACGTCAGGGTCGCTCCGCCCGCAGTCATGGACACCTTGGCGGCGTCGCCAGCGGCTTTCGCGGCTTTCGCCATGCCGATTGGCGTCAGCATCATTTGAATCTGTCGCTCCTGCAGGGCCGCCGGCATCGGTGTCGCCTTGCCGCCCGGCGTCTCCTCGTTCCAGGCGTACTTATCGGACACAACCTCGATGGTGCGCTGGCCGTCATGCGTGTAGTCGAAGCGCATCCCGTTCATCGTGAAGTTCAGGCTGACCTTCCAGCTCGTCAGCGTGACGGGCTTGCCGCCGATGACCTTCGTGCCGTTCTCACCCCACATCTCGATGCGGTTGACCGAGTCGTTACGCTGCATGCCGCGGAGCATGCCCAGGTTGTCCATCATCGTCTCGATGACTTTTGCGTTGGCTGGCTGCGCGGCGGCGGGGCCACCCTGTCGCTGCCCGCCCCGCCCTCCCTGCGGCGCCTGTGCGTATATCGTCAGCGCCGTGAGCGCCAGACACGCCACGACTGCTGATGCCTTGCTGATCATCCACGCCTCCTGCCTCGAGCAAATCCCGAGGCGACCATTTGTCTAGGGCGAAACCGATGAACTATCGCCGAAATCAGGCGCCGTTCGCAAGCGTTGCCGGCCCTGCCGCACAGGGACCCAGCACGGGGGTTACGACGAGCCGGTGCCCTTTGTTTCGCGGCTGTATACTTCCGAATCCTTTGGAGGCCTGATTCCATGCCCGCTCGACCCGCCGTCCGCCAGCAACCGCTGTATGCCCGCCTCTGGTTCCAAGTCATCGTAGGCATCGTCATCGGCGTCGTTCTGGGGCAACTGAACCCAGGCCTCGGCGCCTCGATGAGGCCGCTCGGCGACGGCTTCGTGAAGCTGATTCGCATGATGATCGCGCCGATCATCTTCGGCACCGTTGTCGTCGGCATCGCCAAGATGGGCGATATGAAGGAGGTGGGCCGCATCGGCCTCCGCGCGCTCCTCTACTTTGAAGTCGTCTCGACGGTCGCGCTCATCATTGGCCTCGTCTTCGTCAATGTGATGCAGCCGGGAGCGGGGATGCATGCGAACGCGGCGCAGCTCGATCCGAAAAGCGTCGCTACGTACACGACGAGCGCTTCGCATCTGACAACCGTCGACTTCCTGATGAACATCATCCCGACGACGATCGTCAACGCGTTCGCGACGGGCGACATCCTGCAGGTACTGTTCTTCTCCATCCTGTTCGGGGTCGCGGTGCTCCACCTCGGGACGATTGGCAAGCAGCTCGTGGGGCTCATCGATCAGTTCACGCACGCGCTGTTCGGCATGGTGGGCATCATCATGTACGTCTCGCCGATTGGCGCGTTCGGCGCCATGGCGTACACCATCGGCCAGTTCGGCATCCACACCCTGCTGTCGCTTGGCGAGCTGATGCTCGTCATGGTGCTGGCGTGCCTGTTCTTCATCTTCGTCGTGCTTGCGACAATCGCCTGGTGGTCGGGGGTCAGCCTGCTCAAGTACCTCGCGTATATCAAGGAGGAAATCCTGATCGTCCTCGGGACGTCGTCATCCGAGACGGTCCTGCCGCGGATGATGGCGAAGCTCGAACACGCCGGATGCGCGAAGCCGGTGGTCGGTCTGGTGATTCCGACCGGCTATTCGTTCAATCTGGACGGCACGTCGATCTACATGTCTATGGCGGCCATCTTCATCGCGCAGGCCACGGACACTCCGCTGACGATCACGCAGCAGCTCGGCATCCTCGCGGTCCTGCTCCTGACCTCGAAAGGCGCCGCGGGTGTCACCGGCAGCGGATTCATCACGCTCGCTGCGACGCTGTCGTCGATTCCGGCGCTGCCTGTCGCCGGTCTCGCGCTCCTGATCGGTATCGATCGTTTCATGTCTGGCGCGCGCTCGTTGACGAACCTGATTGGCAATGGCCTGGCGACCATCGTGGTTGCCAAGTGGGACGGCCAACTTGATACCAAGCGGCTGAAGCGCGTCTTCGAAGGCGAGACCGTCGCCGAGGCAGAAGAACCCGAGGAAATGCTTCTCGTGGACCACGCTCGATACGGAGCGTAGACGCGTTTCGATCGTGAATAGCGCAATGATCGTCCTCCTGGGATTCGGAATAACGGGCATTCTGTTTGGCATCGCCGTCTGGGCGATTGCAGAACATCAGGCCAAACACCGGGACCATCCCTAGTTGCGGCCGCGCGAGTATTTACGAAGCCCTCGCAACTCTCAAAACACCCGATCTCCGAGCTTTCTGAGAAGCGCCTTCGCCATCCGGATGTTCGCGTAGTCGATCATCTTTCCGTCCTTGCCAATGGCGCCGCGCCCGCTCTTCGCGGCTTCGTCGTACGCCTCGACGACCGACTTCGCATGCGCAACTTCCTCGGCTGAGGGACTGAAGACGCGATTGACGACCGGAATCTGGCTCGGGTGGATGCATTGCTTGCCGTCGAAACCCATGACGCGCGCGATGCGAGCGGCCTTTTCCAGGCCTGCCGTGTCCTTGTAACCGGCGTACGGCCCGTCGATGGCACGCAGGCCGTTCGCCCGCGCGGTTGCGACCACCGCGTGCATCACCGCGTGCCACCGGTGGCCGGGATAGATCTGGTCGTTCTCGTCCATCTCGCCGATGTTCGCAACCGGCATCTGCATCGTCGCCGAGTAGTCGCCGGGTCCGAAGATGAGCGCCTGCAGGCGTGGGGACGCCTCGGCGATCTCCCGCAGCCAGACGAACCCCTTCGCGCTCTCGATCTGCACTTCGAGGCCGATCTGCCGCTCGAAGCCCTTCGCCAGCTCGATCTGCGTCAGCAGCATGCACACGAACCGCACGTCCTGCGGGAGGTTTGCCTTGGGCACCATCACGACGTCGATCCTGTCGCCTGCGGCTTCGACGACTTCGATCAGATCGCGATAGGCAAACGGGGTATCCAGGCCGTTGATGCGGAAGGCCTTGAGCTTGCGGCCGAAGTCGAGCTCGCGAAACGCGCGGACGACGTTCGCACGGCTCGCCAGCTTCTCGTCGACGGCAACCGCATCCTCGAGATCGATGCAGACCGCATCGGCGTCGGAGGCGGCCGCCTTTTCGATCATGTTCGGTCGTGAAGCCGGCACGTAGAGCATGCTGCGCTCGAGACGATCTGTAGGTGCCTGCGATTCAGTCATGTGTTTCCGTTTAAAAGGATCTTGGCATTCCGAGCACATGCTCACCGATATAGGAAAGGATCAAATTCGTCGAGATTGGGGCGATCTGATACAGCCTCGTCTCGCGGAATTTTCGTTCGACGTCGTACTCGGCCGCAAAGCCGAACCCACCGAACGTCTGCAGGCACGCGTTGGCTGCCTCCCATGACGCGTCCGCCGCGAGCAGTTTGGCAAGATTGGCCTCCGCGCCCGAGGGCTTGCCGGCATCGAAGAGGCGCGCCGCTTCGAAGCGCATCAGATCCGCGGCACGAACGTTGGCATAGGCGCGCGCGATCGGAAACTGGACGCCCTGGTTCCGGCCGATGGGCCGCTCGAACACGATCCGCTCGTTTGCGTACGTCCGCGCCCTGTCGACGAACCAGAAGCCGTCGCCGATGCACTCGGCGGCGATGAGAATGCGCTCCGCGTTCATGCCGTCGAGAATGTAGCGGAACCCGAGACCTTCCTCGCCGATCAGATTAGCGGCCGGCACCTCGAAATCTTCGAAGAACACTTCGTTGGTTTCGTGATTGACCATGTTGCGGATCGGCCTTACGGTCATCCCCTTCTGATCGGCCCCGCGAAGATCGACCAGGAAAATCGACATCCCTTCGGTCTTCTTCTTCACCTCCGGCAGAGGCGTGGTCCTCGCGAGCAGCAGCATCAGGTCCGAATGTTGAATCCGGGAAATCCACACCTTCTGACCGTTGACGATGTAGCGGTCGCCGTTACGGACGGCCGTCGTACGCGTCTTCGTGGTGTCAGTGCCGGTCGTCGGCTCGGTGACCGCGAACGACTGGAGGCGCAGCTCGCCGGACGCAATGCCGGGCAAGTACTTCCGCTTCTGCGCATCGGAGCCATGACGCAGCAGCGCACCCATGATGTACATCTGCGCATGGCAGGCGCCGGAGTTCGCGCCAGACCGATTGATCTCCTCGAGGATCACCGACGCCTCGGTGACATTCAGGCCGCCGCCGCCGTACTGCTCGGGAATCAGTGCGGCAAGCCAGCCTGCGTCGGTCAGCGCCTTGACGAAGGCATCCGGATAACCGTTGCGCTCCTCCACCGCCTGCCAGTACTTGCTGTCGAACTGGCTGCACAACTCGCGGACAGCCTGACGGTATTCCTGGTATTCGTGCGCTCTCGGGTTGATGTCAGCCATCGTCTCGGGATTTGCGATTCGGGATTCGGGATTTGATCCGGATCCTAGGCGAGCGGCGCGCCTATCGACTCGCCGTACGTAGGGGCCGGCTTCAGCCGGCCCTTCAGCCGGCCCAACGGCGACAGCAGCGTCGCCATGTCGGTGCACCGATCAATTGAGTGCACCGTCTCGAGCGCGGAGCG